>JBCDKB010000050.1:0-28106 GCA_038747035.1 Acidobacteriota bacterium | reverse complement strand
TCGCCGGCGGCCTCGCCGGGCTGGACGCCGAGGGGGAAACGGCGCTCTACGACGCGATCATCTTCACCCTCCACTACTTCAGCGGACTTAAGGGCAAACGCGCCATGGTGGTGCTCACCGACGGCGAAGATTCGGTCAGCCACTACCCGTTCAAGGACGCCATCGAATTCGCGCGGCGCATCGGCGTGTCGATTTACATCATCGGCCTCGACTTCGGCACCACCAGCCAAGAAGGTCGTAACAAGCTCTACAGCCTGGCGCGCGAGACCGGCGGCGACACATTCTTCATCGACGGTGTCCGCCAGCTCGGCAAGGTCTACGACCAGATCCAAGCGGAGCTCCGGTCGCAATACCTGCTCGGCTATCAAAGCACGGGCAAGGGCAGTGATTTCCGCGAAGTCGAAGTCGATATTCCCGGCCGCCGCGGCCTCGACGCCAAGACGATTCGCGGCTACTACCCCTAGCAGAGTCGCCCCGACGCCGGGTCGAGGGGCTTGTTCGCAGAGGCGGCTCTCCGTAGGCTCGGGACCATGGAGACGCCGCGCCTGATTCTCGCCTCCGGTTCGCCCCGCCGCCGCGACCTGCTCGCCGGCTTGGGGCTGCACCCGGACGTCCGTCCGGTCGATATCGACGAGTCCCCCCGACCCGGGGAAGACGCGACCACCTACGTGTCGCGGCTGGCCCGGGAGAAAGCCCGGGAGCGCGCCGAGCCGGGCGAGCTGATCCTCGCCGCCGACACGGTGGTGGCGCTCGACGGTCAGCTGCTCGGCAAGCCGTCGGACCGGGACGACGCCAAGCGCATGCTGCGCTCGCTTTCCGGTCGCGGTCACCACGTGCTGACCGGCGTCGCCGTCTACGAGCCGGCGGCGGATCGACTCGAGGTCGAAGTGGTGTCGACGGCGGTGCATTTCAACGCCCTGAGCGACGACGAAATCGAGTGGTACGTCGACGGCGGCGAGCCCATGGACAAGGCCGGCGCCTACGGCATCCAAGGCCAGGCCGCGATCTTCATCGAGCGCCTCGAGGGCAACTACTCGAATGTCGTTGGCCTGCCTTTGCCCACGGTCTATCGCCTGCTCGGCGGGGCCTCCGCCCTCGCCGAGCTGGGTCGTTAGATCTGGCGGCTAGACCTACGGGATCGTCTCGGTCCAGGCGGTCGTATCGCCGGACTCGAAACCGTCGATGAAGAGGACCGGCGACTCGGTGTCGTTCAGCCAGGACCGGTGGTCGCCGTCGAACTTGACGACCAGGATATCGGGCGTGCCGTCGCCGTTGAGGTCTCCGATATCGGCGCCGTTGCTCGAGTCCGACCCGAAGTCGACCCCGGAATCGACGAAGCCGCCGGCGCCGTCACCCAGCCACAGCTTATTGGCTTGGCCGGTGCCGCTGGCGCTGAAGACGTCGAGGTCGCCGTCGCCGTCGAAATCCGCAAATTCCACGTGGTTGCTGCGCACGTTGGCGCCGAAGCTGAGGCCGGAGTCGGTGAAGTTTCCGGCGCCATCGTTCAGCCAGACCTTGTCCATCGCCAGGCTGTTGCCCTCCCAGCAGTCCAAATCACCGTCGCCGTCGACGTCGCCGAGGTCCAGTGAGAGGGTGTTGTTGGTGCCGAGCAGCTGTCCCGAGTCGGTGAAGTTGCCGCCGCCGTCGTTGAGCCAGACCTCGTTGGCTTCACCGAAATTGCCGAACATCAGGTCGAGGTCACCGTCGCCGTCGAGGTCGCCGAGGGCGACGGCTTGGGTATTGCCCTGGCCGACCACCGCCGGGTCCATGGTGAAAGTGCCCGTGCCGTCGCCGCGCCACACGCGGTTGTCGGTGAAGTTGCCGTTGATGAGATCAAGATCGCCGTCGCCGTCGATATCTCCGGCCGCGGTCGCCGGCGTCGGGTCGGCGCCGATCAAGATTTCGGTCGCGAGGTCGAAGGTGCCGGTGCCGTCGTTGAACCAGATCTGATTGGCGCCGTCGCCGGCTATGCCCTGGATCGTGTTGGCCATGTAGAGGTCGAGGTCGCCGTCACCGTCGACGTCGAAGAGCTCGATATCCCCGTTGTTGTCGCCCAGGCCGTGGCCGATCCACTGCCGGGAGTCCGCGAAGGCGCCGTCGCCGTCACCGAAGAAAACGCGGGTGATGCCGCCCACCGAGCCGACCACGGCGTCGAGGTCGCCGTCGCCGTCTAGATCGCCGAGCTCGGTCGTGCTCGCTTGGTTGGAGCCCAGCAGCTGACCCTCCACGAAGCCGACGCCGGGGCCGCCGTTGAAGAAGATCTGGTCGGGCTGGCCGCCGTTGGCGAAGACGATGTCGGGCCGCCCGTTGCCGTCGAGGTCGCCGACGGCGGTGCCGAGGGCGGCGCCGATGCCGACGTCAATCCCCAGCTTCGTGAAGGTGCCCGTGCCGTTGTTGGCCCACAGCTCGTTGGCGATGCTGGCGTTATTGCCGACCACCGCGTCCAGGTGGCCGTCGCCGTTGAGGTCGGTCAATGCGATCGAGAACGAATATTCGTCGCCGAGGGTTTGGGCGGACTGGGTGAAGCCGCCGGCGCCGTCGCCGAACCAGATCTCGTTTGGGTCGCCCGAGGTCGAGCCGTTGGCGTAGAAGACGTCGAGGAAGGTGTCGCCATTCAGATCGCCCATCGCGACGCCGAAGGTACCCTCGCCGCCGATGCTGATGTCGGCGTCGGTGAAAGTGCCGGCGCCGTCGTTGAGCCAGAGGTCGTTGCCGCCGTTATTACCGACGATCGCGTCTAGGTCGGTGTCGCCGTCGACGTCGCCGAGGGCGACGGAGCGCGAGAAGAGCGAGCCCAGAGCCTGGCCGGTGTCGGTGAAGACGCCGAGGCCGTCGTTTAGGAACACCTCGTTGGCGGTGGAGCTGGTGTCGGTCGGGGCAAAAGCGTCGAGGTCGCCGTCGCCGTCCAAGTCGCCCAACGCGGCGCCGCGCCGACTCGTCGAAGCGCCGTAGGACTGGTCGAGACTCAGCTGGCCGGCGCCGTCGTTGAGGTAGACACCGTTGGTCGAGAGCAGGCGCGACAGCCACAAGTCCGGAAAGAGATCGCCGTCGAGCGGCGCCAAGATCGGATACGTGCCGCGGCCGGAGTCGAGCGTCTGGCCGCTGTCGGTGAAGTGGCCGGAGCCGTCGTTGAGGAAAAGCCGGTCTTCGCCGTCCAGGTCGGCGATGTAGATATCCAGGTCGCCGTCGAGCTCAATATCGCCGAGGGCGACGCCAAAGCTCGACGAGCCCTTGTCGAGCTCCCAACCGAGCGAAAAGCTCAGCTGGGCGCCCGCAGGCGAATGGAAACCGATCAGCGCAAGCAACGACGCGACGAAGGCGAGTAAGAAACGCATGGGGAGCTCCTCCAGAGTCCGTGAAATAGACCTGGGCTCCGGCCGCCGATGATGTCGCTAGGCGTGGTGACGCCGGAGCCCTCTAGAGACTCTGGCGACAGTGCACGCCGAAATCGGCCACCCCGCAGACGCTGGCAGGGGGGAAGCTCCGGACCGAGGGCGCGGACCTCGGATTCCGAACGGGACTCGACTCCTGGCTAACCCAAGTAGCCCAGGCTGCGTAGCTCCTCTTCGATCTCTTTCGCCAAGTCCTGGCGTTCTGCGGCGCTTTTCTCGCCTTCGTTGGTTTCCATCCATCCGAGCAGCGATTCCCGGAGGCGGAAGAACTCGCGGCGTTTGGAGTCCAGGACGTCGACTTTTTCGGAGGGCTCTTCGACGACGTTGAAGAGGCCGTAGCGGTCTTCGGCGAGGTGGCGGACGAGCTTGAATTCGCCGTCGGTGGCGGAGCGATAGACGCCCATGCCGCTAAAGGCGAGGCGATCGTCGGAGGCGAGGGTTGGGTCGTCGAGGAAAGGCAGCAGGCTGCGACCCTGGAGCTCGGGACTTTTCTCGAGGCCGAGGTATTCCAGTACCGTCGGTACAACGTCGAGCAGGGACGCGGCGACTTTCACTCGGCCGGTTTCGACGTTCGGTCCGAGGGCGAGCAGCGGCACGTGCACTTCGTTATCGAAGACCGTGTAGCAGTGCTTGACGACACCGTGCTCGTAGAACGCCTCGCCGTGGTCGGACGTGATCAGGACCAGCGTCTTGTCGAGCTCGCCGCGGGCCTCGAGAATCTGGAAGAGCTGCTCGAGGGCGTGGTCGAAGGTGCGGATCGACTCGTCGTAGAGATTCGAGAGGTGGCCGATATCGCGGTCGATGTCGGCGAGCTCGTCGAAGGTCTGTTCGCGGATCATCGCCGAGAGGGGATTCGGGTCGCCGGCTTCGACAAATTCGTGGGGGCCGTCGTAATCGCCGGCGAAGAGGCCCTCGTAGGACTTCAGCGGCACGTAGGGATCGTGGGGATCCATATAGTGCAGGTAGAGGAAGAACGGGTCGTCGCCGATATCTTCCAGCAGCTCTTGGGCCTTCAAGGTGACGTGGGTGCCGTGGGCCCACACCACCGACTCGTCAAAGACTTCGAAGCCGCGGCCGTAGCCGCCCTTCGGGTTGTGCTTGGACGGCGTGTTGCGGACCACCGGCGACGCGGAGATGGCGATGGTGCGTCGGCCGGCTTCTGCGAGCATCTCCGGCAGGGAGCGGACCGTCTCCGGGATCCCGGGCCGGGTCTCCTCGTTCAGGAAGATGATGCTGTCGCGCGACGTGAGCAGCGAATTCACCGACGGGAAGGTGCACGACGCCGTGGCGCGGGCCTGCTCGAAGAGCACACCCTGCTCGCTCAGCCGGTCGAAGAATGGGCTCGTGGGTCTTTCGTAGCCGTAGGATCCCAGGCGGTCGGCCCGCAGGGTGTCGGCGACGATGAGGAGGACATTACAATCCGAGCAGCCCGACGTGGTCTCCGGCGATTCGGCGGTGCAGCCGACGAAGACGGCGAGGGCGGCGAGTAGTGCGACGGATAGAGCTCTGAACGGGTGGCGAACAAGCATGAACGAGTCTCCAGAAACGCGCCGGACCGGCCCGCGCCGCGCCCCGCTCCGTGAAGTGGCCGGGATCCTAGCAGAGGCGCGGCTTCCCTCGCCGCGGCGCCGCGCCTTCTGGGGTGTGGGCGCCGCCCTGGTGGCTTGGCTACTGCTCGGCGTGGCGGTGGAGAGCTCCCAGGCGATTCGATTTCGCCTCGCCGACCCGTGGCCGGCGACGGAACCGGCCCTCTGGACCCCCGAAGGGCAGCACGTGGAGAGTCTGCGCATCGCGTCGGGTCAGCTGAGCGCGTGTCTTTATCAACGTGGCCTCGACGGCGAGCTGCTGGCGATCACTCCGGATCCGGCCCTCGGGCCCCAGGGGCTCTACTGGAGCCTGTGGGTGATTTCGATGCTGCCCGATTTTGACCTCCGTCCGGTCGGCGCCGACGGTTCGGCGGCGCCGGCCCGGTACCTGGTGGCGGGCGCCCCGCGCGCGGGCGAGGGGCCGCTCTGCGCCGTCGAGCCCCTCTGGCTCTACGACCTCGGGGGTGCGCCGTGATCACCGACGGCGATGGCCTGTCGCTCGTGGCGACGGCGCTCCTGGGTCTGTGGTGCCTCGCCGGGTGGGGACCCGTCCGGCGCGCGCGGCACGCTGAACCGGCCGCCGTGCGCTCGATGCTCAGCGCGTCACTGGGTCTTCTGCTCGCCGGACTAGGACTCGGCCTGCTGTCGGCGATCGGCGTGTCGTGGTCGCCCGCGGCGGTCTGGGGATTGGCGCTCGTTTCGGCGCTCGGCGGTCTCGGTCTCGCCGAAAGGACGGGAGCTGCCGGAGCGGGCCGGGGGCACTTCCCCACGTTCCGGTCGGCCCTGTCTTCGGCCTCGTCGTCCATCCGGTCGCTCCGGCCAGAGGTGATGGGCTCTGTCCGGACGATTGAGCTCCTGGTCCTGGCCGGGGCCGCTTCGCTCTTCGCCGCGGCGTCGGCCCTGCGCATGAACGTCCATGCGGATTACGTCTACCACTGGGGGCAGAAGGCGGCGCGTTTCGCGCTGGCGGGGGGCGTCGACCTGAAGTATCTGGCGCAGCCGTGGAACGCCTATCTGCACCCCGACTACCCGAGCCTGCTGCCGGCGCTGCACGCCGCCGCGTTCAACGCCGCCGGCCTCGGGTGGCCGGTGGCGGCGGTCTTGGCGACGGCGTTCTTCGTCCTGCTTCTCTTCGCGATTCGGGCCCTCGCCGACGCCGCGGCGAAAAGCGCGCCCGGCGCGGCGCTCGCCTCGATCGTCGCGGCGCTCGGAGCGACGGCCTTCGCGGTCGGCTTCCGGCAAGCCGGCGGGGCCGACGTCATCATGGCGGCGGCGGTGACGGCGGCCGTGTGCGTCTTGGTGCGACCGGCGACCCGCGGCAGTGACTTCGACGTGGCGGTGGTCGCCGCGCTGCTCGCAGCAGTCAAGCTCGAAGGTCTGCCGGCGGCGGCGGCCCTGCTAGCCTTGCACGCCCTGCGCCGCGTCTCGGCGGAGCCCGGGGCCCGCGTGCGCACCGCGCTCGCGACCGGGCTGCGGAGCGCCGGGCCGACGGCCGTGGTCGTCGGCGTCTGGGCGTGGCTGACCTTCGGCCACGGACTTTTCCTCGAGTCCAACACCGGCGCCTTTGACGCCGCCCGGCTGCCGACGGTACTCGCCGGCCTGGTCAAAACGGCGCTGCTGCCGGACTGGTGGGGACTGCCGCTGGTGCTGGCGGCCCTGCCGGCGCTGGCGCTGCATCGGCGGCTCCGCTTCGCGGCCCTGCTGCTCCTAGCGCAGCTGCTCTTCTACGTCTATTCCTATACCTCGGGGCCCGTGGACACGGCGCACTGGATCGCCACCAGCGCCGCCCGCCTGCTTTTTCACCTGGTGCCGGCGGCCCTGGTGCTCGCGATCGCCGCGGCGGATCACTGGACGGAGCCCCTTGAAGAAGACTGACGTCGTCGAGCTCAGGATCCGCCGGTGAGACCGAGCTTCTTCGCGTAGTAGCGGAAGGAGCGGAAGGTCATGTGCAGCATCTCGGCGGCCTGGGTCTGGACGCCTTCGGAGCGTTCGAGGGCCCGCTGCATCAGCTCGCTGCGGATGTCGTCGAGGTAGGCCTCGAGGTCGAGACCTTCTTCGGGGAGGTAGATGGACTCTTTCTTTTCCGCCGAGCCGGCGACCAGGTGGGGCGGCAGGTCGCGGGTGGTCAGGCGCTCTTCCGTCGCCAGGGCGAGCGCCCGCTCGATGGTGTTCTCGAGCTCCCGGACGTTGCCGGGCCAGTCGTAGCTTTCGAGCGCGCGCAGCGCTTCGACCGAGATCGGCTTCGGCTCGACGCCCATGTCGCGGCTGAACTTCTTGATGAAGAAGTCGACGAGCAGCGGCACGTCCTCCCGCCGCTGGCGCAGCGCCGGCAGGTGAATAGGGATCACGTTGATGCGGTAGAAGAGGTCTTCCCGAAAGCTCCCTTCGTCGATCAGCTCGGCGAGATTTTGATTGGTCGCCGCGACGATGCGTACGTCGACGGATTCTTCCTGGGTGCCGCCGACCTTGCGCACCGTCCGCTCCTGCAGGGCGCGCAGCAGCTTGACCTGCATCGGCGTGGTCATCTCGCCGATCTCGTCGAGGAAGAGGGTGCCTTGGTGGGCTTCTTGGAAGAGCCCCTTCTTTTCGCGGACGGCGCCGGTGAACGCGCCTCGCTCGTGGCCGAAGAGCTCGCTTTCGAGCAGGTTCTCCGGCAGAGCGCCGCAGTTGATCGATAGGAAACGCTTTTCTGCGCGCGGCCCGTGGTAGTGGATCGCGTGGGCGATGAGCTCTTTGCCGGTGCCGGACTCGCCGCGGATCAGAACCGTCGACTGGGTGCGGGCGACGCGCTCGATGAGCGAGAAGATGTCTTGCATCTTCTGCGACCGGCCGATGATGTTTGAAAACTGGTATTTCTGCTCGAGCTCGCGTCGCAGGTAAACGTTCTCGGTTTCGAGGTCATTCTTCTCGAGCGCGCCCCGGGCCGTGACTTTGAGCTCGTCGACGTCGAAGGGTTTGGAGACGTAGGTGTAGGCGCCGAGCTTCATCGCCTCGACGGCGGATTTCGTCGAGGTGTAGGCGGTCATCATGATCACCGCGGTATGGGGTGACGCTTCTTTGATCTCCCGCAGCAGCTCGAGGCCATTGCCGTCGGGCATCAGGATGTCGGAAAGCACGAGGTCGAAGCGGCCGTCGGTGATGCGTGAGCGGGCCTCGGTCACCGACCCGGCGGTCTGCACCGCGTAGCCCTCCTCTTCGAAGAGCAGGCGCAGGAACTCGATCATGCTCGCCTCGTCGTCTACCACCAGGACTTTCGGACTCACGTGGGCATCTCCTCAAATCGAGCGCCGCCGCCGAGCGGCAGATCGATTGTGATCGTCGTGCCGCGGCCGGGCTCGCTGTCGACTTCAATATTGCCGCGGTGCTCTTCGACGATGCGGTACACGATGGCCATGCCGAGACCCATGCCGCCGTCGAAGAATGACTTGAAAGGTTGGAAGAGCTGGTCCCGCTCCTCCTTCGACATGCCTCGCCCCTGGTCGCTGAAGCGCAGCAGGTAGCGTTCGTCTTCGATGCGTCCGACCACCCGCAGCGTGCCGCCGTCGGGCATCGCTTGCAGGGCATTGCGGGCCAGGTTCCAGAAAATCTGGGAGACCTGGTCGCGGTCGAGCACGACGATCGCGGAGGGCGGCTCGAGGTCGGCGACCAGCTCGTGGCCGGAAATCACCTCGTCGCTATTACGCAGAAGTTCGAGATCCGCTTGCAGTAGCTCGCAGATGTCGATGGGCTCTTCGTGCCGGTCCCGGGGGCGGGCAAACTGCAGGAAATTCTTCACCGTGCGGTCTAGGCGCCGGCTCTCGCGCAGGGTGATGTTGAGCAGCTTGGCGCTTGACGAGCCGGTCTCGGCGGCGCTCGACAGCATCTGGACCGACCCCGAGATGGCGGCGAGGGGGTTGCCGACCTCGTGGGCAAGGCCGGCGGCCATCTGGCCCAAAGCGGCCATGCGATCTTGGATTCGAAGCTGGTCTTGAAGTCCGCGCCATTCCGTCAGGTCTTGGAAAATAAGGATGAAACCCCGGTGCTCGCCGTCGGCGTCGCGGAGCGGCGAGAGCGTGTAGCCTAAAAATCGCTCGCCGCTATGGCGGGTCAGCTCGGTTTCGCCGCGGGTGACTTCGGAGTGCTCTTTGTCCTTGGTGAGCTCGCGCCACTGGTCGCGGGTGAAGAGACCGATGTCGCAGACGTGGCGGCCTTCGAACTCCGATTCCGCGAGGGCCAGGATCTGGGCGCCGGCGCGGTTGATATTCGTGGTGACGCCGTCGAGGTCGGTGACGAGCATGCCGCTCGAGATCGACTGAATCACGTCGCGGTGGAGCACTTGGAGGTAGGCGAGGTCCATGGAGCGCTGCTCGAGCTTGCGCTCGAGGGCGAGGTCACGGGCGAGGTAGGCGGCGAAAAGGGCGACGGCATAAAAGCCGAAAATGTGCACCGGCAGGGTGTACGCCACCGGCACGCCGGTGACCTCGGCGCGGTCCGGGGGCTCGGCCCAGAGCAGGGTCTTTTCGATGAAGTTCGGCGGCGTTCTTTCGCCGCTCGGCTGCTCGATCGCGGCCGGCGCGGAAAACGGTCCGCCTTCGGCCCACAGGCCGCGGAAGCTGGTGGACTGGTGGGCGAGGGAGACCAGGCCGTAGAGCAGCGTCGCCGCCGTCGCCACGACCAGGCCTCCGCGCCTGCGGAGCAGGAACGAGGCGACGGCGATGACGACGAAGTAGAGGACGGAGAGGTTGACCGTGGCGCCGCCGAATTTGTAGATCAGCAGCGAAATGAGCAGGAGATCGCCGGCGAATTGCAGGTAGGCGTGCAGCTTGGGGCGATCGCCCATGAAGCGCAGCAGCGCGGCGTAGAGCAGCGTCTGGGTCGAGACGAAGGCGACCAGCATTTGCAGGATGTCGCCGGCGAAAGACTGCTGGCCGCCGTCCGCGATCGACACCGGCTCGTCGTCCAGGGTGGGGGAGAGCAGCTCTTGGATGGCGGCGGCGATGCGGATCAGGCCGCCTTCGCCATCGTCGCCGGTGGGGCTGATCAGGTTCGGGAGCAGCAGACTCAACACCACCAAGATGCGAATCGCCATCAGCCAGATCAGCTTGGTATTGAGCTCGGACATGGAAGCGCATCTTACCCGCGAATAAGCGCGGGGCGCGCGGCTGTACCACGCGCCCCGAAATGCCCGCCGGGCGGGCGGACGTCCGATCGAGGGAAGTCGACGGACGTCGGTGAGATCGCTCTAGATCTGGGTGATGATCGAGAACATCGGCAGGTACATGGCGATCACGATGGTGCCGATGATCACGCCGAGGAAAACGATCATGATCGGTTCGATCAACTTCATCAGGCCGGAGACGGCGGCGTCGACCTCGTCTTCGTAGAAGTCGGCGATCTTCGACAGCATGGCGTCGAGGGCACCGGTCTGTTCACCGACCGCGATCATCTGGCACACCATGGCCGGGAAGACCTTGGTTTCAGAGAGCGGCTGGCTGATCGTGCGACCTTCTTCCACGGCCTTTCGCACGCTCATGATGGCGTCTTCAATGATCGTATTGCCCGACGTCTTGGCGGTGATTTCGAGGCCGTCGAGGATCGGCACGCCGGACGCGGTGAGCGTGGCCAGGGTGCGGCAGAAGCGGGCGATGGCGATCTTGCGCAGCAGCATGCCGATGATCGGTATGCCGAGCACGACCCGATCGAGCACGCGGGCGCCGCGGTAGGTCTTATGCCATTCCCGCAGCGCGACGATGGCGAAGATCATGAAGGCGACGAACCAGCCGAAATAGGAGCGCAGCATGTCGCTGGCCGACACCACGATGCGGGTGAGGTAAGGCAGCTGGGCGCCCATCGAGGCGAACATGGAGGCGAAGACCGGGATCACCTTGAGCAGGATGATCGACACCACGCCGGCGGCGATCAAGATCACGGCGATCGGGTAGGTCATGGCCGACTTCACCTGACTCTTCAGCTTCACCGATTTCTCGATATAGCCGGAGAGGCGCTGCAGGATGATGTCGAGGATACCGCCGGCCTCACCGGCGGCGATCATGTTGACGTAGAGGTTGTCGAAGGCGCCGGGATGGCGCTTCATCGCTTCGGCGAGCGACGTGCCTTGCTCGACGTCGCTACGCACATCGTCGATGATCTTCTTGAAAATCTTATGGTCTTCCTGGCCGCCGAGGATCTCGAGACACTGGACCAGCGGCAGGCCGGCGTCGAGCATCACCGAGAATTGGCGGGTGAAGATCGACAGCTTCTTCGACGGCACCTTGCCGCCGACCTTGGGGACCAATCGGATGCGCTTTTCCTGCTCCCGAAGGTTGGTGACCTGGATCTGCTGACGACGCAGGATGGCCGCTGCGGCGTCGCGGTTATCGGCCACGAGCACGCCTTCTTCGACGGATCCCGTGCGATTGCGTCCTTTCCAAGCGAAGTTGGGCATCGATTTTCTCCTGGTCTACTTTCGTGAGGCTTCTACGGGTACGGAAGGGGTCGCGGGTTTGGATCGGTGCGCCGCGTTCGGATCGGTGGATCCGTCAACGGGCTCGCGCGCCTACCTGGCCGACGTTGGGGTTCATCGATTGCGGGCCGCGGGAAATGATCTCCTGCAGCTCATCGGGCATCGAAGAGCGATTCATCACGCTCTGCAGCGTCACCAAACGCTTGAAATACAGGTTGGCGAGGCTTTGGTTGAAAGTCTGCATCCCGTATTTGGTCTGGCCGGTCTGCATCATGCCGTAAATCTGGTGGATCTTGTCTTCGCGAATGAGGTTTCGAATACCGGAGCTCGGCACCAGGATTTCCATCGCCATCGCCCGGCCTTTGCCGTTGATTTTGGGCAGCAGCGCTTGGCACATGATGCCTTCGAGCACCAGCGAGAGCTGGGCGCGCACCTGCGACTGCTGGTGCGCCGGGAAGACGTCGATGATGCGGTTGATGGTCTGGGCGGCGGAATTAGTGTGCAGCGTGCCGAAGGTCAAGTGGCCGGTTTCGGCGATGCGCAGAGCCGACTCGACCGTCTCGAGGTCGCGCATCTCACCGATGAGCACCACGTCGGGATCCTGACGCAAGGCGGCGCGCAGGGCGCCGGAGAAGCTTTTGGTGTCGGCGTTGAGCTCCCGCTGATTGACCAAGCACCCTTGGTGCTGGTGGAGATACTCGACCGGATCTTCAATCGTCAGGATGTGCTCGGATCGCTCGCGGTTGATCTTGTCGACCATCGCCGCGAGCGTTGTCGATTTGCCGGAACCCGTAGGCCCGGTGACCAGCACCAGGCCGCGGGGCTTTTCGCAGATCTTTTCGATGACCGACGGCAGGCCGAGCTCGCGGAAAGTGCGGATCTCGTACGGGATGGTCCGGAACACGGCGGCGACGGCGCCGCGCTGGTGGAAGATATTGCCGCGGAAGCGCGCGAGGCCTTTGATGCCGAAGGAGAAGTCGAGCTCCAGATCCTCTTCGAGCCGGTGCTTCTGGATATCGGTCAGGATCGAATAGGCGAGCTGCTTGGTATCCGTCGGCGTGAGGGGCGGCAAATTCAGCTGCCGGAGCTTGCCGTCAACCCGGATTTGGGGCGGCGTATTCGTCGTGACGTGAAGGTCCGAGCCGCCTTGCTCGACCATCGTTTTGAGCAAGGCATTCAGAGTCGGCGGCACTACGTAAATCTCCCTAGGCGGTGCTTCGGATGGTGTCTCTGGCGTGGGGGGCTCGACGTCTGACGGCACGCGGTGCCGGGATCAGCTTCGATCTCGACGGGAAGGGTGATCGCGTAGCGATTGGCCGCCCGGGAGATTCGGTCGACGCGCGCCGGAGTCTGATGAGAAGAGCCTCAGAGCGAGGATACCAGGTGTGCCGCGTAAAATCACGCTGCGGTATCCTCCCTGGGTGAGTACCACCGCCACACTCGACGAAGAGCACGACGTCGGCAAGGTCTATGATGGCCGACTCTTACGGCGACTGCTGGGTTACGTCAGGCCGTATTGGAAGATGGCCGCGGCGGCCGTGTCACTGATCATCCTGTCGTCGCTTTTGCAGCTCGTCGGGCCCCTGGTGACAGCCCTGGCCCTCGACCGTTATATTGCCCCCGTCGAGGGGCCGCGTTCGGGCCTGCAGGCCGTCGCCGCCGGGCAGCTCGAGAAGTTCGGCCTGCTCGACGTGCCGGCGACCACCGGCGTCGCCCTCGCCGCCGCGGTCTACCTCGCCGCCATCCTCGGGACGTTCCTGACGCTCTTCGTGCAGAGCTACGTCATGGGTCTGATGGGGCAGCTGATCATGCGCGACCTTCGACGCGACATCTTCGGCCATCTGCAGCGCCTGCCGGTGTCTTACTTCGACCATCGCCCGGTGGGGCGCCTGGTGACCCGGTCGACCAACGACGTCGCGTCGCTGAACGAGCTCTTCACCTCCGGGCTGGTCTCGATCTTCGGTGACGTCGTGTTGCTGGCGGGCATCGTCACCGTGCTCTTCGCCCTCGACTGGCGCCTGGCGCTGGTGAGCTTCGCCGTGCTGCCGCTGCTCGGCGGCTTGACGCTGTGGTTCAAGATGCGCGCGCGCCGGAGCTACCGGGAAGTGCGGGTGAAGCTGGCGAAGATCAATGCATTTCTGCAAGAGCACATCAGCGGCATGGGCCTGGTCCAGCTCTTCGGTCAGCAGGACAGCACGCGCTCTGAATTCCGACGCCGGGACGACGCGCACCGCGAAGCCCACGTGCGCACGATCTACTACTACGCCATCTACTACCCGGCGGTGGAGCTGATCACCGCCTTCGGCATGGCGGTCGTCCTGGGCGTCGGCGGCCGTCAGATCCTCGGCGGCGCGCTGACGCTGGGCGCCCTGGTGGCCTTCCTGCAATACGTCCAGCGCTTCTACCAGCCGCTGGCGGACCTGTCGGAGAAATACAACATCCTGCAGTCGGCGATGGCGTCTTCCGAGCGCATTTTCGAGTTGCTCGACGCGCCGGTGGAGATCGAGTCGCCCCCCGACGCCCACCGGCCCCGGGCGGTCACCGGCGCGGTGGAGTTTGACCGCGTCACATTCTCGTATAAGCCCGGCGAAGAGATCCTCCGGAACCTGTCTTTCCGGATCGAGCCGGGGGAGACGCTGGCCGTCGTCGGCCACACCGGCGCGGGCAAGAGCACGCTGGCCAGTCTCCTGCTCCGGTTCTACGACGTCGACTCCGGGACCGTACGCATCGACGGCGTCGACGTGCGCGGCTGGGATGTCTCGGCGCTCCGCGGATCGATCGCGATGGTGCTCCAGGACGTCTTCCTCTTCTCGGGCGACCTCGAGCACAACATTCGACTGGGCCGCGACGACCTCGACCGATCCCAGGTCATCGATGCGCTGCGTGAGGTCGACGCCCTCGATTTTGTCGAGAAGCTGCCCGACGGCCTCGAGACGGTGCTGCAAGAGCGCGGCGGCGGCCTATCGGTGGGGCAGAAGCAGCTGGTCGCGTTCGCCCGCGCCCTGGCGTTTGATCCGCGGATTCTGATCCTCGACGAGGCGACGGCGTCGGTGGATAGCGAGACCGAAGCGCGGATCCAGGGCGCCCTGGACCGTCTGCTCGTCGACCGCACGAGCCTGGTCATCGCGCACCGCCTGTCGACCGTACGCCGGGCGGATCGCATCTTGGTGCTCCACCGCGGCGAGGTGCGCGAAGTCGGTAGTCACGAAGAGCTCTTGGCGCGCGGCGGCATCTACTCCAAGCTCTACGAGCTGCAGTTCCGCGGCGAAGAAGCCATCCCGGCCTGAGGGCGCTGGCCGGGTCCGGCGGACGGTCGAACGCGCCGCGGCCGGTGGTCTTTGCGGGCAAAAAAAATCCTGCCTCGGGACGAAGCAGGTATCGGGACACTGGAAAAGCGGGTTGTGACCAACCCGGATCGTGATCCGGGGTTGTCTTTTCTGTCGTGAGCGGCGTTCACATGCGGGCCCAATCGCTGTCGGTCGCCGCTCGCAGGAGTAGTAAAGCAAGCGGCGTGCCAGGTTTGCCGGCGGCCCGCTTTTCGGCCAGAACGTCGATTTCTCGGCGTCCTGCCGCCGGTGGACGGCGCGTGGTGACATCAATAGAATCAAAGTTGATAACGAACCGTTCTCAGGTCTGAGAAAAAAGACGTCCGAAAGTGGATGCGCTGTAGAGATTCGCTGCAATTTCCAGCAAATCAGCATAAAGTCTGCGCCCCATCACAAACCAAGGGAACACTTGATGGCTTTTCGCATCCTCGCCAGGTTTGACGACCAGACGATTCGCGCCACCCTCCACGATGGCAGAAACGTCCTCGGCTCGGATCCGTCGTGTGATGTGTGTTTGCCCAACCCCACCGTGTCGCGCCGGCATGCCGTGATCAACGTGAGTGGTGAGCGCACGGAGCTGGAGGATCTGCGCTCGACCAACGGCACCCTGTTGCGCTCAGAGCGTATCGACCGGGCGCCGCTGTCGCCCGGGGATATCTTCGTCATCGGCCGCGTGGTGGTGCTGCTCGAGGAGGTGCCCGACGATGACATCGAAGTCGGCATCAACGTCGGCGACGGCGACGATCCGAGCGGCGTGGTCAGCGGCGACGGCAATGAGCTGACGGAGTCGTTCTCACCGCTCGATCACTTCACCCTCGACCACTTGCCCCGCGCCCTCAATCACCTGACGGTCGACGCCAGTCCGCATAAAACGTCCCAGCTCGTGGGCTTTGCGCTCTACGAGACGATGCCGGTGACCGCGGTGGAGATTGTCGAGATCAGCGTCGACGCGGGGGAGAAGGAGCGCGGCCTGCTCTACGAAGCGTCCGCCGAGACCGAGCAGCGCGGCGATGAGGAGTGGGTCGTGGCGGCCCACGATTGGATGGAGGTGCGGGCCTGCTTCATCAAGAAAGCCGCCGCCGAGCACTATCGCCCGGTGGTCGAGTCGGCCCTGCATCTCGTGACGCTCTCCGGCCGTCTCCAGGGGGAGCCGCGCCCCGAGCCGCCGACCGCCGGCGGCAGCGCCGACCGGCCCCAGCCGCCGTCCGTCGAGCCCGACGTGCAGCGTATCTACGACCAGGCCGAGCGGGTGGCGCGCGGCGACGTCGGCGTCATGATCTACGGGGAGTCGGGGACCGGTAAAGAAGTGCTGGCGCATTTTCTCCACTCCGCGTCCCCGCGGGCGGCGCGTCCGCTGGTGGCGATCAACTGCGCGTCGCTGCCGAAGGACCTGCTCGAAGCGGAGCTCTTTGGCGTCGAGCGCGGCGTGGCCACCGGCGTCGAAGCGAGGGCCGGTAAATTCGAGGCCGCCGACGGCGGCACTCTGTTCATGGATGAGATCGGCGATATGGCGCCGGAGACCCAGGCGAAGATCCTCCGGGTGCTCCAGGAGAAGGAAGTCTTCCGGCTCGGCGGCCACACGCCGCGGCCGGCCCGGGCGCGCATCATCGCCGCCACGAATCGGCCGATCCATAAGATGATCCAGGAGGGCACCTTCCGCTCGGATCTCTACCACCGCATCGCCACTTGGGAGGTCGAGCTGCCGCCCCTGCGGCGTCGTCGCCAAGACATTCCGAATCTTGCGGCCTATTTCCTATCGCAGGAGGCGGATCGCTACGGCATCCGGGTGCGCGGCATTTCGCGCGCCGCCCTGCGGGCGCTGCGTCGGTATCGCTGGCCCGGCAATATCCGCCAGCTGCGCAACGAGATTTCGCGCGCCGCGCTCTTCTTGGAAAATAACGAGCTGCTCGACACCGGTCGCCTGTCGGCGACGATCCGCGGCCAGCAGCCGACCCAGATCGGCGGCTCCCTGACCGATATCTTGGAAGCCGTTGAGCGGGATGAAATCGCTTCGACGCTCGAAGCCTGCGGCGGCGACACCAGCCTGGCGGCGGAGCGGCTGCAGATTTCGCGGCCGACCCTCTATCGCCGGATCAAGAACCTCGAGATCGAGCTGCCCGGATCCCGCCAGTGAGCGACCCGCCGGCCGTCGATCGGCCGGGGCCGCCGGGCGCGGGCGGAGATTCGGAAGATTCGCAGAGGACGACGGCCGACGGGGCGATCGGCGGGAGCCCCGATCCGGCCCGTCGCGTGTGGATCGTGGTGGCCGTGGCGGTGCTCGCGGTGGTCGCCGGCGCCACGACCTTCCTGTCGCTGTGGGGACGGAACGATCCGTCGGCGCCGCTCGAAGGCCTCGGGCTCGGCGGAACGACGGCGACGGGCGCCCCGGAGGCCTCGGACGGGGTGGAAGCTCCGTCCGACGCCGCAGACGCCGAACAAGCCGCCTTCTTGGAACGGCAGAAGGCCCGGGCGCAGGAGCTGGCCGAGACCACGGAAAGTCTTGAAGACGAGCGGGGCGTCACGCTCACCGACCGCGGGCTGATCCGTCGCCTGGCGGGCCGCTGGCGACTCGATATCGGCGGACGCCAGACGGACGCCGAGTTTGCCCCCGTGGTGGTCGATCGCGTCCGCCGCGGGTCGCTCCTGGTCGAGCTCTACCCCGTCGAAAGCCGCCACCTGCCGCCCTTCTACACGGCGTTTGAGCTGCCGGACCGCGGCACTTTTATCGCCTTCCGCGCCGCGGATGGCGACTACCGGCTGGTGCTCGAGGACGTGCGATTCCACGGCTCCGATCTCTTCTCGTATCGCCTCGGCTCCGGCGGACGACGTCAGGCCTACCGGCGGCGGGGCGACGGTCCTTTTCCCCGCGACGATGCCGCGTCAGCCGGGCGGGAATCGCCGCAGCTCCTCGAGCGGCCGGGCGGCGGTGTCGACATCCGCGTCGACCCGGTGCCGCCGGCGTCCCGGCTGTGGGCGCGCGCCGAGTCATTGCGCAAAGCCAAGCTCTACCACAGCCTCCGTCGTCACCTCGACCAGATGCTCCGCTTCCACCCCGACCACCGCCAGGCCCGCCGCTGGCGGGCGCGGGTGGATCGATGGATCGACATTCAGCGCGAAGACCTGGTCGATGACGTCAGGGACCGGCTCGACGACATCCACGACGGCGTCGGTGACCACGATCTGGAGGAGATCTTCGAAGCGTGGGGCGGCCGGCCCGACTCCACCACCCGGGTTTTCTTCGAAGAGCTGCTGACGCGACACCGTGAGGTGGAGGCTCGGATCACGCTGCACACAGTGCGGGTGGAAGACGGGGTCGCCAGCTTTGACGCCACCGTCACGCTCGAAGGCTGGAGCGGTCGACCGCGCGACCGCGAGATCATCCCCCATCGCTGGCGCGGGCAGCTGGTGAACGGCCGTGTCGCCACGCCGTTCCGGTAGCCCGCGACGTCGGAAGAAGCAGCCGCGGTCAGGTCGACACGCGGCGGGCTAGTGATCCGGTTGACAAGAACCTTCCAGAAGTCTTTGAGGATCTCGTGGTGCTGGCAAGGCGCGCCGACGCAGGAATAGCCCAGCTCTTTCGAGGAGGCGCAACGCAGCCAGCGCCGCGAGAGACCGAAGAGGGTGGAAGGGAATTGTCAAACGGGGCACTAGGACAGGTCGGCGAAGCGCGCGACGTAGTCGCCGTAGCCTTCGTGCTCCAAATCCTCCACGGGGATGAAGCGCAGGGAGGCGGAGTTGATGCAGAAGCGAATGCCGGTGGGCGCAGGGCCGTCTTCGAAGACGTGGCCGAGGTGGGAGTTGCCTTCCTTTGACCGCACCTCGACGCGGGTCATCCCGTGGCTGTAGTCCGACTTGGACACGATCTGCCCGTCCGCCAGCGGCCGCGTGAAGCTCGGCCAGCCGCAGCCCGAGTCGTATTTGTCGAGGGAGCTAAAGAGCGGCTCGCCGGAGACGATATCGACGTAGAGGCCGTGGCGCTTGTTGTCCCAAAACTCGTTATGGAACGCCGGCTCGGTGCCGTCTTGTTGGGTGACGCGGTACTGCATGGGCGTCAGGCGCTGGCGCAGCTCGTCGTCGGAGACTTGGCTGCGGTCGAAGGCGGGGCGGTCGGGGCGATCGCTCATGGCATGTCCTTACTCGCCGCTGGGGCGTGGTGAGAAAGAGAAGAAAGCAGACGGAAATACGCCGGCGGTGGCACGGTGGATTCGGCGCCGTGGTGGCGTCCGCTCGTCGGAGTGGTGGGCCTTTGCGAGGCCTTGTATACCCCGGCCGGGTCGGATAGCTTCAGCGAACCGACGCAGAGGCGCTACCGAACCTTAGACCATCGGGCACGTAACAAACGTTGCGACGCCGTCCACGGACCTCTGCTCCGCGCCGATCAGGCGCTAAGCCGCAAAGAAGAACGACCTCCAGCCCATGAGCCTCAACACCACCAGCCCGACGACGTCACGTGTCGCGACGTCGCACTCATCCGCTGGTTTGGGCTCTTGGACGTCGCTCGCCATTGACGCCTGACGCTCGAACAACCGAGCCTCTGAGCCCCTAAAGCCCGCGTCGCGCAAAGACCGCACGCCGGATGAGCCCTCCGACCGGGGAGCCGTCCAGCGTCTGCTGTCCATCTCCCGGGTCCTTCGAACCAAGCCGCGGGCGGAGTCGGACCGACTCCGCGGCACCGAGGAGATGAGATTTGTCAGCATCCTTTGATTTGTCGTCTGAAAACGGCGCAAGGAATCACGCGACGGCCGGCTCTAATGTGCTGGTCGGCGAGCGGCTCATCTGGGAAACGCCGGATGGACGTCGGGTTCTCGACGGGGTCAGTTTTGCCCTCGGCCGTGGGGCGACGGGCCTGGTCGGCGGCAACGGGGTCGGCAAGACGACCCTGGCCCGCTTGCTGGTGGGTGAGCTCGAGCCGACGGCGGGTGTCGTCAGGCGTTCGGGTCGCATCGGCTGGCTGCCGCAGCAGGTCCAGGTGAGCGGGCGCGTCGTCGACGCCCTCGGCGTCGCGGAGCCCTACGACGCGCTGGCCGCGATCGAATCGGGGGCCGTCGACGACGCGCTTTTCGAGCAGGTCGGCGACGCCTGGGACCTCGAATCCCGCGCCGGCGCCGTGCTCGATCGGCTCGGCCTCGGCGACTTGGCCCTCGGTGACCCCGTCGACCGGCTCTCGGGCGGTGAGGCGATGCGCGTCGCCATCGCGGGCTGCTTCCTCGACGGCCCGGACCTTCTCGTGCTCGACGAGCCCACCAACCACCTTGACGGCGGCGCCCGTGAGTCTTTGTACGACGCCCTTCGGCTTTTTCCGGGGGGGCTGCTGGTGATCAGCCACGACCGCGCGCTGCTGCGGCGCCTCGACCGCATTTTGGAGCTGTCCTCCCGCGGCCTCCGCAGCTACGGCGGAAATTATGATCATTACCGGGAGCAGCTCCTGCTTGAAGAGGAGGCCGCCCGGCAACGTCTCGAAGACGCCACCAAGCGTCTGGCGCAGCAGCGCCGGGCGGCCCAAGCGGCGGCGGAGCGCCAAGCCCGGCGCGGGCGGAGCGGTCGGGAGGCGGCGGCGCGCCGGGGGCTCTCCAAGATTGAGATCCAAGGCGCCAAGCGCCGGGCTGAGCGCACCACGGCGCGGCTCAGCGAGGTCCACGACGATCGTATGGCGCAGGCCGAAGCGGCGGCGAGCGTTGCGCGGACTTCACTCCGCGAGCGGGCCGCTGTGCGTATCGACCTACCCGCCACTTCGGTGCCGGCGTCGCGGGTCGTGGTGGAAGCGGAAGGGCTCAACGTCGACTTCGGCGACGGGGCGCTGTGGCCCGAGCCCCGGGACGTGCGTATGGTCGGCCCGGAGCGGCTGGCCCTCACCGGGCCGAACGGCAGCGGCAAATCGACCCTGGCCCGAATCCTGGTCGGTGAGCAGGTGCCGACCTGCGGGCGAGTACGCCTCAACGAGGAACGAATCGCCTGGCTCGACCAGCGGGCGTCGCTGCTGCCGGAAGGGCGACCGCTGCTTGAAGGATTGGGAGATCGGCAGCCGCAGCTCACCGCCCAAGAGGTCTACTGGGGTCTGGACCGTTTCGGCCTCGGCCGCGCCGCCGCCGGACGCTTGCCGGAGACGCTGTCGGGGGGCGAACGCATGCGTGCGGCTTTGGTGGGACTCTTCGCGACGCCCACGCCTCCGCGTTTCCTGGTGCTGGACGAGCCCACGAACAACCTCGACCTTGCCACCGTCGAGGTGCTCGAGCAGGCCCTCCGCGGCTACCGGGGGGCGCTGCTGGTGATCAGCCACGACGTGGACTTCCTCGAGTCGATCCGGGTCGACCGGCGCCTGGAGCTCGCGCGGGGCAGGCGCTTCGGGCCGTCCCGTCATAAACTCCCCTAAACAATCTACAGGAGCGAGCGTATCCTTTTGTAGAACGGCACAGTGAGCTCCGCGGGGGGCGAGCCACCGGAGATGACGATGGTGCGAAAGAACGAAACGACCAAACCCGACATCCTCCAGGGAACCTTGGATCTGCTGATCCTGCGCGCCCTCGCCGCCGGCCCCAAGCACGGCTGGGCGATTTCGCAGCGCATCCAGCAGGTCTCGGACGAGGTTCTGACCGTGCAGCAGGGGTCCCTCTATCCGTCGCTCCACCGCTTGGAGCGCCGGGGCTGGATCGTGTCGTCTTGGGGGGCTTCCGAGAATAACCGGCGGGCCAAGTTCTACCGGTTGAGTCCGGAGGGCGAAGCCCAGCTCGACGTAGAAACAGAGCGTTGGCGTCGCCTCTCGGCGGCGGTGACGCAGGTGCTCGAGCACGCTTAGATCGTTAGATCGCCTCGAGCGCGCATAGATAGTTCGGAGATCGACATGGCCTTTCTCGACGACTTCTTATTTCGTCTGCGGTCGCTGGTGCGGCGTCCGGGGTTTGAGGCGGACCTGGACGACGAATTGCGCTTCCATCTCGAGATGGACATCGAGCGTCGGATGGCGGCGGGGGCGTCCCGCGCGGAAGCGGAGCGCGCCGCCCGCCTCGACTTCGGCGCGCCCGAGTCCATCAAGGAAGCCACCCGAGACGCGTGGGGGACCCGTGTGCTCGAAGAGACCGCCCGCGACCTGCGGAGCGCCGGACGCCACTTCCAGAAGGCGCCGGCCTTCACCCTCGCCGCGGTCGGCAGCCTCGCGGTCGGCCTCGGCGCCGCGGCGGTGATCTTCAGTCTGGTCGACGCGGTCCTGCTGCGGTCGCTGCCCTACGGTGATCCGGATCGCATTGTGCGCTTCTGGGAGGTCACTCCGGAAGGCTCGCTTTTTTCGTCGTCAGACCGAAACGTCGCGGACTTTCGGGGGCAGATCGACGGCTTGAGCCACATCGCGGCGGTGAACTTCCCGCCGCCGAGACCATCCTTCGGCGTCGGCGGGGAGCGTCGGCGACTCCAGGCCCAGGCGGTCTCGCCTTCGTTTTTCAAGGTTTTCGGCGTTGACGCGGCCTTGGGCCGGACCTTCGACCCCGCCGACGAGCCGGCGGCCAAGGCCAATCCCGCGCCGCTGCGCGAGGTCGTGATCAGCGATCGCTTCTGGCGGCAGTCTTTCGGCGCGGACCCGGGCGTGGTCGGCCGCGAGATCGAGCTCGACGGCGAGGGCCACACGGTGATCGGCGTGCTGCCGGCGGACTTTCGCTTCGAGGCGGGGGGCGATGTCTACGTGCCTTATCTTCTGGACCTTTCCGTCAATCGCGGGGACCACCGCCTCGGTGTCTTCGGCCGCCTGGCGCCGGGTCGATCCCTCGACAGCGTCAGCCAAGAGACCGCCGCCGTCGCCGCGCGCCTGGCGTCGCAATATCCCGATTCAAACAGCGGTTGGGGCACCGAGCTCGTGCCCATCGACCGCTACCTGCTGAGCGATAGCGACCGGCGCCTGAATCACATCTTGCTCGGCGCCGTGCTCCTGCTCTTGCTGCTCGCGGTGGTCAACGTGTCGAGTCTGGTCCTCGCCCGCGCCGCGGACCGCGGCCACGAGCTGCGCTTGCGCCTGGCCCTGGGCGCCGGCCGCAAACGGATCGTGCGCCAGCTGATGACGGAGTCGGTGCTGCTCGGCGTCCTCGGCGCCGTCGGCGGCCTCGCGCTCGCGAAGCTCGGAGTGCCGGTGGTGCGCGGACTCGACGTGCCGCTGCCGCGCCTCGACGGCATGCGGCTGGACGGCCGGGTCTTTGCTTTCCTGGCCGCCGCGGGCCTTGTCTCGAGCGTTCTCTTTGGGCTGCTGCCGGCGCTGCGCACGAGCCGGGAAGCGGCCGGGGGTTTGAGCTCACGGCGCTACGGCAATGATGTAAAAACCCGCCGCTTGCGCTCGGCCCTGGTGATGGGGGAGGTCGCCTTGGCGACGGTACTGTGCCTGGGGGCGGGCCTGCTGCTCCATAGTTTCGAGGCCCTCGACGGCACCGAAGCGGGCTTTGCGTCGCGCTCAGACCAGGTGGTGCTGACCCAGGTCGACCTGTCGACGGAGCGCTACCCGGAGAACTCCCGGGAGACCCGGCGCTTCTACGATCGGCTGGTGGCGCGGACCAAGGAGCTGCCGGGCGTCGAGGCCGCGGCGGTGACGACGCTCATGCCCTTCGCCGGGCCCGATCTCCAGAATTACGTCGCCCCGACCACCGAAACGGACCAGGATAATTTCGTTGCGATCAACTGGCGCGCCGTGTCCGGAGACTTCTTCAACATCATGGAGATTCCGCTGCTGCGCGGCCGGAGCTTCGACGACGACGGGCCTGTTCGGCACGGCGCGGTCTTGAGCGAGCGTCTGGCGGCCCGTCTGTGGCCCGGCGAAGACCCGGTGGGTCAGCAGCTGCGCTGGATCGGCCCCAAGGGCCCGGCGATCGACGTCATCGGCGTGGTCGGCGAAGTTCGGGATATGCGGCTCGCCAAACCGGAGCGCATGACCGTTTACCTGCCCCAGCGGGTGATGGCGTGGACGTCGATGGTGCTGGCGGTGAAGGGCAAGGTGGCGGCGGAAAGCCTGCAAGACTCCGTCTGCGGGGTGGTCCAGGGCCTGGATCCGCTGCTGGCTCCGCCGCCGGTGACGACCCTCGAGCGCCAGCGGCGTGCGGCCCTCGCCCAGCCGCTGCTCGGGCTCTCGCTGCTCTCGGCGGCGTCGGGCATCGCGCTGATTCTGGCGGCGATCGGGGTCTACGGCCTGCTCGCCTACGCCTTGAGCCAGCGCACCCGCGAGATGGGTGTGCGCGTGGCGCTCGGCGCTCGGCCCTTCCAGCTGGTGGGGCTGGTCGGCGGTGACGGCCTGCGGCTGGTCGGTTGGGGTTTATTGGCGGGCACCGGTTTGGCGCTGCTGTCCGCCAGGTCCCTCGGGGCGATCCTCTACGAAACGTCCACTTTCGAGCCCGCGGTCTTGGCCGGCGTCGCCGCCGTGCTCGGCTTGGTCGGCGTGCTGGCGAGCTGCATCCCGGCGTGGCGGGCGGCGCGGGTTGACCCGGTGACCGCCCTGCGCCGCGAGACCTGAGCGACCCCGGCGCGGCGATGGCGCGGCGACGTCCCGACGGACGGCGTCGTAAACTGGGGTATGCCGTCCCCACATTCCGCATCCGTCCGTCGAATTTCAGGCCACCGCCGACCCGGATTTTTGTTCGCCCTCGCGGCGACGCTCCGAGCCGCGGTCACGGTGGGCGTCGCCCTCGTGGCCGCGTCCGCCGGCGTGGCCCAGGAGAAGGCCATGACCCGTTGGCAGGACGTCGACCGGCTGGTCGATGAGCAGAAATACCAAGCCGCCTCCGAGCTCACCGGCGAGCTGCTCGGCGAAGCTCGGGCGGCCGGCGATGAGGCGATGTGGACGCGGGCATTGATCAAGTCCACCCAGCTGCGCCTCGCGCTCCATGGCTACGGGCGGGCCGTTCGCTTTCTCCAGGACGAGCCTTGGCCGGAGACTCCCCGCCATCGGCTAAACGTCGGACTCTTCTACGGCCATACGCTCCGGACTTACCTCCAGGCTTATTCGTGGGAGATCCGCAAGCGCGAGGACGTGGCCGGAGAGGCGGGGGAAGACCTGAAGACTTGGACCCTCGACCGGGTCGTCCAGGAGATCGAAGAGACCTACGCCGGGATCTTCAGTCAGCGCGAGGCCTGGGGAGAAGCGTCCCTCGGTGAGGGTGCGGCTTACCTCGACCCGGGAACCTACCCGGCGCAGGTGCGAGGCACCCTCCGCGACATCGTCAGCTACCTGTGGGTCGACCTGCTCGCCGACACGGGCTTGTGGCGTCCGGAGGCCCAAGGCCAAACCTACCTGTTGGACCTGGACGGGCTGCTCGCGCCACCCCAGCCGCTGTCCGAATCCGACGCGGCGCTCTTGGTGGATCCGGCGGTCCATCCGGTGACGAAAGTCCGCGCCGTGCTCGCCGACCTGGAGGCTTGGCACCTCGGCCAGCACCGCCCGGAAGCGGCCCTCGAAGCGCGCCTGGAGCTGCTGCGTCGCCTGCGCGCTTCCTTCTCGACACACGGCGAGGACCGGCGCCTGCTGCGGGACAACCTCACCGTGCGCCTCGCCACCTTCGACCGGGGTCTGCCGTGGTTTTCGATGGGCTTGGCGACCTTGGCCGAGATGCAGCGCAGCGAGCCCGACGATCCGATGGCGCTGGCCCGCGCCCGAGACACGGCTCGCCAAGGGCAGAGCGCTCACCCCGATAGCGTGGGGGGCCAGCGCTGCGCCCACCTGGTGTCGACCCTCGAGCGGCCGCAACTGAGCCTCGCGGCGATGGCGGTGGACGGCGACCGGAAGCGCTCGATCCAGATTTCCCACGCCAACGCGGAGAGCGTCCACCTCCGCGCCTATCCGGTCGACGTGCTGTCGACCCTGCGCGGCAAAAATCCGCGCTGGCGTCCGAATCAGCAGGAGGTGACCCGCCTGCTCGGCACGGCGCCGGCGGCGACATGGACGCAGGCCTTGCCCGCGACCCCGGACCTGCGCAGCCACCACACCTACTCGACGCCGCCGTCGCTGCCGCGCGGCGCCTACGTCGTGGTCGCGTCGCTGCGCGGAGACTTCCGCGGCTCCGGCAACGTCATGTCCGCGGCGCTTTTTCTGCGCAGCGACCTGGTGATCGCCAGCCGGCCCGTGGGCGACGGTGGCGAGCTCGAAGTGCGGACCGTCAACGGACCGGACGGCCGGCCGCGGGCGGCGGAGGTCGAGGTGATGCGGCTCAACTGGCGCAGCGGGGGCCAGACCCTGGTCCGCCGTCGGAGCGAGAAAGACGGCCGGTTGATTTTTGCCACCGAAGACTGGCAGCGCCACCGCCACGTGCTCATCGCCCGGGACGGCGACGATCTGGCGGTCCAGGAGGTCTACGGTTATTCCTCTGGCCGCGACCGGCAGGCCGAGCCGCGCTCCTTGGTCTACACCGACCGGAGCGTCTACCGGCCGAGCCAGGACATCTTTTGGAAGGTCGTCGCCTACCGGGGCCAGGACGATCGGTTCAGAACGGAACCGGGGGACGCCTTCGATGTTGTGCTGCGGGATGCGAACGGCGAAGAAGTTGCGAAAGAACGGGTGGAAACCAACGAATTTGGTTCCGCCTCCGGTCGCTTCACGATCTCACCGGGTCGCCTGCTCGGCAGCTGGTGGATCGAGGCCGTGGGCCGGTTGGGCACGGCCCGGTTCCAGGTCGAGGAATATAAACGTCCGACGTTCGAAGTGGCGGTGGACGAGCCGACGTCGGCGCTGCGGCTGAATCGGGAAGCCCGGCTCATCGGCCGTGCGGACTATTACTTCGGCCTGCCGGTGTCCGATGGCACCGCCCGCTGGCGGATCACCCGCGAACCGCGCTTTCCGCCCTGGCGCTGGTGGCGCCCGGCGGCGTCGGTCACGCCGCGGGTCATCGCCCACGGCGAATCCGCGGTGCGCGCCGACGGCACGTTCGATGTGATTTTCACGCCGCAGGCGGACGAGAGGTTGGCGGACGAGCGCGAGGTCTCGTATCGCTATTCGATCGACGTCGAAGTCACTGACGGCGGCGGTGAGACCCGGGAAGGGCGGCGGTCCGTGGCGGTGGGCTTCGCCGCCATCGACGCCTCGCTGCAGGCGGCGTCGCCGTTCTTCTCCGCGGAGGCGCCGATCGTTTTCGATATCGCCCGCACCCGGCTGTCCGGACCGGCGGCGCCGGGGGAGGGCGGCTATCGGATCGTGCGGCTGGTGCAGCCGGACGAGACGCCACTGCCGTCCGAGCTGCCGGCGACGGACGGCCGCGGTGACGACGCGTTTCGCACCGCCGGCGACCTGATGCGTCCGCGGTGGTCGGCGGAAACCGACCCCCGGCGCTTTCTCCGCGCGCTACCCGACGGTGAAGAAGTGGCGTCCGGGGCCCTGCGGCACGGGGACGACGGCCGGGCGCGGCTCGAGCTCGAGCTCGGCGGCGGCGCCTATCGACTTCACTACCGGAGCGAGGACGATTTCGGCACGCCGGTCGAGCGCCGGATGGACTTCATCGTCCGCGGCACGGAAGCGCTGAGGCTGCCGCTCGTACTGGCTCCCGCCACGACGTCCGTCGAGGTCGGCGACGAGCTGTCGCTGCTGGTGCATTCCGGCTTCGATCGCCAGCGCCTGGTGCTCGTCGTGGAAGGGCGCGGCGGAAGAGTGCTGCGTCAAGAGCTGGACGCGACGGAGCACCCGCAACTCATTTCGGTGCCGATCACGGCGGCGGAGCGCGGCGGCGTCTCGGTGACGCTCGCGACGGTGCGCGACCACCAGTGGATGCGCCAGGAGCAGCGGGTCGCGGTGCCCTATACCGACCGGCGGCTCGAGGTGAGCTTCGAGCGCTTCCGCGACAAGCTGCGTCCGGGGGCGGAGGAGACCTTCAGCGTCGTCGTCCGGGGCGCCGGCGACTCGACCCTGGACCCCGCGGCGGTGGAGCTGCTGGCCTATATGTATGACCGCAGCTTGGATCTCTTCGCCCGGCACGCGCCGCCGAACGTCGTTGACCTCTATCCGAACTTCTTGGGCGCTCGGGCGGCCCAAACCAACCTCGGCCAGGCGCCGATCGTTTGGCAGCGACATACCCTGCCCCGGCCGTCGTCGGCGCCGAACCTGCTGCCCGCCGTGCTGCGCTACCTCGACGGCTGGCCTATCGGCGGGCCGGGTCAGCGCCGGGCCCGGCTGCAGACGATGAAGATGGCGACGAGATCGCGTCCCGGCATGGCGGCGCCCGCGTCACCCTTACCGTCGCCCGCGCCCCAGGCCGAGGCGATCGCGGTCACCGCCGAGGCGGCGTCGGATGACATCGCCATGGACCTGCGGGCGTGCGGCGCCCGCCCCCGGGCGGCGGCGGCGGGCCGGGGGCGTGGACGGGCCGCGCACCCGCCGGGCGCGAAGCTCACCGCCACAGCCGGGTGGGGCCCCCCC
>JBCDKB010000049.1:0-28368 GCA_038747035.1 Acidobacteriota bacterium | reverse complement strand
GCGACGCCGAGGCCGACGAGCCAAGACGCCCTCGGCGCGAGCCTGGCGCGCTCCGGTCGCCCGGCGCCGAGACTTTGGCCGGTGATCGTCGAAGACGCCGCCATCAGCGCCACCGAGGTCCAGGTGATCAAGGAAAAGAGCTGCCCGTAGCCGACTGCATAAGCGGCCTGCGCCGCCGCCGACTCTTCCAGGGAGCCGACGAAGCGCACCAGCAGCACGCCTCCGATATTCATCGCGATGCCCTGGAATCCCGTCGGCAGGCCGAAGCGGAAGATCTTCGACACCACGTCGCGGTCGATGCGCCAGGTGACCGCCGGGCGGAGGTCGATCACCAGTCGACCGGAGAAGAGCTTCACCAGCGCATAGGCCGATACCGTCAGGCCGGCGAAGACCGTGCCGATGGCGGCGCCGGCGGTGCCGAAGATCGGAATCAGCACCACATTCGCCAGCAGGTTCAAGATCGTCATGCCGACGCCGAGGTGCAGCGGCGTCTTGGCGTCGCCGGCGGCGCGCAGCGCGCCGCCGATCATGAAGAAATACATATTGCCGAGGCTGAAGACAAAGAGAATGCGCAGGTAGGGCAGGGCCTCCGCCTGCACTTCCGGAGCGGCGTTGACCAGCTCGAGCAGGTACGGGGCGGCGAAATAGCCGATCGGCGCGAAGCCGAAGACGCCGATGAAGAGCGAGAGCCAAAAGGCCTGGTAGACCACCCGCGCCACCTTGTCGGCCCGTCCGGCGCCGGCGAAGCGCGCGACCAGCACCCCCATGCCGGTGAAGAGCGAGCTGATGAAGACCACCACGACCAGAAAGATCTGCCAGCTGACGCCGATCGCCGCGTTGCCGGTGAAGCCGACAAAATGGCCGACCATGGCGTGGTCGACGATGCCTTGGAGCCCGGCGATCAGGTTTTGAATGATCGTCGGCCAGGCGAGGGTCCAGATCGCGACGTGGATCGGGCCTTCGACGAGGCGACGATCAAAGGTGGGGGAGGAGGCCATAGGGGATCTTCCGGCGGTTGGTGGGCAGCCCGGGGGCGGCGAGACGCCGGCGGCAAAGCCCGTGCGGCGTGGCAGAATGGTCACGCCACAGTACGTCGTGGGCCGGCTCGGAGTTCAGGGCTGGCCCCTCGGTCTCTCCGGACGCCGCCATCGGCGCTTCGGCCACGTGTGGGGTGACGCTATGGAAGGTATCAATTACATCGCGCTTTCTATTCCGGTTTTCTTTCTGTTGATCGCCGTCGAGTGGCTGGTCGCCACCTGGCAGAAGCGGAAGGTTTACCGCTTGAATGACGCGCTGAATGATCTTCAGTGCGGCGTGCTCCAGCAGGTCCTCAGCGTTTTCTTGAAAGTCCTGACCTTCGGCGCCTACGTGGCGGTCTATGAGGTGGCCCGGGTGGCGGAGGTTCCGGCGTCGGCGACCTGGGGCTGGATCGTGTGCTTCCTGCTCGTCGATCATCAGTACTACTGGTTCCACCGCGTTAGCCATGAAAGCAATCTGCCGTGGGGGGCGCACATCGTTCACCACTCGAGCGAGGAGTACAACCTCGCCGTCGCTCTTCGGCAGGGTGCCTTCCAGCAGTGCTTCAGCTGGGTCTTCTACTTGCCGCTCGCGCTGCTCGGCTTTTCGCCCCTCGTTTTCTTGGCGTGCAAGAGCTTCAATACGCTCTACCAATTCTGGATCCACACGCGCCTGATCGGCCGGCTTGGACCGCTTGAATGGGTCCTCAATACGCCGTCGCACCACCGCGTCCACCACGGCTGCGATGAGAAATACCTCGACCGCAATTACGCCGGCGTCTTGATCGTGTGGGATCGGCTCTACGGCAGCTTCCAGGTCGAAGAAGAAGAGCCGACCTACGGCATCACGAAGCCGCTACAAAGCTGGAATCCGCTGTGGGCGAATGTGCACTATTACGCCGATCTGGCGGCGCTGGCCAAGCGGGCCCCGAATTGGCGGGAGCGCTTGAAGGTCTACTTCATGCCCCCGGCGTGGCGCCCCGACTGGGCGCCGGAGGGGCCCGGCGAGGCCCGCGAGCGCACGCCCCAGACCCCCGGAGAAGCGGGCAAGTACGACGCCCGCGGACCGCGCGGCGTCGGCGGCTATGCGACCGCCCAATTCGCCGGCATGGCGGTGGCTGTCGTGTCGCTCCTGGGGCTCGACTTCACCGCGGCCGGGCAGGTGGCGACGGCGATTTTCATCGCGTGGACGGCGCTCAACCTCGGCGCCCTCTTCGAGGCGCGGGAGTGGATCCTGGTCTCCGAGCTCGCGCGTCTGGTGGCGTTGCCGCCGCTGGTCGCCGGTGTCGCCCGCAGCCAGGGTGCCGACGCCGCGTCCATGGCCCTCGTCGTCGGCGTTGTCTTTTTCTCACTCTCTGCGGCTTGGCTCTTGCGTTTCCGTCCGTCGCTCCGGGAGACCCGGGCGGCCTGACCTATAATTTGCCGACAGAAGCCGCCGTGAGTCGGCGTCTTCATCCGGCGAGGAGTTCTTCGATGACCACTGCCGTTTCAGCCCCCCAGCACGCCGCCGACCCGAAGGCCCCGCCGCCCGCGGGTGAGCCTCAGGTGTCGGCTTCGCCGGGGGCCGCTCCTGTCTCCACCCTCGACGAGATTTTTGAACGGCAGCGGCAGGCCCGCTGGCAGATCCCCGACCTCGCGGCTCGGCGGCGGACCCTGAAACGCCTGGTCCGCTGGGTGGAAAAGAACAGCAAAGCTATCCGTCAAGCCGGCGCCGCCGACTTCAACAAGCCGGCCCTCGAGGTGGACTTAACGGAGATCGTGCCGGTGCTGTCCGAGGCGCGCTTCGCCCTCAAGCACCTGAAGGGCTGGATGAAGCCGCAGAAGGTGAAGACGGTCCTGGCGCTCGCCTCGACGCGGGCCAAGCTGCTCTATGAACCGCGCGGAGTGGTGCTGATCATCTCGCCGTGGAATTACCCGTTCAACCTCACCGCCGGACCCCTGGTCTCCGCCCTCGCCGCGGGGAATCGGGTGATCCTGAAGCCCTCCGAGTCGACGCCGAACACGTCGGCGGTGCTCGCGCGCATGGTGCAGGAGCTCTTCGAACCCGACGAAGTGGCTCTTTTCGAAGGGGAGGCCGACGTCGCCCAGGCCCTGCTCGCCAAACCCTTCGACCACATCTTCTTCACCGGCTCCCCGGCCATCGGACGCCACGTCATGACGGCGGCCGCACAGCACCTGACGAGCGTCACGCTCGAGCTGGGCGGCAAGTCGCCGATCATCGTCGACGAGTCGGCCCACCTCCCAGACGCCGTCGCCAAGACGCTGGTGGGCAAGTGGATCAACGCCGGCCAGACGTGTATCGCCCCGGACTACGCGCTGGTCGAACGCTCGACGCTGCCCGCTTTCGTCGGGCAGATGAAGAAGGACCTCGAACGCGCGTACGGCAAGACGCCGGAAAAGCGCAAGCGCTCCAAGGACCTCGCCCGAATCGTCAACCGACGACATTTTGACCGCCTCTCCCGCCTGCTCGACCTCTCCGTCGAGGCCGGCGCCACGGTGGCTTTCGGCGGCGGCCGCGATCCCGAGACGTGCTACTTCGAACCGACGGTGCTGGTGGACGTCGCCGCCGACTCGCCGATCATGCAGGAAGAGATCTTCGGGCCGATTCTGCCCGTGCGCGCCTATGACGACCTCGATAGCGCCATCGCCGAGGTCCGATCGCGGCCCAAGCCCCTCGCGCTTTACGTGATGAGTCGTCGCGCCAGGACGATCGATCACCTCTTGGCGTCCACGTCGGCCGGCGGCAGCTGCGTCAACGAGGTGGCGGTTCACTTCCTGCATCCGCGCCTGCCCTTCGGCGGCGTTAACCACAGCGGCCACGGCAGCGCCCACGGCGAGTACGGCTTCCGCGCCTTTTCGCACGAGAGGGCGGTGCTCAGCCACCATCGTTTCAGCCCGTTCAAGGTCCTGGCGCCGCCCTATTCATGGTCCGCCAGACGCTTGACACAGCTCACCAAGCGACTGCTCTGACCCCGGCCGCCCGCTCCATAGAAGTCCTTTGATCCACCCCCGAAGCCCCCGGACCGGCAGCCGCAGAACGGGCCCCCCCTTCCGCGGGCTCGCGTCCGCCCTGGCGGTTTGGGCGGCGCTCGCGATATGCGCCGCGGCGGGGGCAGAGACCGCGCGCCTGGACCGCGCAGGGGGGCTACCGTCCGCGACGGTGACGGCGGTGGCGCAGGATCGATATGGCTTCGTGTGGGTGGCGACCCCGGAAGGACTGGTCCGATGGGACGGTCACCGCGTTCGGGTCTTCGCCGAGCGACCGGGCGACGGCCGCTCGCTGCCGAGCCGTGACGTCCGGACGCTCTTTGAGGGGCGCTCGGGACACCTCTGGGTCGGGACGGCCGCGGGCCTCGTGCGCTTCGAGCGCGAGAGCGGAACTTTCCGGCCCGCGGAATCGACCGCCGAGATCGCCGCTGAGTCCGCCGACGGTGCGTTCCGGCCCGGCCCCCGGGCGGCGGTGTCGCTGCTCGAGGATGATGACGGCTGGCGATGGATTGCGGCCGAAGATGGACTCTACTTTGCGGCTCCGGGGTCGCCGGGCCTGCAGGCCGTCCCGCCGCTTGACGGACAGCCGGTGACCGCCCTAGCCCTCGCCCAGGGGGAGATCTGGGTCGGCTCGAACCACGGCGTCGCGCGGGTGATGGCGGGCGGCGGCCAGGTGAGGGTGGCGCCGGAGCCTTTGACCGACAGCCTGGGGCGGGTCGAGGCCCTCACCGTCGACCGGTCGGGGGCCCTGTGGATCGGCACCGCGGCCGGGCTTTATCGCCTCGACGCTCGTCAGCGCGACCTGCGGCGCGTGGATGCGGTGAAAGAGGTCTTGAGTCTGCTGCTCTCGGACGACGGCGGGCTCCTCTGGGTCGGCACCGACCGCGGACTCGAGGCGCTGACGGTGGGGGCGGAGCTCGACGACGAGGCGCGGCCACGTCGGCTCGACGGCCGCCGTATCCACCACCTGGCGGCCGGGCGTTCCGGCCAGGTGTGGGCCGCGACCGACGACGGCCTTTCCGGCTTACCGCGTTCGAACGCGGCCTTTCACCTGAAGGCCTCACCGCCGTCGGTGACCTTCACCGGCCTCCAGGTCGACGGTCGGCCGGTGGAGCCGGGGCCCGACGGAATGATCGATCGGGAGCTGGTGGTGTCGGATCGCCTCGAGCTCCCGGCGGCGAGTCGGATGATCACCCTCGAGCTGGCGGCCCTGCGCTTTGACCGGCTGAAGACGCTGCGCTACTCCTACCGCCTCGCTGGCTTCCACACGTTTTGGCAAGAAACCGGCGCCGACCGCCCCCAGGCCGTCTACAGCGCATTGCCGCCGGGAAACTACCAGCTGGAGGCGCGGGCGGCGTTTGAAGGCGAGCCTTGGGGCGAAGCGGCGTTCCTGCCGGTGGTGATCAGAGCTCACCCCGCCCGCGGCTTCGGCGTCGCGGCGGTGGTCCTGCTCGCCGCCCTGCTCGGCGGTTACGGCCTGCGGCACGTGAGATTGGCGCGGGCCCGGCGGGAAAGCGCCGTCGCCGCCCGGCTGCGGGAGATGCAGGAGCAGAAGGTCGAGAGCCTCGCGACCCTCGCGGGCGGCGTCGCCCATGATTTCAACAATCTGCTGGTCGGTATCTTCGGCCACGCGGAGCTGGCGAAGCTCTCCGTGGAGGCGGGCTCGCCGGCGCGGGCGCACCTGGAGCGGATCCTGACGTCGGCTCGCCGGGCGGGGGAGCTTTCGAAGCAGATGCTCTTCTACTCCGGCCGCGCGCAATTCGTGGTCGAGCCGCTTCAACTCAGCACGGTCGTCGACGAGGCCGTCGAAGCTTTGCGATCAACCGTGGGGGAGCGGGTGCGCTTGCTGGTGGAAGGAGACCTGGAGCTACCGTCGGTCGACGGTGACGCCGGCCAGCTCCGCCAGCTGGTCTCCAACCTGGTGGTGAACGCCGCCGAGGCCTTAGACGGCCGGGAAGGATTTATCGTGGTCGGCGTGCGCTTGATCGACGCCGATATCGGGTTCTTGAGCACCCACGACCTCGAAGGCCGACTGGCGCCCGGCGCCTACGTCTCGATCACGGTGGACGATACGGCGGGCGGCATCGACGAAGTGTCTTTAGGCAAGATCTTTGATCCTTTCTTCAGCACCAAGTCCCCGGGGCGCGGTCTCGGACTGGCGGCGGCCCAAGGTATCGCCCAAGGGCACGGCGGCGCCCTGCGCGCGTCGACCGTTCCGGGACGTGGCGCCACCTTCCGCTGCCTCCTGCCGGTGGGCGTATCCGACTCGGACACGGCGTCCGACGAGCTGAGCGGCGGCCACCGCCTGACGCCGACGCCGTCGCCCGGCGGCCGAGGCCAGGCGCTGGTCATCGAACCGGATCGCGACGTGCGCGGGGTGGCCCGCGATTCTTTGCGGAAGCTCGGCTTCGACGTCATCGAGGCGGCGGACCACGCCGCGGCGATGGCGGTGCTCGCCCGTCAGCGCTATCGCCTGACGCTGGTGGTGCTCGATCTCCAGGCCCACGGCGGCGGGCTCGAGACCTTCCACGAAATCCGGCGCTTGGAACCGGCCCTGCCGATTGTGCTGACCGGCGTCGGTTCGGAGGCCGAGGCGCGGCGCCACATCGGCCTGGAGGTGCCGGTGAGCTACCTCGAAAAGCCGCTGCGCTTGACCCAGCTGGAGGCGGTGGTTCGAGAAAACGTGGCCGGCGGTGACATCAATTAGCGTCGCCCGGATCGGCGCCGTCCGGAACTACTGCTGCGGAGATTCCGGGAAGCGCACCGGCAGGGAGAGGCTCTGGCGGACCTGGACCGTGACGGGAGCTCGGTGAACGCGCCGCTCGCCGCCGATCTCCCGCACCTCGACGTCGTAGTCGCCGGGCTCGAGCCGGATACGGATCGGGTTGCTTCGGGCGTGGGCGCGGGTGCGTTTCTTGGTGACGTCGGCTGGCTCGCCGGCCCGTCGCACGGTGATGAGGGCTTCGGCGAGTTTGTCGCCGCGGTGGACGGTGACCGCGAGCGTGCCGCTTTGGAAGTTCGGAATCCACTCCGCCGGTTCCCCGACCTCGAGCTCGAAGCGCTTGGCTTTTGAGGGCTCGCCGGCGATCTGGGACGACGAAATTTCGACGGCGTAGGCGCCGGGGTGGAGACGGAAGAGCTTCGGGTGCAGCGGTGACGACGCGTTGAGTCGTCCGGCGGCGACCTGCTTGCCGGCGTCGTTCTTGATCCTCACCACCGCGTCGCCTCTGACGCCGTTGTGGGTGACGCCGATGCTCAGGGCGGCGGCGCTGAAATCGACCGTCCGCTCGACGACTTCGTCGGCTTCGACGACAAATTCGAAGTGCTCGCGGCGGGCGCCTTCGATGGCGAGGGCGCTCACCGTCGCCCGGTAGCGGCCCGGCGGCAGGGGCAGGAAGCGCGGGTTGGTGGCGGCGTCGGCGTGGGTGCGGGCGATGCCGCGCTGGCCGCCGGTGGGGTCGGTGACGTGCACGGTGACGTCGGCGAGCTCGCCGTCGGCGGTGGCGCCGAGTCGTAAGCCGCTGGTGGGCACGTCCGGGGGCGCAGCGGCCGCCGCGGCGAGGGCGTCCACGAGCTCGGCGGCGCCCTCGGCGCGGGTGAATTCCCCGCCGCCGGCCTCCGCCGCGCACTCCAGGGCCTGCGCGCTTCGCTCGCCGAGGCCGAAGCCGATGATGTGCAGTCGGAAGGTGACGCCCGCGCTATGCGCCGTGCCGACCACCGAGCAGGGGTCGCCGCCGCAGCTGTCGCCGCCGCCCGCAACCAGCACGACGGTGGCCGCCCGGGTGTCGAGCTTGAGCCTGGAGAGGGTCGCTTCGAGGGCGCGGGTCGCGGGGGCGTCGGCGCCGGGCCGCGCGCCGAGGCGCTCGGTGACCTTCGCCCAGACCTCGTCGTCGGTGCCCGCGTCGACCTCCTCGGCCAGCTCTTCCATCGACGCCGCGGGACGCAGGGTCTCGACGTTTTGGCAGCCGCCCCGGTGTCCATAGCCGACGAGGCCGAGGGGCTGGTCGGCGTCGAGGCCGGCGGCGAGATCCCGAACCGCGTCGACGGCGACCTGGAGCTCGGTCTCGTCTCCGACCGGATCCTGGAGATTCTGGGAGCCGTCGAGGAGCACGATGAGGTCCGGCGGCGGCGCGGCGAGCCCCGGCAGCGCCACGGCGATCACCAAGAGCGCCCAGGCCGCGGCGAGTTTCATCGGCGACCGCCTTCGCGATCGTGCGGAGCGTGAATCGTTGAAAATCGAGGGAAATCTGGGCGCCTGGTTCTCGTGCACATCGACACCTTGGTGGCCGGGGCAGTGACGTCGGCGCGCCCGAAGGGGCGGCCGGACTTGGACAATTCCTCTCTTGGCGAGCCGCCCCCGCGAAGAGTGGGCGTCAGCCGCTAAGCTTACGGGACTCTATCGTTCCCTGTTTCTCCTCGCGCCCGGAAGGGTTCGGGACGTCGGCGCCACAGACCGTGAAAGGGGCGTCATGAAGCGCCAAAGATCCGAATCGTCGAGTGCCGGCTCGGAGGTGGAAAGCCTCCGGCCGACGGAGGTCGCCGGCTCGCCATCGCCAGCGGACTCCTCCGACGCCGCCCCCGCCCCGCCGTCGCCGCCGGCGAACGGCGGGGACGCTCCGGCGCGGATCGGTCCGTACGCGGTCGAGAAGGAGCTGGGTCGGGGTGGAATGGGGCGGGTCTTCCTGGCGCAGCAGAGCCAGCCCGTAGCGCGGGAGGTGGCGGTGAAGGTGCTCTCGAGCGGCGGCTCGTCGGTGAGCGGCGCCGTCGCCCGCTTCCAGTCGGAACAGCAGAGTCTCGCGCTCGTCGCCCATCCGAATGTGGCGCAGATCTTCGACGCGGGCGTCACCGACGACGGCCTGCCGTATTTGGTGATGGAGTACGTGCCGGGGCGCGATATCTGCAGCTACGCACGGCGGCATCGGCTCGACCTGCGGGCGCGTCTCCGCCTCTTTCTACCGGTCTGCGAGGCGGTCCAGCACGCCCACCGCCGCGGCGTCATCCACCGCGATCTGAAGCCGAGCAACGTGCTGGTCTATGAAACCGGCGGCAAAGCGAGCCCCAAAGTCATCGACTTCGGGCTCGCCAAGCTGGTGGATGGTGACCAGAATCTGACCCGCGCCGACGCGATGCTCGGCACGCCGGGCTATATGAGTCCCGAGCAGATCTTCGGCGACGCGACGGCCGTCGATACCCGCACCGATGTCTACAGCCTCGGCGCCGTGCTCTATGAGCTGCTCACAGACCAGACGCCGTTCGACGTCAGCCGCGATCACCTCGCCCGCCTTTTCGAGACCGTCAGCAGCCGCGAGCCCGAACGGCCGAGTCGGAGGGTGCCGCGGGAGCTGGCGTCGGTGCTCGCCGACGATTTGGACTGGGTCGTGCTCAAGGCCCTGGCCCGGGACCCGGACGACCGATACGGCTCCCCCGAAGCCTTGGCGGAAGACCTACGGGCGGTGCTCGACGGCCGCACCGTGAGCGCCCGCCGCCCGACGCCGGCTTACCGCCTCCGCAAATGGGCGAGTCGCCACCGCCCGGCGGTGATCGCCGGCGCATTGAGCGTCGCCGTGGCCTTAGCGGCGCTCGGTTGGGCGGTCCATAGCCGATGGCGCCACGCGCAGGAGACCCGCCTCGCCCAGCGCCTCGGCGAGGAAGTCGTGCGTTTTGAAAGTCTGCTGCGTTTTGCCCACACGATTCCCCTCCACGACCTGCGGCCGACGCAGGCGGAAATCCGTCGCCGGGTCGAGGCCCTCGAGTCGGAGCTGTCGACGGCGGGCCCGGTCGCTGAAGGCCCCCTGTCCTATGCCGTCGGTCGGGGTCGTCTGGCGCTCCAAGAGCCGACGGCGGCTCGCCGGGTGCTCGATCGGGCGTGGGGCAGCGGCTACCGGACTCCTGAGACCGCCCTGGCGATGGGGGAGGCGATGTCCCAGCTTTACGAGCGCGAGTGGGAGTCGGCCCTCGCGATCCGCAGCGACGACCAGCGGCAGGCCCGGCTCGGGCAGCTGGACGTCGAATACCGCCGGCCGATCGTCGAGTGGCTCGAAAAAGGGCGCGGCGCCGCCACCGGTTCGGCGGAACTCGCGGCGGCCCGACTCGCTTTCTTCGAGGAGCGCTATGACGCGGTGCTCGCGTCGGTCGATCGGGTGCTCGCCGAGCAGCCTTGGCTCTACGAGGCCCTGATCTTGCGGGCCGAAGTCCACCGCCGTCGATTCGACGCGGCCCGCCGGCGCGGCGACTTTGAAAGCGCCGCCGACGCGCAGTCCGACGCCCGGGAGGCCTACGGCAAGGCGGCGCAGCTCGGAGAGAGTGATCCGGAGGCGCTCTTGGGTCGCTGCCAGCTGGCGGTGGACTCGATCATCGTGGACCTGCGCGGCGAGACGCCGGTGGAGGACATCGAGGACGTCGTCGCCGCCGGACTCGACGCCTGCCGTCGGGCGATCGAAGCGGATCCGGAGCGCAGCCTGTCGTGGACCCGCTTGGCCACGCTCCACCGGTTCTGGGGTTTTAATATCGTGCGCAAGCGCCGGGATCCAGACCCCATGCCGGTGCTTGATGAGGCGATCGCGGCGGCGACCCGCGCGCTCGAGATCGATCCGGACAACGCCGAGGCGCTGCTGCAGCTCGGACGCACCCACCGCGAGCTCTACCGGATCCAGAGCATCCAGCGGGAAGGGGAGGTCGCCTTCGATCACCTCAACGCCGCCGTCGACGCTTTGGAGCGCGCCGCCGAGCTGGAGCCGGACCGGGCGGCGGTGGCGAACGGCGTCACGATGGCTTTCACCGACCTGGCGCGTCGAGCTGAAGCCGAAGGTCTCGACGCCGGGCCGTTTTATGAGCGCGCCGAAGCATCCGAGCGACGGTCCCTCGAGCTGGCGCCGGGGCATATTCAGTTCTATAACTTCGGCATCCTCATGCGCCTGCGCAGTCGCTGGGAGCTCGAGCAGGGGCGAAGCCCGCTGCCGCACCTCGACCGGGCCCTCGAGGCGTATCGGCAGTCGATCGCGCTCAACGACAACTATCCTTGGGCCGATAACAACCTTGCCTTTGGCCACATGCAGCGGGCGAGCTGGCTGCTCGCCACGGGCGGTGATCCGGCCGAGGACCTCGACGCGGCTGAAGTGGCGATGTTGCGCGCCGAATCCCTCCGCGACGGCCTGATCAACGCATCCTCCAATATCGCCATCATCCACGGCTACCGCGGCGACTGGGCGCGGATTCAAGGCGAGGACCCCGAGCCGCACTGGCGGCTCGCCCTGCGGCGATTCAACAACGCGGAGATCGAGGTCCTGTCGGCGGACGTGAACATCGATCCCATGCTGGCGGTGATGGAGTCGCAGGTCCTGGCGTCATGGGCTCACTACCTCCTGGACGCCGGCGACGGCATCGACCAGCAGCTCGCGCGCCTCGGCGCCTGCTCGGAGGCGGCCGCCGGGGCGGGCCGGGAGTCCGACGCGCTCCATATCGACCTCCAGCGCTGGCTGCTTGAGACCCGGCGCCGGGTGCTCGCCGGCGATCAGGGGCGGGCTCGGGACGCCGCCCGGCGGGCGACGGCGGTGGCCGGACCTTTACTCAAGGCGACGCCCAAACAACAGGCCCCCGAAATCCTGGCGGCGCGCGCCTGGCTGTGGCGCGCGCGACTCGCGGAGACCGACGGTGACAAGCTCGCGCACGCCGAGGCAGGCCTCGCCATTTTCGAGCCGCGGCCCCAGCTCGCCGGCCAAGCGCTGGTGGAAGCCGAGCTCCACCTCGAGCGGGCCTGCGCCGGCGAGGTGTCGGCCTTGACTTCGGCCCGGGAGCGGCTGGGGAGGGCGGTCACGATCAACGGCCACCTCGAAGGGAAAGCCGAGGATCTGCGCGTCCGGGCCGGCTCGGCCACCGGCTGCTGAGGGGGCCCGCCTCAGCGGTCGTCACGGCGCTCGAGGCGCCAGACCTCCGCGTTATCCGATCGCACCACGGGACTGGCTCGACCGGAGTCCCGCAGCCATCGACGTTCGATCGGGAAAGTTCCGTCCAGCGGCCAGTGCCCGGGGAGCTCCACGGGGAAGGGGGCGAAGAGGGCGACGTAGTCCACCCGCTCGTGCTCGACGCGGTCCAGCCACGGCCCGGGACGGTCGTCGGCGCGGCGATAAATGCCCGGTTTATGGCTCGCGTGGCGTTGGGGGTCCCGTCGCCAGTAGTCGTAGAAGCTCGAACCGGCGTCGGAGGGCGTTTCCACGTACTGGACCCTGTGTCGCCAGCCCGGCCCCATCAGCACGTAGGGCATGCTGAAACCCGAGTAGGCGACCTCGCTCGGGGGCAGGCTCGGGTCGGTGAAGAAGAGGTAGCCCGGGGCGTAGAGGCGGAAATCGGCGCGGGCGTAGAACGCGGCCCTCGCCCGCTCGCACGCAACGCCGGCGAGCACCAGGACCGGGACCGCGAGCAGCATCAGCGCGGAGCCGGCGGCGAGACGTCGGGCGTCGACGGCGCTGCGCCCCGGCGTAGCGCCTTGGCGCAGCGCCCACAGGCCAAAGAGCAGCGGCGCAAGTCCAGCGAGCACGATGGGCGTGAGCTCGACGCCGGCGTCCTGGAGCTGGGCGACCCGCGTCCGCCAGGCGACCTGGGGCGTGGTCGCCAGCCAGCTCACCCCGGCGACGGTCAATCCGGCTATCGTCCGTCGTCGTCGGCCGGCGAGCCTGGCGATCGCCGGGGCCCAGCCCACGAGCGCGAGCCACAGGCCCGGGATCAGGAATCGGGTCTGGTTGTTGTAAGGCTGGATGGCGTAGCAGAAATAAACCCAAAACGCCGCCAGGCCCATCACGGTCACGGCGCCGAGCCGGTGGTCCCGGCGCGCCGTCACCGCGCCGAGCCCCGCCGCCAGCAGGGCGAGTATCCACGACAGCCGGCCGACCGTGATGTCGACGGTCTTTGTCCACAGCGGCCAGTCGACGTGGAGGAAGCTGCCGCGAAGGGCGTCGCTGGTGTAGGCGCCCGCGAAGCGCAGCGGACCGATGCCGAAGTCGAGGGGGAAGAGCGGGTTGCCGAAGAGCGCCCAATTCCGGAAGTACCAGTAGCCGCCGGCCAAGGTCGCGGCGGCGGCCGAGACGGCGAGGGCCAGAGCCGCGGCCCGGGGCGTCCGCTCCTTCAAGATCGACCTGTAGAGCGTCGCGGCGGCGAGGGTCGTGAGCAGCCCGGCGGCGATCACCAGGCCGGCGGTCTTCGAGCCGGCCGCCAGGCCGGCGGCGAGCGACGCGGCGAGTAAGTCGCCGCGCTCTCCCCGTCGGCGGTAGGCCACCGTCCACGCCAGGCCGGCGACGGCGAAGGTCGCCATGAAGACGTCGACGTTGGCGGTATAGCCCCAGGCCCTGGCCGGCACCAGCAGCACCGCCGGCGGCGCGACCCACGCGGCGGCGTGCCGAGGCGCGCCGAGCTCGAGGGCCAGCCTGTAGAGGGCGGCGGCGGCGGTCAGCACGAAGAGGCCCTGGGCGGCGGTGGTCAAGGCGTCGCCGCCGGAGAGCGCCATCTGCCACAGGTGGAGGAGGGCGCCGTTTTGCGGCGAGAAGGCGGCGACGTTGTCGAAGAAGACCGTCGGGACGTGGAAGATGCGCCCTTCCTGCAGCCAGCGCGCCGGCAGGAAGAGGTGGTAGGTCATCGCGTCCCACGACGACGGCGGTTTGGGCAGCGCCAGCAGGGTGTCCACGGCGACGACGGCGCCGGCGAGGCGCCAGGGCAAGGCCGCTCCGGCCCACGGGACGCGGCGCCGGCGTTTTCTGGCGGGCGCCTCCTTGCGTCGGAGCCATCCACCCAGCGCCGTCACCGCGGCGGCGCCCGCCAGCAGGCTCGTCCGCCCAAGGGCGTCGATGAAGCCGGCGAGGGCGGTGATCGAGAGGATCGAGAGCGTCGCGACGAGGGTCGAGCGCAGGAAGAGCTCGCCGGTCGGCCAGGTCGACCGGGGCATCCAGCGTCGGGCCACGGCGGGGGCGGCCCACGCGATTCCGCCGGTGGCGAGCAGCCAAAGGACCGAGCCGACCAGCAGGTCGAGGGGCGTCACGGAGTGCCCCCTCCGGCGTCGGCGGGCCGAGGGGGAAGGTGGCGGAGGGGAAGGCTGGGCAGCACTGGAAAGATCATACCGGCAGCGCGGGCGCCAGGGCGTGGGCGCGCCGCCGCACCTCGACTCCTCCGCTGCCGTGGCGTAACATCCTGATCGACCCGCCGCCCGTCCATCTGGAAGCCATCAGCAGATCGCATCGAGCGAGAGGAGAAGACATGCGCTGGAGAAGAGGACATAAGAGTGCCGATGTGATCGACCGCCGCGCCCAGGGGGGCCGCCGGCGGATGCCCGGCGGCCGAAAGGGCGGCCTCGGCCTCGGCGGGCTGCTGATCCTTTTCCTCGTCAGCGTGGTCTTCAAGCAAGACTTCTTCAGCCTCCTAAACGCCGCCGGCGGCACCGCGGCCATCGGCGGCGGGGCCTCCGCTCCGGCGTCGTCGGGGCCGCTCGCCACCAGCCCCCAGGAGGAGGAGCGCTTCCAGTTCATCTCCTTCGTGCTCGACGACGTGCAGAACACCTGGGAGCGGCTCTTCCCGACGATGGGGCACCGCTACCAGCGGGCCAAGATGGTGGTCTTCCGCGACTCGACGCCGACCGCCTGCGGCTACGGCGAGTCGGCGAGCGGACCGTTTTATTGCCCCGGCGACCAGCAGGTCTATATCGATCTTTCGTTCTTCGACCAGCTCCACCACCGCTTCGGCGCCCCGGGTGATTTCGCCCAGGCGTACGTCATCGCCCACGAGATCGGCCACCACATCCAGACCGTGCTCGGCATCGAGCGCCAGGTGCGCCAGGCGCAGCGCCAGGATCGCCGAAGATCGAATCAGCTCTCGGTGCTGATGGAGCTCCAGGCCGACTGCCTCGCCGGCGTCTGGGCCCACTCGACGGTCCAGCGGGACCTGCTCGAGCGGGGCGATATCGAGGAGAGTCTCGCCGCCGCCGCGGCGGTGGGCGACGACAGCATCCAGCGTCAGACCACGGGACGGGTCAACCCGGAAACCTTCACCCACGGCACCGCCGCCCAGCGCACGAAGTGGTTCAAGCGCGGCCTCCAAACCGGTGACCCCAACGACTGCGACACCTTCAGCGGCTAGCCCTTCGATGTTCGATCCCGCATCGGCGCCCTCGGTCCTGGCCCTGGTCCTGAACTACAACGGCCAAGAGATCACGCTCAAGACGCTCTCGAGCCTGGTCGAGACCCGCTACCCTCGCTTCCGCATCATGGTGGTGGATAACGGCTCCACCGACGGCTCGTGGGAGGCGATCGAAGCCGCCTACCCGGCGGTGGAGCAGGTCAAGGTCGAAGAGAACCAGGGCATCTCCCACGGCATGAACGTCGGCCTGCGGCGCGCGCTGGAAAGCGGCGAGGACTACGTCCTGATTCTCAATAACGACATCGAGGTGGCGCCGGATATGGTCGCCGAGATGGTCAAGGTCGCGGAGACGGATCCCAAGATCGGCGCCGTCGGCCCGAAGGCGTTCTACTACTTCGACCGCGAGCGCCTTTGGTCCACCGGCGGCATCATCCGCTTCAAGCACTCGGTCACCCGCGAGCGCGGCGACGGCGAGATCGACCGCGGCCAATACGACCGCGACGGCGAGGTCGACTACGTCAACGGCTGCGCCATGCTCACCCGCCGGCAAGCGATCCTCGACACCGGACTGTGGGACAGCACCTACTACCTGGGCGTCGAAGACGCCGACTGGTGCATGCGCATGAAGCAGCGCGGCTACACCTGCCACTACGCCCACCGTGCGCTCCTTTGGCACATGATTTCCTTCTCCACCGGCGTCTACAAACCGGGCCGCACCTTCCACACCGGCCGCTCGACGGCGATCTTCGTCCGCCGCTTCGCCGGCCCCTGGCAGTGGCTGACCTTCGTCCTCTGGGCCTTAGTCGCCCTCCCCGTCGCCTGGCTGCGCGAGCTGCCCAAAGGCAACGCTAAAGCCGCGATCTCCAAAGGCCGCGGCATGCTCGAAGGCCTCCGCGTCCCCATCGGCACCCCGCCGTCGGCCTCGGCATGACAGAGATTCGCGGAGTCTAGTCACGGCTCGACTCCGGCAGGGCCCCGGCCTTCCGGCGCAGACTGTAGGGCGGGGCCTAGATCCGTGCCGCGACGGGAGGTTTCAGTGAGTCTTGCCCGGCGGGCGGCGGCTCGTTGAAGCGTTTGTCGAATGATCGGCTATCTCACTCCGTATAGGCAGAACGCGTTTGGCGGGAGGCTCCACCGAGGGCTACTTGCTGGCCCTAGCGCATCCATCCTGAAAGCCCGTGCTAACTTTTCGATAGGACTCCACCATGCTTGATATCCGTGAGACGCCGCTCGGCGGCTAACCCCTGAGGCCCCTTTATGAATCAGAAAATTGTCGATCTCAAAGGACAGCCGAACCCCGGTCGCTTCGTCGCGATGGCGGTGATTTTCGGCTTCATCGCGCTCACCGCGTGGTCGGCTTTCTACACCGTGCCGGCGGAATCGGAGGGCGTTGTGCTGCGTTTTGGCCAGTTCGTCGCCACCGAGACGCCGGGTCTGCACTTCAAGATTCCGCTCGGCGTCGATCGCGTGATCGTGGTGCCGGTGAAGCGTCAGCTGAAGCAGGAATTTGGCTTCGGCACCCAGGGCGCGACGAACCCCTGGCAGTACAGCAGCTCGTCGGAGTTCGGCGACGAGGCGGCGATGGTGACCGGCGATTTGAACGCTGCGCTGGTCGAGTGGGTGATCCAGTACCGCATCGAGCGGCCGAGCGATTACCTCTTCAATGTGCGCAACGCCGACGCCACCCTGCGCGACGCGTCGGAGAGCGTGATGCGTGAGGTGGTCGGGGACCGGACCGTGGACGAGGTCATCACCATCGGCCGCCAGGAAATCGAGACCGACGCCTTGGTCAAGCTCCAAGAGCTGGTCGGCAGCTACTCGATGGGCATCAAGATCGACCAGGTGCAGCTCAAGAACGTCAACCCGCCCGAGCGCGTGCAGGCGTCGTTCAACGAAGTGAACCAGGCGCAGCAGGAGAAGGAAAGCGCCATCAACGTCGCCCGCGGCGAATACAACAAGTCGATTCCGCGCGCCCGCGGCCAGGCGGCCCAGCGCATCACGGCCGCTGAAGGTTACGCCCAGAAGCGCGTCAACGAGGCCGAAGGTGACGTGCTCGCCTTCAACGCCCAGCTCCGCGAGTATTTGGCGGCCCCTGAGGTGACCCGCAAGCGTCTCTATCTGGAGACGATGGCGGAAGTGCTGCCGCGGGTGGACCGGAAAGTGATCATGGACGAGGACGCAGCGAGCGTGTTGCCGCTGCTCGACTTGGGCAAGAGCTCGGGGGGCAACTGATGAACCGCGTGATTCAAATCTTGTTGGCCGCCGCGATCTTTATCGGCCTTCTGGTGGTCTCCGGCGCGTTCTACACGATCGTCGAGACCGAGCAGGTGATCATCACCCAATTCGGCAAGCCGATCGGCGAGCCGGTGACCGACGCGGGTCTGCACTTCAAGCTGCCCTTCGTGCAGGAAGTGAACCGCATCGATAAACGGATTCTGGAGTGGGACGGCTTGCGCACGGAGATGCCGACCCGCGACAAGCTCTACATCTCGGTCGATACTTTCGGCCGCTGGCGGATCACCGACCCGCTCGAGTATTTCCGTCGGCTGCGCGACGAGCGCTCCGCCCTGTCACGTCTCGACGACATCCTCGGCAGTGAAACGCGCAACGCCATCGCCAAGCACGATCTGGTGGAGGTGATCCGCACGACCAAGGACCGGCAGCCGGCCCTTGACGAGACCTTCGAAGAGATCGTCGAGGAGACCTCCAGCTCCTTTGGCGTCCTGCAGCCGATTCGTAAGGGCCGCAAGCTGATCGAGGCCGAGATCATGGACGCCGCCAGTGAGAAGCTGGCGGAGTTCGGCATCGAGCTGCTCGACGTGCGCTTCAAGCGCATCAACTACAACCCGAGCGTGGTCGAGAAGATCTATGAGCGCATGATTTCCGAGCGCCAGCAGATCGCGTCGCGGTTCCGTTCGGAGGGTGAAGGTGAAGCGGCGAAGATCCTCGGCGATAAGCAGCGCGATCTGAGCGTGATCGAGTCCGAGTCGTATCGGCAGGTCCAGGAGATCCGCGGCGGAGCCGACGCGCGGGCGACCAAGATCTACGCCGACGCCTACAACCAGTCGCGGGAGTCGCGGCAGTTCTACGAGTTCCTGAAGACCATGGAGACCTACCAGCGCGTGGTCGACAAGGACTCGACGCTGCTCTTCTCAACCTCCGGCGACCTCTTCCGCTACTTGAAGGACTCCGACGGCAATTGACCCGAGCTGGGTCCTCTTGAACGAAACAACGGGGTCGCGCTCCAGGCGCGGCCCCGGTTTCGTTTGTGCGGGTTCGTTGGAGCCCTGCCGTGGTGCGGGGCGCCCTCCGTGCGCTACCCTCCGGCCATCATGACCACGACTTCCGACCTCGATTTCCAAGCCCTCGGCGACGCGATGTATCGCTTCGCCGAGCGCGCCTATCCGCTCTGTCGGTCGATCACCGGCGACGGCGTGCGCCAGACGCTGGAGCTGGTGCGGGAGACGGTGCCCGAGCTGGCCATCCACGAAGTGCCGTCCGGGGAGGCGATCCTCGACTGGACGGTGCCGGAGGAGTGGAACCTCCGCGGCGCCCGGCTGATCGGTCCGGACGGCCGCGTCATCGTGGACTCGGCGGACCACAACCTCCACGTCATGGGCTACTCGGAGCCGGTGGACCGCCGGCTCTCCCTCGACGAGTTGCAGGGTCACCTTTTCAGCCTGCCGGACCAGCCCGAGGCGATTCCTTACCGCACCTCCTACTGGAAGCGGGGATGGGCGTTTTGCCTCCCCCATCGGGTGCGCGAAGCGCTCCCGCCCGGAGAGTACCGGGCGGTGATCGACGCGACTTTGGGGCCGGGGTCCTTGACCTACGGCGAGGTCGTGCTCGACGGCGAGCGCGGCGGCGGGGCGGACGAGCTGGTCTTGATCTCCGCCCACACCTGCCACCCCTCCCTCGCCAACGATAATCTTTCGGGCCTCGGCGTCGTCGCCCAGCTGGCGCGTCACCTGGCGGACCGGAAGACGCGGCGATTCGGCTACCGGCTGCTCTTCGCCCCGGGCACCATCGGCGCCATCACCTGGCTCGCCCGCAACAAGCACGACGCCGCCCGCCGGGTGCGCCATGGACTGATCGCCGCCAACCTCGGGGACGCCGGTCCGTTCCACTTCAAACGCAGCGAGCAGGGGCAAAGCGAGCTCGACCGGAGTGTGGAATACGTGCTGCGCCAGCGCGGCGTCGACCACCGGGTGACGGATTTCGAGCCGTTCGGCTACGACGAGCGGCAGTATTGCTCGCCCGGATTCGACCTGCCGGTGGGGCTCTTGAGCCGCGCGCCGTGGGGCAGCTTTCCGGAGTACCACACGTCCGGCGACAATCTGTCGCTGATCGGCGCCGGGCCCCTGGCTCGATCCTTGGAGCTCTACGTCGAGATCATCGACTTCCTCGAAGCCAACCGCCGCTATCGGAACCTGGCGCCGCACGCCGAACCGCAGCTCGGCCGCCGCGGGCTTTATCACCACATCGGCGGCGGCGAAGAAGGCCGCGCGCGTCAGCTCGCGCTGCTCTGGGTGCTCAACCAGAGCCGCGGCGACCGTTCCCTGCTCGATATCGCAGAACGCTCGGGCCTGGCCTTCAACAGCCTCGCCGAGGCGGCGGCGGCGCTGCTGGCGGCTGACCTGCTGGAGCCCGCCTGACGGCGCTCGGTTCGACTCCAACCCGCCGAACCGAGGGCTGAGCGGCGTCGCGGTGCGGCAGAGGAGCCATTAAGATATGCTTCGCCGCCATGGCGGTCCAGGGCGCCAAGCGCCGCTTCCACCGAGTCGCCGGGCCCGTCGCCTGGATCCGCCGCGACCCACCTCGAATTGCCGGACCTCTTCCATGCATCGTTCTCTGTTCCGCGCGTCGACGCTTCTTTTCTTGATCGGGCTGCTGCTCGCGCCGGCGGGCTCCGCCCGGGCCCAGACCGTGATCTTGGCCTTCGGCGACAGCCTCACCCTCGGCTTCGGCGACGGCAACACCTCCTGCTTCGGCGGTCCGCAGGGCGGCTATCCGCCGCGTCTGGAGTCGCGCCTCGAAGGCCAGGGTCTCGACAATGAGATGCGCAGCTTCGGCGTGTGCGGCGAGCTGACGAGCCAAGGCGTGACGCGGATCGACGGCGTGCTCGACAGCAATACGGACGCCGACGTGGTCATCATCATGGAGGGGACCAACGACCTCTCCAATAACGGCATCAGCACCGAGTCGATGCGCTTCAATATCAACGAGATGGCCGAGAAAGCGCTGGATCGCTCGGTGCGTCCGGTGATCGCGTCGCCGATTCCCCGCGGCCCGGAAGCCGGCAGCAACGACCGCACCGGCTTTCTTGCGGCGCTGCTCCGTGAAGACACGGACGAGAAAGACATCGACTATGCCGACCAGTTCAACGGCCTGATCGGCGTCACGGATCTGTTCGAGAATTTTTACGCCGATCCGTTCCACCCGAACTCCTCCGGCTACAGTCTCGTCGCCGGCCAGATGCTCAACCCTGTCCTCTCGGCGGCTTCGCGGCCGCTCGACGTCGAGCCGTGCGTGCCGGGCGACCAGACCCTGTGCTTGAACGAGGAACGCTTCCAGATCGAGGTCGAATGGCGTGACTTCGACGGCAACGAAGGGGTAGGGCAGGCGGTGTCGCTGACCTCGGACACCGGCTATTTCTGGTTCTTCGACCCCGCCAACGTCGAGCTGGTGCTCAAAGTCCTCGACGGGCAGGCCTTCAACGAACGCTTCTGGGTGTTCTACGGAGCGCTCTCGACGGTGCAGTACACGATCACCGTCACCGACACTGAGCGCGGTTTGCGACGGATCTATAACAATCCGCTCGAGAACCTGGCGAGCGTCGGCGACACCTCGGCCTTCCCGGGGGATCCGGAGGACGCTGAGCTAGGCGCCGGTTCGAATAGCTTCGTCATCGATCTCGGTGCAGAGTTCGGCGTCGATCCCGATGGGGCCACTCGGACGGCATGGGCGGTGCCGTTTCCCAAGGCGAGCTCGCCGTCGGCGCGATCGTCTTTGACCAAAGAGGAGTTCGTCTGCGTCGTCGATGACGAGAGCCTGTGCCTCAACCAGTCCCGCTTCCAGGTGCGGGCGCGCTGGGCCGACTTCGACGGCAATACGGGCGTCGGCCGCGCGGTGCCGCTGACCTCGGACACCGGCTACTTTTGGTTCTTCTCACCGACCAATGTCGAGGTCATGGTCAAGGTCCTCGACGGCCTCGGTTTCAACAACGCCTATTGGGTCTTCTTCGGCGCGCTGACGAATGTCGAGCTCGAGGTGGAAGTGACCGACACCATGACCGGCGAGCAGGTGCTCTACACCAATCCGCTGGGCAACTTCGGCAGCCGCGCCGATACCTCGGCCTTCCCCCAGCCTGAAGAGCCCGAGTGACTCGTTTGAAGAGCTCCATGGACTATCCCGGCCCTTTTGGGACCCTGGCTGCGCCAGGAACCAAAGTGACCTCGCCCTAGTGGAATGGAACCTTCCAAACAGGACACCAGGCGGCGCGGGTCTCCTCGCGTGACGGGGCTGCTTTCTCGCCTCCGTCCGAATCCCGGGGGCCCGACCGTGGCCCTGCTCCGGGGCGGCGGCCTCGTGGCGCTGACGCTGGTGCTGGCCTTGCTGCCGCTCGGGGCCCACCAGCCCGGGCAGCCGCCGGTGCTCAAGGCCGATGAACCGGCGTATTTCCTCGCGGCCCTGAGCTTGGCCCACGACGGCGACCTGCGGGTCGACGTCGAAGATCGGCGGCGCCTCTTTGAAAATTACCCGTACCTGCCGGTGCAAAATTTCATCGTCATGAGCGACGACGGGTGGCGCACGCTCTATTTCGGCAAGCCCTACCTCTATTCGCTGTTGGCGGCGCCGATGACCGCCCTCTGGGGCGCCCGCGGCATGGTGGCCTTCAATATGCTCCTGCTGCTCGCCATGGTGTGGATGGCCGCGTCGTGGCTCGAGCGGCACAATCCGACCTGGCTCGCACGCACCTTTGCGGTCGGATTCTTCGTCGCCAGCCTGGCCTGGGTCTACGTCTACTGGCTCCACCCCGAGGTGCTGAATATGTTCGCCGGCGTCGGCTGCCTTTATTTCGGGCTGCGGGCGCTGGAAACGACGGGCGAGGGGGCAGAGAGGTCCAGCTTCCTCGCCTCGCCCTGGGCCCTGGTGCTGTCGTCGACGATCTTGGCCCTGGGGGTCTACAACAAGCCGATGATGGCGGCCTTGGGGCTGCCTGTCATTTTCGAGCTCCTTCGCCTCCGCCGCTGGCGGGGCTTGGCGGTGTGGCTCGGCGGGGCGGTGGTGTCGATGGCGCTGATCGCCGGCGGCGCGGTGCTGCTCACCGGCGAGCCGACGGCCTATCTGGTCGAGCTGCGGGCCGGCTTCTCGGTCCACGACCCCAACGCCCAGGTGGTGCCGATCCGCCCCGATAGGCCGGCGCCGACGTCGGCGGAAGAGGCGGCGGCGGAGCAGAAGCAGAAGCGGGCCGAGGGCGCCGGCTGGTGGTGGCTGGCGCGAATTCCCGACATCAAAGGGTTCGAGCTCGCCGAGGACGTCCCCTATTTTTTCCTCGGCCGTCATACGGGGCTCTTCCTTTACCAGCCCTTTGCGCTGCTCTCGATCGGGCTCTTCCTGCTCTACGGACGCCGGCGTTTTAGCGGCTGGTGCGTGCTGGTTTCGACCTTCGCCATCGGGTTTTTCTTCCTCACCTTTATTCCCTTCAACTGGCACGGGGGCGGGGGTTTCGTCGGCAATCGCTATTTCGTGATGGCCTATCCGGCGCTGCTTTTCTTGGTCACCCGCATCCAGCCGGCGTGGCTGCTCCTGCCGACATTCGCCGCGGCCGGCCTTTTCGTGGGGCCGATGGTGATCTCCCCTCACGGGCTGTCGGTGCCCCAAGGGACCCTTCAGGCCCACGTGCGACACGCGCCCTTCACGCCCTTCCCGGTGGAGCTCAGCCTGGCTGAGATTCCGGGGTACCACGGGCAGGTGCAGTCCGGCCTGTGGCTTTGGGGGCGGAAGGATCAGATCCGCCCGGTGGGTGAGGAGATGTGGCTCCTCGCCGGCGACAAGGTCGAGCTTTACGTGCAGAGCCGTGAGCCTGTTTCGCGGCTCGTTTTCGACCTCGTGAGTCCCGTCTCGGATAACGCGACGCGGATTGAGCTGCTGGACGACCGACGGGAGCTGGTGCTCGGCACCGATCCCGAGCGCCTGATTTTCTCGCCGACCGCGGCGACCCGCGTTCGTCGGGATCGGAGTCGCCAGGACCCCGGCGATTTTGTCGATATTCACATCTATCGTTTCGATGTGGAGATGCAGCGCGGGCGACTCCCGTCGTGGGACGGGGAGCCGGGGCCACGCTTCTTCCGCGGCGCTTCTTTGCGCGTCGTCGAGGCCGAGTTCGGGGCCGCCGCCGGCCCGGAATAGGTCGCCTCGGTCCGGGGGCTTAGCAGTCGGCGTCTCTCGTGTCAGAATGCCGCACCGATGACGCGACACCCCGCGTTTGACGGTCCGCCCAGATTGCCGACCCGCAGATTCCGTTCCCCAGGAGTTCCTCCCGATGCCCAGCACGAGCGATCCCTTAGGCGGCGTCAACCTGACGTTCGTCGAGCAGCTCTACGCACGCTATCTCCAGGACCCATCGTCGGTCGACGGGTCGTGGCAGAGCTACTTCGCCGAAATGGCCCGCAACGACGGCGATCTGCGCGCGGCGCGGGCCGCCGTCGACGGCCCCGGCTTTGCGCCGCCCCGGCTCTTCGACCCGCCGTCGGCGTCGTCGCCGGTGGCGCAGCTCGACCTCGACCAGCTGCCGAAGCTGCCGGAAAAAGAGCTGCGGCAGCGCATGGACTTCCTGCAGCAGGCCCGTCTTTTCAATACCTTGGACGCCGTCGAGCTGGAGCTCCTGGCGCGGCTCAGCGAAGACAAAACCTACCGCGACCAGGAGGTCCTCGGTCGCCAAGGGGTCGGCAGCGACGGGCTTTACGTCGTGGTCGACGGCAACCTCGCCCGCCGCCGAAACGATGAGACCTACGCCTTCTTGAGGGAGGGGGAAGTGGTCGGCGAGCTGGCGGTGCTCGACGGTAATCCCTGGTCCGCCGACGTGGTGGCGCACGGCGACGTGCGGATCCTCAGCATCGGTCGAGATCGGCTGCTGTCGCTCATCGACGCCCGCCCGGCCCTGGCGCGCACCCTGCTAGCGATCCTGTCCTCGCGGATGCGCCAGCGCAGCTCCCGTCAAGACAAAGTCAACCAGCTGATCCATGCCTACCGCGTGCGCGGCCACCTACAGGCCGCCCTCGATCCCCTCGGTCGCGAGCGGCCGCCGGTGCCGGAGCTCAGCTTGGGGACGTGGGACCTCTCCGAGGAGGACAACGACGCGCTCTTCTCCGCCACCGCCCTCGGCGGCAACCGCGGCATCATGACCCTTCGGCAAATCGTCGACGTGCTCGAATCCACGTACTGCGGCGCCATCGGCGTCCAGTACATGCACATCGACGATCTGGCGAAGAAACGCTGGCTGTCGGACCGTCTGGAAGACACGCGGCACCACCGCGAGCTGAGCCGCGACGAGCAGGTGCGCATCCTCACCAAGCTCACGGACGCCGAAGCCTTCGAGCAATTCATCCACGAGAAGTTCCGCTACGCCAAGCGCTTCTCCCTCGAAGGCGCCGAGACCCTGATCCCGCTCGTCGACCTCGCGACCGTGGAAGCGGCGCGCCAAGGTGTGAATGAAGTGGTCATCGGCATGGCGCACCGCGGACGCCTCAACGTGCTGGTCAACATCATGGGCAAGAGCCCGGCGGAGGTTTTCGCCGAGTTCCGCGACGAGGTCCCCCATGAGCACATCGGCCGCGGCGACGTGAAGTACCACCTCGGCTACAGCTCCGACCAAGAGTTCGCCGACCGCCAGGTGCACCTCTCGCTGTGCTTTAACCCGAGCCACCTCGAGTTCGTCAATCCGGTGCTCGTCGGGCGTATCCGGGCTAAGCAGGACCGCGCCAAAGACAGCGAACACCGCCGGTGCCTCGGCATCGCCATCCACGGCGACGCCGCCTTCGCCGGCCAGGGCGTGTCGCAGGAACTTCTGAACATGTCCGAGCTGCACGGCTACAAGACCGGCGGCACGGTGCACATCATCGTCAACAACCAGATCGGCTTCACCACCGCGCCGGAGGAAGGCCGCTCAACGCACTACGCCACCGAAGTCGCCCGCATGCTGCAGACGCCGATCATCCACGTCAACGGCGAAGACCCGGAGGCGGTGGCGCGCATGGTGCGCCTGGCGATGGATTACCGCGAGCAATTCCAGTCGGACGTGGTGATCGACATGTATTGCTACCGCAAGTACGGCCACAACGAAGGCGACGAGCCGTCGTTCACCCAGCCGCGCATGTACGAGATCATCCGCCAGCGCCAGACCGTGCGCGAGTCTTACCTGGGCAAGCTGCTGCAGCTCGGTGAGATCAGCGCCGAACAGGCGGAAGAGATCCGCAAGGCCCGCCACGATCAGCTCGAAAAAGAGCTCGATCAGGCGAAGAAGCCCGACTACAAGCTGCGGGGGCCGAAGTCGGGGGAAGGACTGTGGAGCCCCTACCGGGGCGGCGTCGACGCCGAGACGCCCGAGGTCGCCACTGCGGTGTCGAAAGAGAAGCTCGCCGAGCTGCTGCGGGCGACCACCCGCGTGCCCGAAGGCTTCAACCTCAATAGCAAGCTCAAGCGCTTCGCGAAGCAGCGCGGGGAAATGGCCGCCGGCGAACGCCCCCTCGACTGGGGCGCCGCCGAGGCCCTGGCCTTCGCGTCGCTGTCGGTGGAAGGGACGCGTATCCGCTTTTCGGGCCAAGACGCGGGCCGCGGCACCTTTTCCCACCGGCACGCCGTCTTCACCGACTCGCAGAGCGCCGCCGACTACGTGCCGTTGGCGAATTTGATGCCGGACCAGGGCCGCTTCCAGATCTACAACTCGCCGCTGTCCGAGATCGCCGTCCTCGGCTTCGAATACGGCTACAGTCTCGACACGCCGGACGGACTGACGCTCTGGGAGGCGCAATTCGGCGACTTCTGCAACGTCGCCCAGGTCATCATCGACCAGTTCATCACCTCCGGGGAGGACAAGTGGCGTCGGCTTTCGGGGCTGGTGATGCTCTTGCCCCACGGTTTTGAGGGCCAAGGTCCTGAGCACTCGAGCGCCCGCCTCGAGCGCTTTCTGAATCTGTGCGCCGAAGACAATATTCAGGTCGTCAACCTCACGACGCCGGCACAGATTTTCCACTGCCTGCGCCGCCAGGTCTTGCGTCCCCTGCGCAAGCCGCTGGTGGTGATGTCGCCGAAGAGCCTGCTCCGCCTACCCGCGGCGACGTCGAGCCTCGACGAGCTGGCCACCGGCCGCTTCGAGCGCCTCATCGGCGACACCTGGGATGAGGTGAAGCCGTCGAAGGTGAAGAAGGTGCTCTTGACCAGCGGCAAGGTTTTCTTCGAGCTGGACGCCGCCCGCCGCGAAAACGGCCGCACGGACGTCGCCCTGCTGCGGCTCGAGCAGTACTATCCGCTAGATCGGGCGCTGCTCGAGTCCAAGCTCGGCGAATTCCCCGATAAGACGCCGGTTATCTGGGTCCAGGAAGAGCCGCGCAATATGGGCGCTTGGAGCTTCCTGCAGTGGACCTTTGAAAATAATCTCTTCGGCCGCTGGCCGATGCATTGCGTGAGTCGTCCCGAGTCGGCGAGCCCGGCGACGGGCTCCAAGGCGGCCCACGACCATGAGCAAGCCCAAATCATTGACCAAGCCTTGAATTGGTGAGACCACACTTGAGAGTCGCCCACGCGGCGAGCGTTCTCGGGAGAACATGATGGCCATTGAATTGAAAGTGCCGGACGTCGGCGAATCGATCACCGAGGTGATGGTCGGAGAATGGCTGAAGAAAGAAGGCGATTTCGTCAAGAAAGGCGAATCGATCGTCATCATCGAGACCGACAAGGTCAATGCGGAATTGGAAGCCCCCGAATCGGGGACGGTCTCCAAGATCCATAAGGGCGACGGCGAAGACGCCGAGGTGGGCGAGGTCATCGGCCTGCTGGAAGCCGGCGAGGCGCCGGCGGGCGGTGACGCTCCCGCCGAAGAACCTGGCGCCGACTCGAAGGCCGCCGCCCCCGCCCCCGCCGCGGCCGCCGGCGCTCCGCCGTCGGGAGACTCGACCGGCGGCCACGTGATGCCCGCGGCCCAGCGGGCGGCGGCGGACCGCGGCATCGATCCCGCGACGGTCGCCGGCAGCGGCCCCGGCGGCCGGGTGCTGAAAGAGGACGTCATGGCGGCCCCCGCGCCGTCCGCCGCTCCGGCGCCCGCGGCTCCGGCCCCCGAAGCGCCCCGGGCGGCGACGGGCCTGCGCGAGATCGAGCGGGTGAAGATGACGCCGCTGCGTCGTCGCGTCGCCTCGCGTCTGGTCGAGGCGCAGCAGAACGCGGCCATGCTCACTACGTTCAACGAGATCGACATGTCGGCCGTCATGGACCTGCGCCGCCGCTATAAGCAGGACTTTATCGATCGCCATGAGATCAAGCTGGGCTTCATGTCCTTTTTCGTCAAGGCGACCGTCGAAGCCCTCAAGCAGGTGCCGCAGGTGAACGCGCAAATCGACGGCGACGAAGCGATTTACCACAACTACTTCGATATCGGCGTCGCCGTCGGCGGCGGCAAGGGTCTCGTGGTGCCGGTGATCCGTAACGCCGAACGGCTCTCGTTCGCCGAAGTCGAGTCGACGATCGGCGACTACGCCCGGCGGGCGCAGAAGGGCAGTCTGAAGCTCGAAGAGCTCCAGGGCGGCACCTTCACGATCTCGAATGGCGGCGTCTACGGTTCGCTGCTGTCAACCCCGATCCTGAACCCGCCCCAGAGCGGCATCCTCGGCCTGCACAAGATCGAAGAGCGTCCGGTGGCGGTCGACGGTCAGGTGGTCATCCGCCCGATGATGTACATCGCATTGACCTACGACCACCGCATCATCGACGGCCGCGAGGCCGTCACCTTCCTCGTCAAGATCAAGGAGCGCATCGAAGATCCGACGCGCATCCTTCTGGAGGTGTGATCCGTGGCCGACATGAAAGAGCATGACCTCGTCATCATCGGTTCCGGCCCCGGCGGCTATATCGCCGCCATTCGGGCGGCGCAGCTCGGCCTCGACGTGGCCTGTATCGAGAAAGAAAAGGCCCTCGGCGGCACCTGCCTGCGGGTGGGGTGCATCCCGTCCAAGGCGCTGCTTGAAGCCAGCGAGCG
>JBCDKB010000048.1:0-28495 GCA_038747035.1 Acidobacteriota bacterium | reverse complement strand
GCGCCGCGGCGGCGGGTGGCCGAGCGGCGGGCTGCACCGGGCCAGGTGGAGTCGTCGCGGGCTGCATCACTGCGGCGGGGGGCGTCACGGCCGCTGCGCTCGAAACTGGCCGCGCGACGGGCTGCGGCGGGGCGGGCTGCGGCGCGACGGGCTGCGGCGTGACCGGCTGAGGGGCTAAGGGCTGCGGCGCGGCCGGCTGAGGGGCTAAGGGCTGCGGCGCGGGCTGCCGCGGTTGACGGGGTGGTGCCATCGCTAGCTGGCCGGCTGCGGAAGGTCTGGCCGCCGCCGACGAGGGCGGCGCAGGCCTCGCGCCTGAAGGTGGCGCGGTGACGGGCTGAGCGGGTGGGGCAGGGGCGTGAATCGCAGCGGGCGGCGTCGGCGCGGGCGCCGCGCCGGTTTGTTGCGGTGGGGCTTGCGCCGGCGGCGCTGCGGGCTGCCGAGGGTCGGCGGCGAGGGCGGCGGCGGCGAGGGCGCCGAGCAGGTCCATCTGATTCGTCGCCGTCGCCGGCTGACCGGCCAATACGGCGAGCGTCGGATGGTCCGTGACCAGGTGCGGACAGGCTTCCGTCAGCAGGTGGAGAAAAAGCTGAGCGGGCGAAATAGGACGACCCCCGAGCAGCGCGGGCGCGCAGCGGATGGTGCCCCAGTCGAGCATCCACGGACGCGGGTCGACCGCCGTAAAGAGCAGCAGCTCGACCCCTTTTTCGGTCCGGCGGACCATGGCGGCCCGCACTTGCGAGAGCGGGAAGGGCTTGAGCCCCTCAACGCGGGCCAAGATCACCTTCGACGTGAAGACCAGCGACGGCAACCGGCGGGCTTGGAGATATCGAATCGGCTGGAGCTGTAGCTCCTCGAGCAGAATCATGGCTCGGCCCCCCCGTCGCGTTTGGCCAATTGCTCATTCGCCATCTCTTGCAGCTCATACGGACTCCAGCCGCGGTGACCGAGCGCGACGGCGATGCAGCCGCCGATGAGGACGAGGGAGAACACCGTCTCAATCGCCGAGATCGCCATCGGCCGCCGCCCGGTGGGGAGGTAGGTGGACCAGCCCACCACGGCGCCCCACCAGTCGAATCGGAATCCCCCGATGGTGGTGATCGAGAGCAGCATCGCGCCGAGGGCCGCCCGGGCCCGCTGGCCGTAGATGATCACCACGGCGAGAATGCCGTAGAAGACCGCGAGCACGAAGCTTTCGATACCGAGCGGGGCGCGGCGTGCGAAGTCAAAACCGTAGTACCCGGCCCGGCCCAGGCTGACCACCGCCGCCGCCGTCGCCAGCCACGGGCCCCACCGGACCTTGACGGCCGCTTTCGCCGCGCGCTGGGCGGTCGCGGGCAGGTCTTGCCGCAGTTGACTTTCCGGTCCAAGGCGCTCCTGGGTCCACCCCTTCGCCACGCCGCCTAAGTCCTTGGCCTTGCCGATTCCCTTGGCGCCCGCCTGCAGGGCGGCCAAGCCCTGGCGGGGCCGGGTGAAAAGAATCGCCAGGCACACCACGAGCATCATCACGGCGACCGGCTTCAGCTCAGCCAGCGTCGCCGGCTGATCCGCGAGCATGCTGACCGACAGGTTGTTGCCCAGGTGGATTCCGACGGCGACGAAGATACCGCCGGTCCGCCAGCGGGCGAGGCCGAGCAGGATGCCGATCAGCGCCGTGATCGTGCTTTGCACGTAGTTCGCGTGGATCAGGCCGAAGATGATGGCCGAGCCGAAGATCGCGACCACGGATCGGAAAGCGTTCTCTATCGACTCATAGACGATGCCTCGGAAGATGACCTCTTCGACGATCGGCGCCACGAAAACTACCGCGATCGTCAGCAGCACTGCCGGCATGGATTCCGTGACGGGCAGGGTCCGGGAGACCGCCTCGACGCCGAAATATTCGAGCAGGTCTTTGGCCCAAGGGATGGTCAGGAACGGCAGGCACGCGCCGGCGACGGTGCCGCAGAGCATGGTGACGGCGCTCCACTCGCCGACACGGACCATCGAGGCGAGCGAAACACCGCGCAGCGATGCGATGGCAAATCCGGCGGCGATGAACGCCAGCTGGGCCGTGAAAATGGATAGGAGCGGCGCGTAGGCGGGTAGGAAAGCGTTCAGCGCGACCTGCGCGGTGAACCAGCCGAGCACGGCGAACCCGATGGCCGCGGCCCCGAGGTTCGGATCCATCTGGTCGGGATCTCGCTCCGGCGCGCCGAGGGCCTTGAGCTCGTTGAGACCCGCCCCGAGCATCGCGATCCGGCCATCGAGCTGTTTCCGCGCCAACCGGCCGGTGGTGATGACGCCCATGAGGGCCCAGGCCACCGTCGACAGTGTCCAGAGCACCCCGGCGGTGATGATTTTCGTATGTAGGACCACGGCTTCCGGGGTGCTCGACGCTTCAGGGGAAAGCTGCAAGAGCATCGAGACCAGCCAGGCCAGCGCGACGGTCATAAAAAGCGTCGCCAGCCACCACAGGGTCGGCATCCAGGAGTCCGAGCTTCGGTGACCTTCGCTATCGAGACCGCCGAAACGCCGTCCGTCGCCGGCGCCGCCGAGCTGCCAAAGTTCCTGGGTCGCCATGCCGAGGATGACCAGATTGAGACCCGGAACCAGCAGCCCAAGGACAAGGGTGCCCGCAGAAAGACCGGGCTTTTGCATCGAGAGCCGGTTCAGATTGACGTAGCCGCGGGCGAAGAAAAAAGCCAGCGCGGCCCAGGAGAGGGCGGAGATGGCAAAGAGGGCCGGCAGATACTTGAGAAACCCCTCCAGCGCGAAGAGCGCCTCCGGCTCCGAGTCCGTTCCCGTCGCTAGGGTGAGCTGGGCCAGCGCGATCGCCGAAACCACCGCAAGCGCCAGGTAACACGCCCGGATCACCGCCGTCGGCCATTCGATACCCATCTCGCGTTTCGCTTGGAAGACGAGGGACTGGGGGGTCGCCGGAGCTGCTAGGGCTGGAGAGATATTCACACTCATGGGGGGTGTCCCGGCGACAAGAGAGAAATGGGGGGGCGGCGAGGGCGCCGGTTATCGGAATTGCTTTGAGGTGTTTTACCAGATGTTCGACGTTACCGGCTGCGAAATCCTCGGGTTCAGACAGGTTTGGCCCCTCTACTCTGCCTTGAATGGGGGCGAGAGATGCGTTTTTCCTCCCGGTCGATGCCAGATGAAGCCGGTTCCTAGAACCGGCACCGGGTCGGCCTTGCGCGCGCCGAACGAATACCCTAAAATCCCGCGTCCGGGCCGATGTAGCTCAGGGGTAGAGCAGCTGATTCGTAATCAGCAGGTCAGCGGTTCAAATCCGCTCATCGGCTCCAGTTTAAATCGCTGAACCCATTGAGGTTAGCGTCTCGCACCGCCACTCCACAAGAGTGGCATTTCGCGTTTTGGGGCCTAGCTGGGTGCTGCGGATGCGGGGGCACGGAGGTCTCCTTGATGGATCCGGGCGCCGGTCGAGCTGCTGGCGCCCTTCTCCAGCCGTGGCCGGCAGAGGGGACTGCGGGCGGCTCAACCGCCCTGGGCTGGCTCGTCCAGCCTGAGAAGGGCTAGTATTCGGCCGGACCCTCCGCCGGCGTCCAGCTCGTCTGCTCGGTGCGCCAGCGCCCGCTGCCGTTCCGCCTCGTCTTTCCTGCCGAGGGCGCTCAGTGACGTGGCGAGCGTCCGACGGGCTGCGGCCTCGACGTCTAGGTGCGGGGGGCCGGCGGCGAGGATCACCTCGAGGGTCTCCTCGGATTCCAGCATCGCCGGTTCGAGGAATCCCAGACCGACCAGGATACGGGCCCGTAGGAGGCGGGAGACGATAATTTCTTGAATGTGGTCTTCCTCGTGGGGGAGGAAGAGGTCGAAGGCTCGATCGACCGCATCGTAGGCCGGATCCAGCCGACCCAGGGCTTCCAGCGCGCGGCTCAGGTGAAGGAGGTTGTTGGCTAGTAGGGTCATGGAGTCTCGGGGCCGGTTCTCCAAGCTGCGGTTGATTTCGGTCAGCAGCTCGATCGCTTCGGCCCAGCGACCGGAAGCGACGAGCCGCTCCGCGTGCTGGCTTTGGGCCTCAAGCGCCAGCTCATGGGTGTCTCCATGGCTCTGCCGTTTCGGCGCGACGGCCCGACGAGGGTCGGCTTCCGATCGAATAGCGAAAGCCTCGGCGTTGATCCCGACGCCACCGACCGGCGACCGCGTTGGCTCGAGCGCCAGGGCCGTCGCCTGCGGACTCGGCGTCGCACGCGCTTCCCGGTCGAGGGTCCGCGCAGTCCTGGTGCCCATCATCAAGCCGAAGGCGAGGATCAGTAGGGCCGCTACGGACATCGCCGCCGGGACTAAGCTGCGGCGTAGGCCGAGACCTAGTCGATAGCTCCAGGTCGGCGAACGGGCGCTGATCGGTTGCGCTTTGAGATGTTTCTCGAGGTCGGCGGTGAGGTCGGAAGGCGTGCTGTAGCGCGCCTCGGGGTCGTGGGCGATGGCGGAGGAGACCACGGCGTCCAGGTCACCCCGCAGCCGGCGTCGGAGGGTTCTTGGCTCAAGGCCCCGCCGGGAGGCGATGTGGCGTTGTTTGCCCAGCGCCAGGGTCCCTAGCCGTTCACTCGGTGAGGGCGTCTCGACGTGGCCCGCACGCCGCTGAAGCAGGAGTTTGGTCTGCGTCTCCACGTCGAAGGGCAGGCCTCCGGCGAGCAGCTCGTAGAGGAGTAGGCCGAGGGAGTAGACGTCGGAGCGGGCATCGAACGCGCCGGAGCCGTTTGCAGCCTCCGGGCTCATATAGGCGGGGGAACCGATAATCAGCGGATCGTCACCGGCCGGAACCGAGGCAACGATCGAGTCGTCGACAATGTGGGCGATGCCGAAATCGATCACTTTGGCCGTCGGCCGCCCGTCGACCTCCGTCACCAGGACGTTCGACGGTTTGAGGTCGCGGTGCAGGATGCCCTTCCCGTGGGCGTGGTCCACTGCGGCGCAGACCTGACGGAAGAGCTCGAGTCGGGGCTTCAGGCCGAAGTTCCGATGATCGCAGTATGTGGCGATGTCTTCGCCGTCGACCAGCTCCATCGCGACGAAGGGGGAGCCGCTCGCCGTCTCGCCCGCTTCGTAGAGCGTCGCCACGTTCGGATGGGAAAGCGTGGCGAGGGCCTGGCACTCGACGGCGAACCGCCGACGCGCCTGGGGCCGATGGACCCGGCGCATGACCTTCAGCGCAACCCGCCGTCGGATGGGGCGCTCTTGGAGGCCGAGCCACACCCTGCCCATGCCCCCTTCGCCCAGCGGCTCCAGCACGCGGAACGCGCCGAGACGATCGGGCGCGGTGTCGCTGGACGTCACCCCCGACCGCGGGGCCTCGAAGGGCGGGTCTTCGAGGAAGTCGTCTTGGACCCTCGAGGCTTCACGGAGAAGATCTATGACCTCGGCACGGAGGGCGTCGTCCTGGCGGCAGCGCTGATCGACGAATTCCCGTCGTCGAGCGGGTTCGATCTGCAGCGCTTCCTGGAACAGGTCGAGGGCGCGACGCTCTAATCGGTTCGAGCTCATTGGGTCATCTTTCGGTGCAGCCAAACCTTGGCCGCCGCCCAGGATCGCCTCACGGTCTTGTTCGAGACCCCCAACACCTCGGCCGTTTGCTGCTCAGAAAGGCCTGCGAAATATTTCAGCTCCACGATCCGGGCCATGCGCTGATCGACGTCGTCTAGAGCCGAGAGGGCCTGGTCGAGGGCCAGGAGGTTCGCGTCGATCATGGACGCGAATGGCTGAATGTCCTCGAGCGGCACGATCTGCTGGCGGGGAATTCGTTTGGCCGCCTGCTGACGCCGAGCGTGGTCGACGAGGATACGGCGCATGGCCACCGCAGCGGCGGCGAAGAAGTGCTGGCGCCCGCGCAGGCGCGCCGGATCCGAGCTAGAGAGTCGCAGGTAGGCCTCATGCACCAGGGCCGTGGCCGAAAGCGTGTGGTCGCGGCGCTCTTGGCGCAGGGAAAGGCTCGCCAGACGCCGAAGCTCGTCGTAGACCAGCGGGAAGATATCGGCGATCGCATTCGGATCGTCGGCGGCTTCGCGCAAGATCCGGCTGACCGTCGTGCTTGGCCGGGCCGCGGGCTCTCCTGTGCGGGTCACCAGGCACTCCGCCGACGGGCGGGCGCGTTCTCGACGCGTCGGGATATTTAGGGAATGGGAGACCATCTATTCATCCTATCGAGGCTTCCGCGCCACAACGCGCCCGGTCGATTAAATCGCTGTCATGTTCGTTGGATTTCGCAGGCGGTGGAGCGCAGCTCGACGGAGGTGGGACCGTCCACACGTCCGAGACGTGACTTTCTTCGGGGGTGTCGAGTCGATGGACCCAAAGCGAGCGCTTTTGCCATCGCTTTTTATCAATTTGGGCCCGGTGCCGAATTTCCTGCGCCATAGAAATCAGAGGCATCCACGACCGACCGAGGACGACTGGAGAAAGGAAAAAGAGATGGCAGGGAACCAGAGAACCCGACGCAGATTTCTTGGAGAAGCGAGCTGCACCGCCGTTGGCGCCACCTCACTCTTCTCGACCCTCCTCAACATGCGCAGCGCCTGGGCGCTCGCCGGCCCCGGCGCGGTCAGGGTCGCCGAGCCGCCGCCCGGTGATGACTACAAGGCCCTGGTCTGTCTTTTCCTCGCCGGCGGCAACGACTCTTACAACATGCTCGTGCCCCGCGGCGCGACCGAGTACGCGGAGTACGCGGCGATCCGAGGTGACCTCGCGCTGCCGCAGCAGAGTCTGCTGCCGATCTCGCCGATCACTAGCGACGGCCGCGAATTCGGGGTTCACCCGGCGATGCCGGAGGTGCAGCAGCTTTTCGCGGCCGGTCGACTTGCCTTTGTCAACAACGTCGGTTCCCTGGTGGAGCCGACGACCCTGCAAGGGGTGGTCTCGGGGAGCAATCGCTTGCCGCTCGGGCTCTACTCCCACAGTGACCAGATCACCCACTGGCAGACAAGCCTGCCCGACCAGCGTGGAAGTCTCGGCTGGGCGGGGCGGACGGCCGACCTCCTCAACGCGTCGAATTCCAACCAGACGGTGTCGATGAATATCTCGCTCTCCGGCACCAATATCTTCCAGGCCGGCCGGCAGGTTGCGCCTTATTCGATCACGGAAAACGGCAGCCTCGGCCTCGAGCCCCTGGGGCAGACCGGCGTCTTCGACCAGCTGCGGACGACGGCGATCGACAGTCTGCTCGACCAGACGTATCAAAACCTATTCATCGATACCTTTTCCAAATCCACCCGCGACGCACTCGCGGCCCACGCGCTATTTTCGAGCGCCCTTGAGGCGGCCCCGCCGCTGATCTCAACTTTTTCGGAGAATGACGTTTCGAGGAGCTTTGAGATGGTGGCGCGGACCATTTCCGTCCGCCGGACCCTCGGCGTGCGCCGGCAGACATTTTTTATCCTTTTCGGCGGCTGGGACCACCATGACGAGGTCCTCAACAACCAGGCGAGCATGCTGCCGGTGGTCAGCAAAGCCCTCGCAGAATTCGACACCGCACTGGCTGAGATCGGCGCACGCAACGACGTCGTGACCTTCACAGCCTCCGACTTCGCGAGGACGCTGACCTCCAACGGCCGCGGCTCTGACCATGCCTGGGGCGGTCACCACCTCGTCATGGGCGGCCCCGTCGTCGGCGGGGACCTCTACGGCAGCTATCCCTCGCTCTACGCGGGCAACCCGCTAGACACCGGACGTGGGCGCCTGATTCCGACCCTCTCCTGCGACGAGTACTTCGCCGAAATGGCCCTCTGGCTCGGCGTCTCGGCCTCTGATTTGGCCACCGTACTGCCCAATATCGGTCGTTTCTACACCCCGGGCACCGCCCCGCCGATCGGTTTTCTTGGCGGCGGCGTGCGTCCCAGCTCCATCTTCACCGACGGCTTCGAGTCGGGCGACTTGTCGGCCTGGTCGTCCTCCACGGCCTCAAGGGCGAGGTGAAGCGAGATGACGCCACTCCATGACCCCACCCGTATTGATGCCCCGAAGTCGACCGAAGGCGCCGTGCGGCCCGAGCCGCCCGCGTCAAGCTCGGCCTTAAACCGCCGCCATTTCTTCGCCTTGGGTGGAGCCTTCGGCGCCGCCGCCGGCGTCGCCGCGCTCGCCGGGCCGCCGGCTTTCGCCCAAGGCGGCACCACCCTCACGCCGCAGCAGTCGGCTTCCCGCTTCCTTTCCCAGTGCACACTCGGCGCCGACCTCGCCCTCGTCAACGAGGTGATGAACGCCGGCCTCGGGAGCTGGCTCGACGCGCAGATGGCGCTTCCGGTCGTTCCCTTCCTGCCCGAAGTGCAGCAGCTGATCGATTCGGGCGCCGCGTCTGAAGGAGACGAATACCTGTACTTTGATTGGGTTTGGTGGCAGCGGGCCATGACCGCGCCAGACGTCGTGCGCACCCGGGTGGCTTTCGCACTGTCGCAGATCTTCGTCATCTCCCGTCGGGTCGAGCTTCTGCTGGACACTCCGAAGGCCACCGCCGCCATGCAGGATCTGCTGCTGCGGGGCGCCTTTGGAAATTTCCGCGACCTGCTGCGTGACGTGGCATTGAACCCGGCCATGGGGTTCTACTTGAGTCATCTCTTTAACCGGCGAAGCGACCCGGCCCAGAACCGCTTCCCGGACGAAAACTTCGCCCGCGAAGTGATGCAGCTCTTCTCGATCGGGCTGCACGAGCTCAACCCCGACGGCACGTGGATGCTCGACTCAGCCGGACAGCCGATTCCGACCTACGGCAACGCGCAGATCACCGAGATGGCGAAGATCTTTACCGGCTTGGCGATGACGCCGGTGGGCGATCTCCCGATCGACTTCGGCGACATCCTGCCGACGTGGGATCAACCGATGGTGATGTACGAGCCTGAGCACGAGCCCGGGCCGAAGACGCTGCTGAATGGCCTCGTGGTGCCCGCGGGGCAGACCGGCATGCAGGACATCGAGATGGCCATCGATAACCTCTTCCAGCACCCCAACGTCGGGCCGTTCCTCGGCACCCACCTGATCAAGTTCCTGGTCACTTCCAATCCGAGCCCCGCCTACGTGGCCCGGGTCTCCGCCGCCTTTGCTGACAATGGCACCGGTGTGCGCGGCGACATGAAGGCGGTGGTCAAGGCGGTCCTGCTCGACGTCGAAGCAAGGGACGTCACCCGGATCGACGACCCGCAGTTCGGACGCGTGCGGGAGCCCTTCGGGCGCTGGGTGCAGATCGGACGCGCCTTCCACGCCACCAGCGCTTCGGGGCGGTTCCGTCACTACGGCGGCGACGATGTCGACGAAGCGGGTTTCCTGCAGCAATACCCTTACTTCGCTCCGAGCGTCTTCAATTTTTTCTCTCCAAATCACCAGCCGCCGGGTCCCCTCGCCGCCGCAGGTTTGGTGGCGCCGGAACTCGAAATCATCCACGCCTACACGTCCGTCGCCGCGATGAATCGCATTGGCCACGCCGTGGTTAACGGGGAGTACCTCCGGGACCGTTTCGAGACCGCCATACCACTCGACCTTGCGACGGAGGTGGGCATCGCCCAGACCAGCCCGACGGCGTTGGTCGACCACCTCGACCTGCTGCTGACCTACGGCACTCTCAGCGGCGGGACCCGTCAGATCATCCTGGACGCCATCATGCCGCTTTCTGGCGACCCGAACGCCCAGGTCCAGTTGGCGATTTACCTCATGTTGGTCTGTCCGGAATTCGGAGTGCAGAGGTAGATCCTTCATGCACCTCAATGTCAATCCACATCTCAAAGAAGGAGTTCGCATGCGCCGAACCCACTGCTTGATTTGGGCGCTCGCCGCCGCTCTCTCGGCGTCGCCCGCCTGGTCCGAAGACCGCGTCCTGCTCGTCGGCGATAGCTGGGCCGGTGGATTGTGGTTCAACCACACGATGCGCGCCGTTTTCGCCGCGAACGGCCGCCCGGACCTCACGGAAAGGGGCGATCTCACCGCCGTCGGCGGTTCCACGGCGGAGGTCTGGAGCCAGCCCGAGTCGCTGCAGCTCTTGACCGATGAGTTGGTCCGCTTCCCGACCATCGATACCGTCCAGCTCACCGTCGGCGGCAACGATTTCTTGGCGGGCCGCGAAGGCGGGGGCTGGTTCGTCGGCATGACGTCGACCCAGGAGATGGCCATGGTCGCCCGCATCGCCGCGAGCATCGGCGTCATTGTGGACCACGTGCTCGCCCATTCCGCCTCGATGGAGGTCGTCATCAGTCTTTACGACTACCTCAACTTCCGCGATTTCCAAGGCCCCTGCCTCGGGCTTTGGGAAGAGGTGGGGTCGCCGACGTCGCGCCAAATCAACGACGGACTGAACCGCTTCCACGACGGCATCGCCGCCGCCTTCGCCGCGAATCCACGGGTCGCGGTGGCCGACCACCGGGGACTGATGCAGTGGACTTACGGTTTCCCAGACGAGGGCATACCGCCGGGGACCCTCACTCCGCCTGGCAACCTCGATCTTCCGAGTCCGCGCCAGGCCCTCGACGACTGCATTCACCTTCTGCCGTCGGGGCTTACGGACGTCGGTCAGGAGCTCTGGCGGCGCTACTACGACCGGCGCTTCAACGGGTCAGGGCTCATCTTCTCCGACGGCTTCGAGCAGGGCAGTACGGCGGCCTGGACTGCGACTCTTCCGTAGGGCGGCGAGGCCCCCGCTATCGCCGGCGGGCTCGCTGAGCCCGTCGGCGCCGTGTCGTCGCTGTACGGGCTTCGAGGATCCGGCGAATCGACCCATCCGGCGGATGTCTCAGAATTCTTTGTGAAACGTAGACCTTGGGCGCAAGACTCTTCTTCTCGAGGTGTTGAAGACCCAGACCCGCGGCGCGATCGACTCCAAGTTGTCCTCCCGTCATTCTCTGCGGGCCTTTTCGTACGGGGCACAAAGCCCTTGTTTTCGGAAACTTCATGACCGAGGAGACGACGATGCTTCGGAAGAACTGGATCCGGCTTTTGGGGATCTTGGCGGTGTCCTTGACGCTGGCTGGGCAGATTTCCGCTGAGACGCGGGTGCTCTTGGTCGGCGATAGCTGGTCCGGTGGCATGTGGAGGGCGCGGACGCTTCAGCAGGTCTTCGCCGACAACGGACGCGCGGACATTACGGAGGAGGGCACCGAAACGGCGCTCGGCGGCACGAGGGCTTCCCAGTGGCGGACGGAGGGGCTCGGCCTCATCACCGGCGAGCTCAATCGGCTTCCGACCGTCGACACCGTGCAGCTGACGATCGGCGGCAATGACGTGCTCGCCGGCCAGACCGGCGGCGGTTTCTACGTCGGCATGGGCGCAGCGGCGGAGAGCGCGCTGATGGAGCGGGTGACGGCGGACACGATGGCGATCGTCGACCACGTGCTGGCCCACGCGCCGCAGATGGAGGTCATCATCAGCCTTTATGACTATCCGAATTTCGTCGATCCGGTAAGCAACGGCGGCTGTAGCCCGAGTTTCGAAAGAATGGGCGAGCCGACGCCGCGCCAGCTCAACGACATGATGCATCGATTCAACGACTCGATCGCCGCGGCGGCGGCCTCGAGGCCGCGGGCGTTTTTCATCGATCACCTCGGCACGATGCAGTTCCTCTACGGGTTCCCCGGCGAAGGCATTGCCCCGGGCATGCTGACACCGCCCGGTGACCTGGGCCGCCCGAGTCCGCTGGAGGCGATGTCGAACCCGCTCGATTGCATCCACATGAATCCCGTGAGCTACTCCGCGGTGGTGCAGAGCCTGTGGGACGGGTATTACGACCGGCGATTCAACGGCAGCGGCGGGGGAGGTGGCGGATCGGCGGCGACCGTTCGCTTCTCGAGCAGCACCGTGGAAGTCCAGGAGAGCCAGAGCAACGTCACCCTCACCGCCGAGCTGGCGCAGGAACCCACCGGCCCGGTGGTCGTCGATTACGGGGCGATGTCCGGGACGGCTCGCTCCGGTGAAGACTTCCAGGCGACCTCCGGGACGCTCTCGTGGGACGTCGGCGAAAGCCGCAGCCAAAGCTTCACCGTCCGCGTGTTCCAGGACGATATCGAGGAAGGTAACGAGTCCTTCACCGTGGCTTTGAGCAATCCGAGTGGAAATCTGATGATCGACGGCGGTCGATCGAGCGCCGAGGTCGTGATTCTGGACGACGACGGACCGGGCTTCTGCGTCCCGGCTGCGGACGTGCTCTGCTTGCAGGACGGGCGATTTCGGGTCGAGGTCGACTGGCGGATCCCGGACGGAACGGTCGGCCACGGGCGTGCCCAGCCGCTCTCGGATTCGTCGGGACTCTTCTGGTTCTTCAGCCCGGACAATTTCGAGATGCTGCTCAAGGTGCTCGATGGCTGCGAGATCCCTGGCCTCGAGGCCTATTGGGTTTTCTTCGCCGCCACCACAAACGTCGAGTTCACGGCGCGGGTCACCGACACCTCGACAGGGCAGATCAAGGAGTACGGCAATCCCCAGGGCCAGGCCGCGGAGCCGGTCCAGGATTTAACGACCTTCTTAGCGTGCCCTTGACTCGGGCGTCGGGGCGTCGAGCTCGCCAGTGATGGCCCCCAGCCCCGCATCGTGGCCACTGGCGACGTCGGGCGCTACTTTTCGACCGAAACGTCAGGCCAAGAAACCGCTGTGGCCGTAGGCGATGAAGCCGCTGAGCAGGAAGAAAAAGGTGGCTGGCACAGACTTGAGCCACGGGTCCCGGATCTTGATGTGCATCGCGATGGCCCCGGCCATCAAGACGGCCAAGAGGGCGCCGCCCGCGAAGGCCACTAGGGGATTCCAAAGCCCGAAGACCAGCATGGCGCCGGCGCTGAGCTTGAGCACGCGCACGACGTTGCGAAACCAGCCGGGCAGTCCGTAAACCTCGAACTCTTCGACCATCGTTTGGGCATCTCCGCCGCGAGCCCTCAAGGGCTTGTCGTAGCGGAGCAACCAGACGTCGACCATCGCTACGGCGGCCAACACTTGGGCGGCGATAAGAGCGACTGCCATTCCTACCTCGTTTCTTACACCCTGGTTTTTATCTCTCTGACGCCAGAATATCAGCGCCTTACCGTCAAGGAAACCTCGATCGGGCTCGGTGACATCGGGCCTTCGACCTGGGGCCGGCTGGGCCGGCGACGAGGTCAGCGCCTTCGGTCGGGGGCGCGGGTGCGTTTCGGTGGAGTTCTTGGAGAATCTTGAAAAAAAGTGGCGTCCCGTGTCGGGTCACGGCGGGCTTTGTCGTGAAGGGGGCAGGAGGATCCACAATGATCGCAATCAAGCGTCTTCGTCGTCGTCGCCCGTCCCGTGACCTCAGCCGCTTCGGCTTGAACTGGCCCGGTTTCGCCCTGGGCTGCCTGCTGCTGGCGCCCTCGGCGGGCGCTCAGCTGATGGCTCTGGGCCCGGAATTCACCATCAGCCAAGACACCACGATCTGCGCCGAACAGCCGTCGGTGGCGATGGCCGCCGACGGGCGCTTTGTCGTCACGTGGCGGACGCAGGCGCGAGACGAGCTGCGCGGGCGCCGATTCGATAGTGCCGGTGTGGCCCTCGGCGGCGAGCAGGTCCTCATCACCGGCACCGGCCTGTCGCCGTCGCCGACGCTGATGGCGGATGACGGCACCTTCACGCTGGTGTGGGATACGAGTCCGTCCCCGACGTCGGCGCAGGTCAACGCCCAGCGTTTTGACGCCAACGGCGCGGCCCTCGGCGGCCGGATCGTCGTCAATCCGACGACCGCGATCCACGACCGCTCGTCGGCGGCGGGGGCGAGCGACGGCAGCTTCGTGGTGGCGTGGCAGGAGCAAGACTCGCCGATGAACCGCAACGTCTGGGCGCGCCGGTTCGCCAGCGACGGCAGCGCCGTCGGCTCCGCTTTCGTCGTCAGCCCGTCGGCGCAGGGCACTTACAATCCGTCCGTGGGGATGGAGCCGGACGGCGACGGGTTCGTGATTGCGTGGCAGGAGGCCCAGATCGAGCGGATCCACGCGCGTCGGTACGACGGCTCGGGCAACGCCCTCGCCGCGGCCTTCCAGGTGAATAGCTACACGTCCGGGGATCACGCCAATCCCAACGTCGCCGTCGACGGTTCGGGGGGCTTCTACATCTCCTGGACCGGCGCGACGGCGGAGACCGCCAATTCCATAGCCCTCGCCACCTTCGACGCGTCGGGCACGCAGCAGCTCCAGGGGGGGATTACGGTGCCTGAACCCGGGATTCTCCGGGACTTCTCCCAGACCGCGCTCAGCAACGAGGGAGAGTCTTTCTTCATGGCCTGGGACGTGACGATCTTTCCTCCTGGACAGCCCGGCATCAGCACGATCAACGCCGCCACCAATACCATGGTGGACCTTCCGATCGCCGGCAGCCATCCGCTGAACCAGGTCCTGCCGTCGGTGGCCATGGATGATCGGGAGCGGGCGGTGGTGGTGTGGGCCCGGGAGCTGCCGGGTTCGGTCTGCGAGATCCGCGGCGTTCGGGCCCAGCTCTTCCGGTCGACCGTCGCCGGCGAGACCCAGGGAGCCGTCCACAGCCTGACGCAGCAAGGGGCCTGGCGACACTTCATCTATGAGCCCCAGTCTCTCGGGACCGTCACCGTCACGGTCTCGGGCGCGGCTCAAGACGTGGACCTCCACGTGCGCCGGGGCGGGCTGCCCGACGCCACGACCTTCGACTGTCGACCCTTCACCGGCGGCAGCGCGTCGGAGACGTGCACGCTGGATGTTGACGGCCAGGAGAGCCTGGGGATCGCGATCAACGGCTTTGACGCCGGGGCGGCGGAGTTCACCCTGACCGTGGCCGAAGTCCCGGCGATCTTCGCGGACGGCTTTGAGTCCGGGGACACCTCGAAGTGGAGCGCCACCATCGAGCCGTGATGCGTCTACATCGAGGTCGGCGGCGGCGCCGGGGCATGCCAAGCCTGGAGATCCACCGGCTCACCGCGGTGGATCACCCAGCTGATCTCTCGCGTGTTGCGGATATCGTCGAGCGGTGACTCGGCGAGCACGACGACGCTGCCGTCGTGTCCGCTTTCAAGGCCCCAGGACTGCCCGAGGAAGCGGCCCGCTTCCGTGGTCGCGGCGCGCAGGGCGTCCCGGGGCCCGAGGCCGGCGTCCACCATGAGCTCCAGCTCTCGATGGAGGGAGACGCCGTGTACGGTCCAGGAGTTGCCCGAATCGGTGCCGGCGGCGAAGCGAACGCCGGCGCGGTGCAGGGCGGCCATCGCGTCGGCCCGGTGTCGCTGGGCCCGGGCCATGGCGGCGGTGAAGCTGAGTGACCGCTCGGAGCTCCGGTCCCAGTCGCGGTAGTCGGCGAGGACCTCCGGGCCCGTGACCCGCTGGAGGAGAGGCCCGTCGAGGGCGCCCGCGCGGACGAAATCCATGTCGCCGCGGGCGAGCGTCGGGATCACGACCGTGCCCCGCCGAGCGAGCAGGGCCGGCAGATCCGCGGGCATCGGCTCGGACGGGAGGTGGGTCACCGCGTCGGCGCCGACCTCTGCGGAATCGCGGATGTCGCGCCAGCTGCGGATATGGACCACGGTCTTGAGCCCGTGTTTCTTCGCGGCGTCAACGGCCGCCTTGAGCTCGTCCAGCTCGATCGTCGGAAGTTCTTCACGCCACGTCTCGACACCCTCCGTGGGATGTTCATAGATCAGCTTCACCACGTCCGCCTTGAGCTCGGCGAGCTCGCTGACATGCCGGCGAGCGTCGTCGGGGGACTCGACCAGGCGGGCGGGCAGGCCGTACTCGGTGCCGTGGCCGCCGGGGGCCGTGAGCACGGCCCCCGCCGCGAAGATGTCGGCGCCGTCGAGGTCCCCCGACCGCTGGCGATCTCGCATCGGGAAAATGTAATTCTCGAGGTGCAGCAAATCGAGCATGCCGACCACGCCGACCTGGGTCATGCGCCGGGCGGCGACGTCGGAGCCGAGCATGAAGGGCGGACCCGTGATCCGTCCCTGGACCATCGAATGCACGTGGAGGTCCCGGAGCCCGGGGATGACGTACTGCCCGGAGACGTCGATTACCCGCCCGGCGAAGTTCTTCGGCTGCCGAGTCGGGGTGCCTTCGATTTTTCCGTCGACGATGAGCAGGTTCCGTCGCTCGACGCTACCGAGGTCCGGATCCACGAGAAAGCCGCCTTTGAGGAAGACGCTCCGGTCCGCAGTGACCGGCTCACCGGACAGGGCGGGTAGCGCCAGGATCGCCGTCCCGAACGCTAGGGCGACCGTCAAGAGCTCCGACAGGATCGACTTCGGCGTGGGTTTCGGTCGGGCGGAACGGAGCATGGCGGTCTCCTCTCTCTCGTCAGGGGTTCACAATGGCCTTAAAGCCAGGCGGGCGAGGCCTCGGCGCTTCAGGTGCGCTTCGGCGTCGCCCGTTGAGACCGGCTGACGGTGTTTGGAGTTCCCGCTTCGTTCGTTTCCCGCTTAGGCGGACAGCTCAGCCGCCGTGGCGAAAGTACACCTTGCCGACGATGCGCCAGCCGCTGTCAAACTTAAGCAGCGACAGGTAGTCGGTGAAGACCAGGGTTCCGTCCTTCGAGAGCTCGATCTTGACGCTCGCAGCGTGGCCGGTGACGTCGACGGAGGCGAAGTTGTGGGTCCACTTATTTTCGGCGGCATTGAATTTCGGATCGGCTTTTCGCTCAGCCGTCCGCTCGGACCACTCGCCGATCGGGAACTTGCGGATGTTCTCGCCGTCGGGGGAGAAGATGGCGAAGTCCGGATGGAAGCCCGCCGTCATCGCCTCGGGGTTGAGCTCGTTAAAGGCCCCGTGCACATAAGACTTTTCGATCAAGGACTTGATCGCATCGGCCTCTTCATGGCCATCGGCGGCGGCCGGAACGGCGAGTAGCAGGACGGTGAGGATGGATAGCAAGGCTGCGGCGTTTTTCATGGGTCACCTCAGGTGTGGAACAGTGTGAACGGCGACGGGCGGTCGCCGGTCCGGATCAAGCTGTGGCGGTGGATGTCCTTAGGATACGTGTCATCGTATGCCGTGGTTCGGAGCGCTTGATCGACGCGTTAACCCCGGTGCGGATCAGGCCGCGGCTCGGCTCGGCTATGCTCCCGCTCCTGACCGCGCCGACCTGAGGAGTTCGATGGACGCCATTCACATCAAGACGCCGCTGATCGAGTCCCTGGCGATCGGTAAGGATCTGCCCGGTCGCGTGTGGCTGAAGATGGAGGCGCTTCAGCCGAGCGGCTCGTTCAAACTGCGCGGCATCGGCTTCGCCTGCCGGCGCTACGCCGAGGACGGAGCGACGGCGTTCGTCTCGTCCTCCGGCGGCAACGCCGGCCTCGCGGTCGCCCACGCCGGACGTCGCCTCGGCGTGCCGGTGACCGTGGTGGTCCCGGAGTCCACGACGGAGCGCGCCAAGGAGCTGATCGCCGCCGAAGGGGCCCAAGTGAAAGTCATCGGCCGCGACTGGGCGGCGGCCCACGCCCACGCCCTCGAGCTCGCGGGCGACCGGGTCGCCTACGTCCATCCTTTCGATGATCCGCTCATCTGGGAAGGCCACGCGACGCTCATCGACGAAGTCGCCGACTCCGGCGTCGTTCCGGACGCCGTGGTGCTCTCCGTCGGCGGCGGCGGTCTCCTGTGCGGCGTGGTGGAAGGGCTCCGCCGCCAAGGCTGGGGCCACGTGCCCGTCATCGCCGTCGAAACCGCGGGCGCGGACTCACTCGCCCAAAGCCTGGCGGCGGGCGAGCCCGTCGAGCTCGACGCCATCACCAGCGTCGCGACGTCGCTCGGCGCCCGGCGAGTGGCGGACCGGACCTATGAGCTTGCGCAGGAGCACCCCGTGGAAAGTCGCGTGGTGTCCGATCGAGCAGCCATCGAGGCGTGTCACCGACTGCTGCGCGAGCACCGGCTCCTCACAGAACCCGCTTGCGGTGCCGCGATCGCCGCCGTCGAGCAAGGCGGGGAACCGCTAAGCGCGTGCGGTCAGATCCTGGTGATCGTGTGTGGCGGCGTCGGCGTGGATCTCGACCGCAGAAGCTGACCTCTGGACCTGCGCGAACCTGAACCTTTCTTGGGGATCGAGTGATTCTCCCAGCAAACCAGACCGCGGCTTTTTTAGGATTTCTCGCTCTCCGCGCAGACGACGAACCGCCGATCGGAGCTTGCGAGTTCATCGAGATTCGGGCTCGTCGGGCCATCGCTGCGACGTCCTTCGTGGAGATCTGCCCTGCTTGACCCATTTGCGAATCGTCACCGTGGAGGGTTCGAATTCGCGGGCCGAAGAATGAGCACTGCGCCCCGCGCGGGCTAGCCGGACGGTTTTCCGGCAAATTCCGCCGGAAAAGGCGGACGTGTCTTGCCCATTTGGGACCTCTTTGCTTAGTTGAGCTTAGTGTCCACGAAATCGCGGCACCTGCACAAATCGGGCTCCACCGGGACTATGATCTGAAGAGAAGAAATGCCACAGGCCACGCGCTGCGCGCATCGTTCACCGGCCCACGTCCCGCCTAAAATGAGGTGCCTCCATTCAGTTTGCCAAGTTCCTTTTGCTGCCCGCTCCCAATCGAAAAATAATTTCAAACGAAGCTGAGCGACAAAGAGTTGGAACCACTCTGGAAAAATCGAATATTGCCAGAAATCTACCCAGTTGCGGGGAGCTTGTTGTTGAAATCTACGACCCAATTTCTGAACATGGACTGTCCGTGAGTCAGGCACATTGTGAATGGACAGAAGCTCACTTTCCGATGGTCAAAACACCAAAAGGATTGCCTAGGCAGCCAACGGAGTCGCATTGTCCGATCGGTTTGTCAAAAGTCACTGTGTCCTGCATCGTAGAACGCACCGGTGGTCCGGCATCCCACTATGGGTTCATTGGGCTGTTCATGAGTCTTCTTGTGTCGATCCCCGAATCTGAAATCTGGGACGCTCGTTGCGAAGATGCGACCTGAAAAAATTTGGATAACACTGCGTATGACCGAATCCGCCAAACGGAATCCAGACGCGACGGAGTTCTTGTGCAGAAGAGGTCGATTCCTTCGCTCACGACTTCAAGTGCGACGCCGCAGCTATCCGATTCGACGTGACACTGGTGTAGTTTGCCGCCCAACAAGCAGCTGGAGCAGACACCGCATTCGGTCGGAGGCTTCGCCTCTTCCCCCCTTGCGCTTGCAGCTCAGTTGTAGGACGGTACGCAAATGAAGACAGCCGATATCAAGTTTGGAAAATATCGCAACGGCTTGCCTCACTTTGCCCGGGTTGTGTTGTCTGTGGTCGTCCCGAGCAAGGCACCTGGCGTGACATTCAGTTGTTCAGGCACTGGAGGATTTGTGCCGCAGGGGTATATCGAAGAGGTTCCAGCGGAAGGCTATGACGACTGGAAGGCTGGTGCGGAAACTGGTGTCGTTTTCGCTCTCTCGGCAATAGGCCAGTCCCGCTGCCGAGTCGACATTCAGATAATCGAAGGACTGACAACCGACACAAATCCCACTATTGTGGGCTATACGGCCGCGAAGGCCGTCTGGGCGGCCATGGGTGTACAGCCGCCGGCCGAAGTCGATGAGAAACTACTCGAGCTGGTCTTCAGCAGTTGGGATAAGCCATATGACGAGATCCCAACTTTCGCATAACCCGAACTTCGAGCGAGCGCGAGAGCGCGTCGCTCAGTTTCCACCCGTAAGAGCTTCTCGGTCAAACGTTGATGACGTTAGAAATAGTCAAATATAATATTTCTTCTCGCTTGCCCCTTCATTCCTAAAGACTCTGCTGATGAGCGTGATCCCATTATTCGCTTTGAGTCATGAGTCATGTATGGACCTGACTGAGGACGAGCGATTGTGCCTTCGCCGCGCCACTCAGCTTTGACGTTCATCAATCATGAAACGCATCGTCGCAAATAACGAACCCTGCCCTCGTTGCGGCACTCCGCTTGTCTACTGGTTGCTAGACGGCATGGGCATCGCTGATGTGTTCAAAAACCTTAGAGCCATCACGACACTGCCTACCCACAATAAGATTGACACCACCTCCCCGATGCATCCTGGGCGATACTGCCCCTCTGGATGCGTTGCGGAGATGTTTAATTACGGTGCGAACGATTTGTGGGAGGGACTCGAATCGAATCGCAAGGAGCCAGAGACGGCTTCTCTCATGGTCAAACCAGCCTCACACAAAGAGACGCCGCTAGAGAATTTCAAGATCCACCTCGACAGATATATTCGCACGACTGCCCCGCGCGACCGAGAAACTGCACCAAGCAACCGAGTCTATATCAACTGGAACCCGGTGAACATACGATCGTGGTCCGCGACTACGACCATTTGTGTCCAGACCGGCGAGAATCAAATACGCTGAAATTCTCCATTGAGCGGCACCAGCAGCAGACGTTTACACTTTCTCTGAAGCAAGGCCAACTCGAACTTCATCAAGATGGATTACAATGCGTTGGACCGACGCTGAATACTCTGAACGAAAACCCGCGGGATGGATTTCGCTAGGTTGATCCCGCTCAAATACTGGCCAGTCGATCGTCGGCTCGGTCAAATTGGGCGAAACACCAGCTTCAAGGTCGAGAACCGCAATATGACTCATGACACAGATGAGGCCAACTTCACAGAGTGCGCCGACGCGTTCATTCAGCTAGCCAACAAAATGGCCGCGGATGTGCCACGGTCGCGCGTGTCAGCGTCGTTCCTTTACGCGGCCTCCAGGTATAGCGCCTTCAATGCCCTGGCTCACGGCTCGCCCCAGCCTCAGGAAAAGGAGGAATATATCGAGTACCTGGTTGGGCAGTTCCGGGCTATGCTGACTGAGAACTTCGATGACCAAGCACTCCGGGGCGGCCGGTGACCAGCCATCGATCGCAGGCTGGTGAGACGCTCAAACGGGCGTGCTGACTCTCGTCACTAAGCTCTGACGTTACGCGGCTTCACTGCTGGCAGAGACTTTGAATGAAACGCGGGCTCCGGCATGACCGAGCATTTCGATCAAACTATCGACGCTAAAGCGATCGATTTTGCCGCGCACCAGATCACTGATTCTGGGCTGGGTCACTTTGAGGAGCTTCGCGGCGGCGGTTTGCGTGAGTCCTTGCTCTTCGATCATCTTTGAGATTTCGATCATCAGATCGGAGCGGACTTTCAGATTCAGAGCTTCTTCGGGCGCAAACCCAAGGTCGCTGAAGACATTGCCGCTAGACTGTCGAATCGTCGTAGCCATTCAACTCTCCTTCTTCGCGCTTCTGGTCTGTTCGAGTTCTTTGAGGCGTAGGCTTGCCCTTGCGAGATCAGAATCTCGGGTCTTCTGGCTTTTCTTCTCGAAGGCATGGAGGACGTAGACTGCCTCGGCAAACTTGGCGATATAGAGGACCCGATGCTCGAGTTTCCCTCGGAGCCGAATCTCCATGACGCCCTTACCCACAGAGGGCATTGCCTTCCAATCTGTGGGCATCAGCCCCTGTTGGATCCTGCGGAGTTGGTAGCCTGTGGCCTGGCGGACCTCGGAGGGGAACGCTTGGACGTCCGAGAGGGAGGTGCCTAGCCATGCTAGGGGCTTGTCAGCCACACTGTGAATATATACGTGCTTGTATAATCGGTGCAAGCCGTGCCCGGCCTGGCGATGGCCGATCCGGTCACGGTGTCGGTATCCTCGGGATATCGAGGTCGTTTCGGAGGAGTCGTTCCGATCGCGTTGGCTTCGTTTGGTGGGCACCGAACCCTCGGCTAACCGCACGGCGCGGCGCCGACGCTCAGCCGGGGCACGTTCGTTGCCAGAGTGCACCTCAGTCGCTGGATTGCTTATCGCGGCGATTTCAACATGACGAGAACCGACGCCACTCAAATGCCCGGAAGGTGGCTACGATCCTATGGACGCCTTACACGCTGCGTGGACTTCTGAATCATGAGAACCTTCATCCTTAGGACTGACCCGATCGCAGGGATCGCGGTATGGGTTCAATCAGCTCAGGGGAACCGGTGCGGTGTACTTGCCGACCATTTGGAAATCACCACACAACTGCGCGACCGCATCGAGAGCTGGATCGCTTGGTGCCAGCTCCTCACCGAATCTCAAAGCGTCGACGCCCGCGAATGGGAACGCTATGACAACGAAGGCCAGTCGATCGCGTCTGAGTTGCATGGGCAACTGCCCGAGGGAAGTCGAGTCGTGTTCAAGCCCGAGGATTCACGAGGTCTTGACGTCGTGTTTGAGGATCCGTAGGTGGGACAGCAGGTTCAGTCCCTAAGTCGGCAACTCGCAAGCTGCCGATATCCATCTTGCTGACCTCGAAGAGTCCGTGAAGGAGCGAAGTCTTTGCAGATGAGAGTGGTGGCGCCCCGATCGATTCTCTTTCAACTTGGGAAGGACAACCTGAGCGACGACTATTACTTCGTCAACGTTCCAAGCCTTGAATGCCCTTTGTGCGGTACAAGAAGTCCTTTCAGGATCGGCCAGCGGAAAGACTGGTCTGAGGAGAAGGATCTTTCGCGAGAGTTCGAGGGACAACTGGGTAGGCCGGTGCCGTGGGAGTCTGACTTCAGCGACGTAGACTGCAGATCTTGCGAAACCAAATTCAGAGTGATGTACCGTATTCATGAATTCGCGATGTCCAGCTATCGCTACTATCCAATAGCCGTCGCCGTACAGGAAAAGAAAGTCCTGCGCGGGGAGACCGGTTAACCCAAAGTTTGAGCGAGCACGCGAAGGCGCCGCAGCATCGGGGTAAGCCTAAGCTGGTCTAGTTTCGGGCTGCTCGACCTAGCCCGTGCCGACGATGGCGGCGGCTTCCATCAGCTCGTCGATCAGGCAGAGCGCAGCCTCGCCGGAGATCGACAGGGGGTCGAAGCTCGGCGTCTCGGAGTACTTGAGCACCACCGCCGCGTTGACCTTGGCGAGCTCGACCTTGCCCATGCTCCAGCTCGGGAACTTGCGCTGGGTGATCTCGTCGTAGGCGAGGATTGTGACTTCCTTATGCCGCGGGTCCTTCAAGATCTTGGCGTAGAGCTGGTTGAGCCGGTCGCGGCCGCCTTCCAGAGCCTGGAGGTAAACGCCGCCGGGACAGACGCAGAGCACGCCGGTGATACCGGCGTCCGGGTTGTTCTGCCGCGACTGGTCGAGAATGTCGCGGACGACGTGGGCATCGATATCGCCGGCGGCCCGGCTTGCGTAGAGAAGTCTGATCAGCACCGATGGGTCCTCACGGGGTCTTGTCGTGGAGCAGCGCGAGGAACTCGCGACGGAGGTTGGGGTTTTTCAGGAAGCTACCGCGCATCACGCTGTTGACCATCTTGGAGTCCATATCTTTGACGCCGCGCCAGTGCATGCAGTAGTGATCGGCGCGGAGCACGATGGCGAGGCCGTCCGGGTGCATCTTGTCCTGCAAGACGTCGGCGAGCTGGATCACCGCCTCCTCCTGAATCTGGGGGCGGGACATGATCCAGTCGACCAGCCGAGCATATTTTGACAGGCCGATCAGCTCGGAATGCTCGTTGGGCATCACGCCGACCCAGACCCTGCCGATAATCGGGCAGAGGTGGTGGGAGCACGCGCTGCGCACGGTCATCGGGCCGACGATCATCAGCTCGTTAAGGTTCGAGATATTCGGGAATTCGGTCACCGGCGGCGGCTGGTCATAGCGGCCGCGGAAGACTTCCTTGACGAACATCTTCGCGACGCGACGGGAGGTGTCGCGGGTGTTGTGGTCATTTTCGATATCGATCACCAGCGACTCGAGCACGCCCCTGAGCTTCCCGGAGACTTCTTCGAGGAGAAGCTCTTTGTCTCCGGGCTCCAGGAAGTTGGCGATGTTGTCGTTGGCGAAAAAGCGGTGGTTGGCCTTCAATAGGCGCTGACGGATCACTTCCGAGATCGGTGCCTTCTTGATCACGGTCTCCATCACCCCGCGGGGATCCTTGCTGTCTCGAGTCACTCTGCCTCCGAGGCTTATCGGTCTAGATGTCTCACATCTGCCAGTCGTTCATGTTCCAGTGCAGGTTTCGAAGATTGGGGACGAAGGGATGCGTCCCGGATGAGGGCGGCCCGGCGCCCGCGTTCTCCCTGTCATCGAGCCCAGGGGGAGAGACGGCGTGATTCGGCGCCTAGCTCGGGCTGAAGTTCGGCCGGAAGCCTTGCGCCCGGAGATGCTCGAGCGGCAGGAAGAGCGGCTCAGGCAAGGCATCCCAGCGGTGCCATTCCCAGCCGTCACACTTATCCGGTTCGAGATTTTTCGGTTCGCCCGACCAGCCGACGGCCTGCACGAAAAGGGTGACGTAGTGCTGCCCGCCGCTCCCAAAATGGTCGTCGGTGAAGGCGGCGTGCTCGATGCCGTCGGCCGCGAGTCCGGTTTCTTCCAGCAACTCGCGGCGGGCGCAGTCGGCGACCGATTCGCCGGCGTCGAGGTTGCCGCCGGGTAGGGCCCAGGTCCCCTCGCCGTGGGCGCCCCGGCGACGGCCGACCAGGACCTGGTCCCGCCGCACGATGAGCACGCCGACGCCAATCCGGGGCGGCGCTGGCGTCACGCCCGGCGCCGGATGCTCTTCATCAACCACGCGTCCAGCGTATCGCGAATGGCAGGGCGCGACGTAACGGCGGCCCGTCGGACTTCCGCCCGACTTTCCCATCCCCGGGAGGCGTCTGGACTTCTTTTTCCCACGGCCGGGAAACATCGGCTCGGAAAACCGCGGCGGAAGCGGGGGCGGCGCTGGCAAGGCCCTTGCTCTAAGGGGATGGCGACCCCCGGGGGCTTCGGCGATGCCGAATCGAGGTCCCCCGGATCTGAGACTCCCGAGAATCGTTGACCCTTCCGTGAGGAGAACGCATGTCCCCGACTTCCAATCCGAGCCTCCGGCGCTTCGCCCCGCTGATGTGTTTGCTCTTGACCCCCTTGGTGCCGGCCGCCGGTGCCCAGAACTTCACCGCCGACGTCACGATCGCCGGCGACAACCCGGACATTGAACTGAACGACACGACCGCCTCCGACGCGAGCTGGGAGCTCTGCACCGACAGTTTCGGGTGCGACAGCGTCATCGTCAATAGCGGCTACAACGAGAGCTTCCACATCGGCTGGACGGACGACACCCCCGACGAAGCCGGCCTGCCGTTTGTGCTGCGCCGCGGCGCGCCGACCGACTCTTTCCACATGGATCCTTCGGGCCTGCTCGGCCTCGGCACCGCGGTGCCGATGGCGGACCTCGACATCGTCGACGGCACCGACGGGGCGACGCTGCGACTTGAAGACATGACCACCGGCGACGCCGCGTCGATCGAGATGCAATTCGGCACCCTCGACGTCGTAAGCGCCGGCTCGACGATCATGCGCTTCCTCAAGAACTCGCCGTCGCTCTCGATCGCCACCGCCCCCGACCGCGTCTCGCTGGCCGGCGAAGCGATGACGCTGCTCGCCGGCGCGCCGGTGCAGTCCTTGACGGTCGATACCGAAGGTGACGTCGGTCTGGGCACCCTCGAGCCCCGGCAGCAGCTGGAAATCCAGAGCGCCAATCCGACCATCCAATTCACCGATCTCGAGGCGAGCGAGGACCGGAATTGGTACCTCAACCTCAATGCTTCAGCCAGTCAATTTGATATCTCGTACGGCGTAGGTGGGATCTTCTCGGCGTCGCCGGTCAAAGTCTTCCGCGGCGCCCAAACCAACGCCTTGGTCGTCGGCAAGGCGAGCGGCCCGAGCTTCACCAACACCCGGGTGGGGATCCGCACGGACGAGCCCGAGGAGACCCTGCACGTGGCGGGGACCGCCCTGGTTGAAGACGCGATGTTCGTCGACGGCAACCTGACGGTCGGCGGTTCGTTCTTCGTCACCTCGAGCCGTGAGAAGAAAGAGGTGGTCGGCCCGGTGGATCCCCGCGACGTGCTCGCCAAGGTGGCGACGCTGCCGCTCAAGCGGTGGAGCTACACCGACGCGATCGAACCCGGCGACGTCGGGCCGGCGCGGACTCCGGTCCACCTCGGGCCGATGGCTGAGGACTTCCGGGCGCTCTTCGGGCTCGGCCACGACGGCCGGTCCTTGGCGCCGATCGACGGCGTCGGCGTGGCCCTAGCGGCGATCCAGGGCCTGCATGCGGAGGTCGCAGCGCTGCGGATCGAAGTGAGCGCACTACGCGACCGGCGCGCGGCACTCGAGTCCGAGATGGGGGAGCTGCGCAGCCTGGTGCTTGCGCTCGCCGACGGCGTCGGCCCCGAGGTCCCGCAGACCGCTGTGGCGCGCTCGGTCACCGCCGACGCCGGTCAACCCGGCCGGGTCGACGAAGAGCCCCGCAACGCCTCCCCGACGGCGGGCCGCTGATGCCGACGCTGACCTCTGCCGCGCTGACATCCAGGACCCCAACCGCCAAGAGCTCCGAGGAGAGAAGAGCAATGCTGCCCATCGACAATGCGAGAGACGCAGCGACCTGCCTCGCCCTCGCCCTTGCCCTCACGCTCGGCCTCGCCTGGCCGGCGGCCGCTGGAGAGCTGGCGATCTCCGCCTTCACCGTCGGCGGCGCTCTCGAGGTCCATGCGCCCGGCGCCGTGACCCTCGATGTCCGCATGCGCTGCACCGACGGCGCCCGCGGGCACCTTCGGGTCAATCGTAGCGACGTACTGCTCGACCGACGGGACCTCGAAACGGGGACCGAACCGGCACCGGCTCAGCCCGCCGACGTCCTTTGCACGTGGGAGGTGCGGGCCATCCCCGCCGAAGCGGCTCGGGTTTTCTCCGGGCGCGAAACGCGCGGAGAGGCGTCGGACCCGGGGGCCCTGCGAAGGGCCGCTTCACTGATCGCGATCGCCCGTGGCGAAGTGCTCCGGGACGGTTCGATTTTCATGGACGCGGCGTCGAACCGCGACAGCGGGGAGGCCCCGTGACGGTCGCCGGCCGGCGCTCTTGGGGATCCCTGGCGCTGATGTGGCTGCTGGCCCTCGCGACCCCCGCCGCGGGGCAGACCTGCCAGGTGCCCCAGGACTACGTGACCTTGCAGGACGCGGTATGGCTCGGAGCCGGGGTCTGTGACCAGATTATTCTGGCGGCGGGTTTCTATGAGGAATCGGTGGATATCGACCGCACTGTGACCATCACCACCGCGGCGTCGGCCATCGCGACCCTCTCGGGACAGCTGGTGGTGAGGGGGGCGGGTACGGTCGTGACCACCATGAATCTCGATCTCTTGACCTCGTGCTCGGGCGCCGTCTTCGAGGTCAAGCAGGGGGCCGCCTTTTCCTCATCGGACTTCGACGTCGATCTCTCCGGGGTGGGTGAGTGCCCGCCCTTTCGCCCGAATCCGTCGCTGATCTTCGAGGATGGATTCGAGTCCGGCGACACCTCGGCCTGGACAGCTCTCATTCTTGGAGCCGTCGGACCGTAGGCGACTGGAGCTGGGCGCCGGAGACGGGGCCCGCACCCGCGCCGGGACTCGGGGAACCCGGGGAGAATAGACTCAAGGCCGCGCGGCCGACCCGGCCCGCCCCTGACTGTCGTCCCATGTCGGAAAGATCCCTCGACCACTACCAGATCGAAGAGCTGATCGGCGTCGGCTCGAGCGGCCAGGTCTATCGCGCCTGGGATCCGCTGCTCGAGCGTCGCGTGGCGCTGAAGGTCCTGCGGGAGGAGAGCTCCGGCGGCGATCCCCTGCTCGAGGCGCGGATGCAGGCGCGCCTCAAGCACGAACATATCGTCCAGGTCTACGAGACGGGCTTGCACCGGGGTCGGCCGGCGGTGGCGATGCAGCTCGTCGACGGCCAGACGCTCGGCGCGGCGTGTCGCGACTTGGAGCTCAAGGCGCGCCTAGGGATTATCGAGCAGGTGGTGCGGGCCGTCGCCTTCGCCCACCGCGGCGGGCTGATCCACCGAGACCTCAAGCCGGCCAACGTGCTCGTGGAGGCGCGGGAGTCGGGGCCGCACGCCTTCGTCGTCGACTTCGGGATCGCCACCGAGGTGGAAGCGGAGGGCGTGACGCTCACCGGTTTGGTCCTGGGCACGCCCGAGTACATGGCGCCGGAGCAGCTCCGGGGCGAGCGGACCCGCAGCTCGGATCTCTATGCCCTCGGCGTCATGCTCTTCGAAACGGTCGCCGGCCGACGTCCCCACGCGGCCGAGACGCGCATGGGCTTGATGTTCGATCGGCTGCGCACCCCGGCGCCGTCGCTCCGGTCCGCGGCCCCCGCGGCGCCCCGTGATCTGGTCGCGGTGGTCGATCGCTGCTTGGCCTTTGAGCCGGAGGCGCGATTCCCGAGCGCCGAGGCGCTCGCCCACGACCTGTCAGCGATTCAGCGCGGCGAACCGGTGTCCGCTCGGCCCTTGACCCTGACCTATCGATTCGGGTCCTGGGTGGGGCGCCACCGCCTGGCCGCCGCCGCCGCCGCGTTGGCGGCCTCGGCGCTGGTGGTCGCCGGTGCGGTGGCCGTCCGCGAGCGCGTGCTCGGCGCCGAGCGGGCGGAGCTGGCGCGGGAGTTTGCGTCTTCGGCCCGGGATATCGAGTGGACGGTGAGGGCGATTGAGATGAGCCCGCCCCACGACTCCTCGCGGGCCCGCCGCGACCTTGAAGCGCGCGTGGCGGAGGTCGAGGCCCGGAGGGTCGAGCTCGGCCCCCGCGCCTTCGCCGCCGGGTCCCTCGCCGTCGGCCAGGCGGAGCTGGCCCTCG
>JBCDKB010000047.1:0-28784 GCA_038747035.1 Acidobacteriota bacterium | reverse complement strand
GTTCCTGGCGCAGGGTGAGTGTCGATTGTCTTCAAAGCATCGAACGCCCTCCCCATTGGGTCACTAGACGAAGGCGGCGGGCTCGCCAAGGCGCATCGACATGACCGACCCCTCGACCCGCGCCGCATCCTTAGGTTCTCAGAAAGACTCCCTGGGGCGGCGTCTCCAGGGAACGGAATTTCTGGGGCGGGGCCCCCGCGGGCGGCGGTCGGAACCATGAACGGGCGGCGCCAGGACGATCCGGAGCCCTTTTCGGCCCAAGCCCACCGGGGTCGCGTCGGTACGTTGCTGCGTCGACTTTTCTTCCGCCAAGAGCACCACCGGGAGGTGCTCCTGATCGACCTAATCGACGGCCTGGCCAAGTGTCGCGATGAGGCCGAACTGGCGCATGACGTCGGGCTCGGCTTGTTGCAGGCCCTAGCGCCGTCACACCTGCACCTTTTCTGCCGCCGCGCCACGCGATTTCGACTCGCTTACTCGGGCTCCGAGCCCCTCGAACCGAAGCAGCTCATGCCGGCCAACTCCGCCCTACCCGGCCTCACCGCTGGATGGCATGAGCCGGGCTCCGTACGCTCCCTCGGCCAGCTCCCCTCCGAAGACCGGGCGTGGCTGCGGTCGTGGCGGACGGAATGGGTCGTCCCCCTGCAATATCCGCCCCGGAGTCCGAACGGCGTCTTGGGGCTGATGCTGCTCGGGCCCCGGCCGGATGGCTATTCCCCGGTCATGCTCGACCTCCTGCAAACCCTGGCCGACCGCATGGCGAGGGTCTACGCAACTCTGGTGGAACAGGAAAAGATCCGCCTCCAGGTCAGCCAGGGGGCCGGGACCTGGCTCAAGGAATGCCCGGAGTGCGGGAGGTGCTACGGCACCGGCACTTTCTACTGCGAAGACGACGACGCCCAACTGGAAACGACGATTCTGGTCGATCGGGTGATCAACGGCCGCTACGCCCTCGAGCGGAACCTTGGCAAAGGCGGCATGGGCCTGGTCTACGTCGCCGAAGACCGGCGGCGGAGTGAAACGGTGGCGGTCAAGCTACTCACCGAAGGCGACCGGGTGGCCCAAGGGCGCTTCGCCCGGGAGGCGCAAGCCGGACGGGTCCTCGATCACCCCAATATCGTGCAGGTTGTCGACTCGGGCGAGCTTCGGGGGGGCGCCTTCATCGCTATGGAGTACGTCCAAGGGCGAACGCTACGAGAAATGATCGACACCGAAAGCCCGGTGACGCCGCCGCGCGCCGCCCGTTGGTTCGAGCAGATCTTCGGCGCCGTCGGCTTCGCCCACGCCCGCGGGGTGATCCACCGGGACTTGAAGCCTGACAACATCATGATGACCCAGATCGACGGACGAGAAGTCCCGAAAATCCTCGATTTCGGCCTCGCCAAAATCCGCGACTCGAGCGGGTCGAGCGGCCAGCTCAAGCTCACCGCCGCCGGCATGGTGATCGGTACGCTGTCCTATATGTCGCCGGAGCAACTCGCGGCCGATCCGATTGACCACCGGACAGATATCTTCGCCCTCGGCATAATGGTGTGCGAGGCGCTCACAGGCCGGCCGCCTTTCTGGTCCAAAAACCTCGGCCAGATGCTGCGCGCCGTCGCCTCCACCCCGTTCCGGCTGGAGGTCGAGACCCTCGAACAGGCCCGGGTCACGGATGTCCTGGGGCGGGCGCTGGCGAAGGTCCCGGCCAATCGCTACCCAGACACCGAAAGCTTCCGCCGCGAGCTGATTCCAGCCCTCGAAGCCTGTACGACTTTCCCACGCCCGGAAGCGCCGCTCTGATCCCGGGCCGAAAAGGACCCGCAGCAGCCGCGGGAGTCTCGGACGCACGAAAGCCGCGCCCCTATGGGAGCTATGCCCCCTTCGGACGCGGCTTCTAGCCAAGGCGCGTTCTACTTATTCAGCGGAAACCGCGTCGCAGCTCGCGCTTGAAGATCTCGAAATTATCTTCGCCCCAAAGACTGACGGCGACCTTCTCGATCTTGGTTCCACCCTGCAGGTAGCGGTAGACCTCCGTCAGGAGAATGCGGGCGCAGCGGTCAACCGGGAAGCCGAAGGTGCCGGTCGAAATGGCCGGGAGCGCAATCGACTTCAAGCCATGGCGATCGGCCAGCGCCAGCGACGACCGGATCGCGGAGGCGAGCTTGCGGTCTTCGTCACCTTCTCCCATCGTCGGACCGACGGCGTGAATGACGTGCATCGCCTTCAGGTCTCCGCCGCCGGTGAGCACCGCCGTGCCGACGGGCGTCGAACCGATGCGGTCACACTCTTCCTGGATCGAAGCGCCCCCTTTTTCCAGGATCGAGCCGGCGACGCCGGACCCGAGCTGTAGCTGTTCGTTGGCGGCATTGACGACGGCGTCGACATCGAGATCGGTGATATCGCCTTCGATGAGCTCCAGCTGGGTGCCTTCCAGTTGGATCGACAGTTTTCTCCGTTCCATGACCACTCGCTCTCTCAGGAAGCCGGGAATCCGGGTTTGACCTGCTTATAGCTCGTTGCAGCGTGACTTTTCATCTCGGTGCTTTCTTACCTCGGTGCTTCCGGTCCAACCTCCGCCGTGTTCGCTAGGTCTCGACCCGGGGGCGCCATAGCGACAGCTGTCGCAGCGATCCCGGCTCTTGACTGAACCGCCACGATCCGCCGAAAAGCTCCGCTAATCGCAGGAAGTGGCGGTGAAGAATGGCGACGCCTCACGATGAAGAGTGGTGCCCGAAAGTGCGACCTCGCCAATAGGCGCGCCGCGAACACCCTATTCTACTCGCTAGGCGAATGGGGACTCAAGCCGCGAAAGCACAGGCTATGCGGGGCCAAGGACGAGTGCCGACAGCGGCGGCAAGGTCAGGACCAGAGAGTTTCCAAAACCGTCGGTATCCGCGGCTTCTGTCACGAAGCCCTCGGCGAGCGGAAAGGCGCTGCCGCCGAAACGTTTCTCATCCGAATTCAGCAGCACCCGGTAAGTTCCCTCCGCGGGAACTCCGAGGCGATAGCCTTCCCGCGGCACCGGGGTCAGGTTCAAGACCACGAGCCGGTGATCCCGCCCTGCGGCCTCCTTGGAGCTGCCGCCGTCGCCGGCGGGCTCGCCGTAGCGCACATAGGCGAAGACCGATCGACCTCGGTCGTGGCTCGAGACCCACTCGAATCCGTCCGGCTCATGGTCGAGCCGCCAGAGGCACGGGGTTCGGCAGTAGAGTGCCCCGAGGGCCGCCACGAGGTCTCGGATACCGCGGTGATCAGGGTCCTTCTCGAGGAATCGATCGAGGCCGAGTTCGTGGTTCCACTCCCGAGGCGACCCCAGCTCACCGCCCATAAAGAGAAGGACCTTGCCGGGTCGGGTGAAGAGGTAGGTGTAGAGACAGCGCAGATTCGCCCGCTTGCGCCACGGATCCCCGGACATCTTGGTGAGCAGGGACCCCTTACCGTGCACCACCTCATCGTGGGACAGCGGGTTCACGAACGCCTCGCTATATTCATAGACCATGCTGAAGACCAGCCGGTCATGGTGGTGCGAGCGAAAGAGCGGATCGATGCTGAAGTACTCCAGCGTGTCGTGCATCCAGCCCATATTCCACTTCAAGTTGAAGCCCAGCCCGCCTTCGCCCGGCCGCTCGGTGACCCCCGGCCACGCCGTGGACTCTTCAGCGACGACAAAACGCCCCGGGTAGTGCTCCCGAACCAGGCGATTGACCTCCCGCAGGAGGGCGATGGCTTCGAAATTCTCGTGTCCACCTTGGGCGTTCGGCAGCCATTCGCCTTCTTTCCGGCTGTAGTCGAGGTAAAGCATGGACGCCACCGCGTCGACCCGAAGGCCGTCGATGTGGAATTCATCAAGCCAGTAGAGAGCGTTGGCGACGAGGAAATTCCGGACTTCGAAGCGTCCGTAGTTGAAGATATAGGTCCCCCAATCGGGGTGTTCGCCGCGACGGGGATCGTGATGCTCATAAAGCGCTGAGCCGTCGAAACGACCGAGGCCATGGGCGTCTTTGACGAAGTGGGCGGGTACCCAGTCGAGGATCACGCCGACGCCGTGCTGGTGGCAGTAGTCGACGAAGTACCGGAAGTCGTCCGGCGTGCCGAATCGGGAGGTCGGGGCGTAGTAGCCGGTGACCTGGTAACCCCACGAGCCGTCATAGGGGTGCTCGGCGACGGGCATCAGCTCGATGTAGTTGAATCCGAGCGACTTGACGGACTCGACGAGTGGCTCCGCCAGGTCGCGGTAAGAGAGCTTCTTGCCGCCGCCGGCGGCCCAAGACCCGAGGTGCACTTCGTAGATAGCCATCGGTTCCCGCCGAACATCGCGTTCGATGGCCGCGACCATCCACCCATCGTCGCCCCAGCTGTAGTCCGAATCGAAAATGCGCGACGCCCGGCCCGGAGAGACTTCGGCCCAGCGGGCGAGGGGATCCGCCTTCAGCCGGCTTTTGCCGTCGGCGCCTTTGATGTCGAACTTGTAGAGGTGCCGATCTTCGACCCCGGGAATGAAGATCTCCCAAGTACCGGACGTCCCGAGCCGGCGCATCGGGTGCACCCCGGGGTCCCAGCCGTTCCAGCTGCCCACGACCGCCACGCTGCGGGCATTCGGCGCCCACACCGCGAAACGACGACCGGTGACACCGTCACTCTCCGCGGGCGTGCACCCCAAGCTCTGCCATAGCCGCCGGTGGGTGCCTTCACCCAAAAAATAAAGCTCTTCGTCCGTGAGCGTCGGCGAAAAGCGGTAGGGGTCCTCACGCTGCCACCGGGTTCCGGCGGCGGCCCCCCGGTCAAAGGAAAAGCGCAGCTGGTATGTGAGCTCCGCGTCCCGGCCTGGCACATAAGCCGCAAAAAGATCGTGGCCGAGGGGGGTCATCTCGACCTCGCCGTCGTTGAGGACAAGCCAAGCGGAACTCGCTCGCGGCTGCTTGGCGCGGACGATGACACCGGACTCCCCGCCGACGTGCACCGCGCGCGGGCCGAGGTAGGCGTGGGGATTCTCGTGATCCTGGTCGGCGAGCGACAGTCGGTGTTTTTCGTGGCCGAGGAGGAGTGAGTACATCCGGGGATCGATCCGCGGCGACGGGTCCGACGGCTGCGACGTTTCACCTTCTGGCGCCGGCGGGGACGAAGAGGACCGCCGGGGTCGTTTGGCGCCGGTCTGGGGCTCGGCTCCCTGGGAATCGACCTCGGGTTCCCCGGCGGCTTTCCCGGCGTCTGGCTGCCGCGGTTTCCTCGGCTTCCCTTCGGACTTTTTCCCAGGCTTCTTCACGGCCTTCTTGACGGGCTTTTTTTCCGGCTTTTCATCACCCATGTGTCGCAGTCTACTTCACGCCCCCGGCCGCGAAAGCGGCGTCGATGGCCCTTCCGACGGCGGTCGTAGCGGCGCTTTGTGTGCTATGAATATCGCGCTTCACCGACATCGGTACGACACCTGGCATCGAGCCACGGCAACAAGGAATCGTCATGGCATCCGTAACCCGCACCATCGGTCTTTCCCTCGGCGCAGATCTCGACTGGCCCATCTGCTACGAAGAAATTCTCCGCCGCCTGAAGCTCGACATTCCGTGGGACGGTGACCGCGTTTCGGTCACGTCCGAGCGAGTCACCATCGAGCCCTTCGACTTGCAGCAACCGTGCAACTACGAGGTCGTGCTCGACCGCTTGACGCACTGGTACCACACGAGTCGCGAGTGGATTAAGAAGTCGATCGTGCTCGACGACCTCTACGTCTTCAACAACCCGTGGTCCCTCCAGTCGATGGAGAAGCAGACCACCTACTGCGCCATGATGCGCCTCGGCCTGCCGGTACCCCGGACGTGGCTGATCCCGCCCAAGTCGTACGACGGCCACGATGACCTCCAGGTCACCCTGCGGCGCTACGCCAAGCTCTTCAACATCGCCGACGTCGGCGACGACCTCGGCTACCCGCTCTTCATGAAGCCGTACGACGGCGGCGCTTGGAAAGGCGTCTCCAAAGTGGACGGCGGCCAGGAGCTCAAGGAAGCGTACGACCAGTCCGGCACCTTTGTGATGCACCTGCAGGAGGCCGTGCACGACTACGAAGTCTTCGTGCGCACGATCGGCATCGGGCCGCAGGTGTGGGCGGTGCGCTACGACCCGACGGCGCCCCTACACGATCGCTACAAGGTCGACTTCAACTTCCTCGAAGAAGGCGAAGGGTCTTACCTCGTCGACCAGGCGCTCACTATCAATTCGTTCTTCGGCTGGGATTTCAATTCCTGCGAGTCCTTGCGGCGCGACGGCGTCTTCTACCCGATCGACTTCGCGAACGCCTGCCCGGACTCCCAGGTCACCTCACTGCACTTCCACTTCCCGTGGTTGATCAAGGCGCTGCTCCGCTGGTCGATCTTCTGCGCCGTCACCCGGCGCACCATGCGCCAGAATCTCGACTGGACGCCGTATTACGAGATCGCGGCCCAGGAGGACATGCCGCTGCGCGACAAGCTCGCCGGCTACGCGAAGATCGCCCACGACCGTTTTGAGACCGAGAAATTCCAAGAGTTCTGCGACAAACACCTCTCGCACCTCGACGAGGTGGCTTACGAATTCTTCGGCACCGACGCTGCCCGCGAAGCGGTCCGCGCCAAGGTCGAGTCGCTCTTCCCCGCCCACGAGCACGAGAAGTTCACCGAGCACTTCTGGGGCCTGATTCAGTTCTGGCGCAAGACCGAAAGCGACCAGCTGGCGAGCTCCTAGGACTCGATCCTCAGCGATCTCGCGCTGAGCCCCCCTGAGACCCCTAGGATCAGGGCCCTCGTTTATCGAGGGCCCCGTTTGTTTCAGGCCGAAATTCTGGCCAAGACCCTGTAAAACGCGCCGAGACTGCCGCGCAATGCGCCGCGGGCCGCCCCGCGCGCAAAAGAGATCCCTATGCGTAGCGCGAGAGCTCGCCCCGTAGCGTCACTCGGATCCGCGCCAAAAAGAGCATCGCCGTCGCCGCCAGACCGAGGGTCAGCCCCCACCATAGGCCGCGGGGACCGTATCCGAGGTGAATGCCAAAGACGTAGGCCACGGGCAGCCCCAGAAGCCAGTAGCCGACGAAGGCGATGATCGCCGGAATGCGGGTGTCGGCGGCGCCGCGCAGGACGCCGGCGCCGACCACCTGCAGCCCGTCAACCACCTGGAAGACGGCCGCGATGGGCAAGAGCGTCGCCGCCAGCATCACCACCGGCATTTCGGAGGTGTAGAGCCGCGCCAGCGCCGTCGGAAACACGGCGAAGATCACCGCCGAGAACGTCATGACGCCGGCGCCGAGGCCCAGGCAGACTCCCGCTGATCGGCGGGTGCCGTCGGCGTCGCCGCGGCCGATCGCGTTGCCGACCCGGGTGGCGGCGGCACCCGCGATACCTAGCGGCACCATAAAGGAGAGCGCCGCGAGATTGAGGGCGATCTGGTGCGCCGCCAGTTCCCGCGCGCCGAGGTTGCCCATCAGCAGCGCCACGGCGGTGAAGAGCCACATTTCGAGGGAGACCTGGAATCCGATCGGAATCCCGAGACGCACCAAGGGGCCGTAGGTCGTAGGGTGAAAGATCGCTCGGCGCAGGTCCTTGAGGTAGCGACCGAGAATCGGCCATCCCGCCCACGCGATGAGCAGCGCCATCGTCCATCGCGACAAAGACGTCGCGAGCCCGGAGCCGACGACGCCCATCTTCGGAGCCCCCCAGTGGCCGAAGATCAGGGAGTAGTTGGCGACCACGTTCACCGCGTTGGCGACAACGATCGCCACCAGCGCCTGGCGGGTCTGGCTCATCGCCTGCAGGGTCTGGCGCAGCACGGTGAAGAGCAAGAAGGCGACGACGCCCGGCACCGCGGCGCGGATGTAGGCCGCCGTGTCGTCGATGATGGAGGCATCTTGCCCGAGCGCGTGCATCAGCCACCGCAGGTCCCACATCACCACCGACAGCACGGCCGAGAGTATGACGGCGACGACCAGTCCTCGCTGGAGGTGGCGCCCGAGGCGCACCTGGTCATCGGCGCCAAAAGCCTGCGAGATGAGCGGATCGAGGGCCATGAGGAATCCCATCCCGAAGACCATCATGCCGAAGCTCATCACGTGACCGAGGGCCCCGGCGGCCAGGGCGTGCTCGGAGACACGGCCGAGCATCATCGTGTCGACCACGCCCATCGCCATCATGCCGACCTGCACGATCACCACCGGCGTCGCCAGCTTGACGACCTCACGGATCTCCTGGCGCACGGCGGCGCGGCGGCGCGCTGGCTCGTTCTTGTCTTCTAGGGTGTCCATGGCATTTATCCATCGCCCCCGTTCGGGCGGACGCCGGAGTCTATGCCATCGGCGGCTGGGGACCACGTCGGCCCCGTCCGAGTCCGGCCGCATCGAGCTCAGGTCGCCGGCCCGGCCGGCATGCGAGCGGCCGCCCCCCCGGCGGCCGAGCTCACGGCGGCCCGCTAACCGGCGATCGTTCGATCGAGCATCGGCTCCACCAGAGCCGCGACAATCCGCTCGGCGATCGACCGCTGCAAGTCGAAGAGATCGTCGAATCGCTCCTCGAAGACGGCCGTGCCGACGACGCGGTCGTCGCGGCTACGCACGAGGTACGCATGCACCCGCACGTGACCGCCGGTGGCTCGGACGGCGCCCCGCAATCGGAAATCGCGGCCGTCGGGCGGCGGCTGGGACGGGCCGTCGATCACGAAAAGGCCGCGATCCTGAAGTCGGACCAGCGCCGACACCAGTTCCTCCACCGCACCGTCCGCCAGAGGCGGAAATGGGCCGTTCTCAGCGATATCTCGAAAAGGCAAGACTCGGAGCCGGAGTGGCCCGCCCCCTTCGTCTTCAGCGGGCAGGCTAAAACCCGCCTCGGGCGGGCCCGGGCGTCGGTCCTCCTGCTCGAGCTTCGCGATGAATCGATAGCCGCGGCGGGGGACGGTCTGGATATAAGACGGCCTGCGGGCACTATCGCCGAGCACGAGGCGCAGCTTCCGGATGGTGTGATTCAGACTGTGGTCACGACCGTCATGCAGGGACTCTTCACCCCAGACGCGCCGCTGGAGGTCCTCCCGGCTCATCAGCTTGCCGCGGTGCGAGATGAGCAGCGCCAAGACCCGCAGGGGCTGGGGCTGCACCGTTAAGGCCACACCGTCACGGCGTAGCTCCTCGCTTTCTAAGTCGAGCTCGAAAGGACCGAATTTGACCATCTTGAGATCTTCCACACCCATCGTCTGCGCTCCCTGGAGGACGATTTCTCCCGCCCCCAAGACTCTGATCGATTCATTGTAACCAGATAATGTCGTTTTTGCAGGTGGATCACCCAACCCTCAGATCACTGAACACTGAGAAATCTTTCTGAAAAGCTGCCGCAGGCACCTTGATCGCCACTCTGCACTCTCCTCAAGATGCCAGAAAACCCTCTATTTATAAGCTTCTTATGAGATCGTGACCCACAAATACACAGAATCTCATCACCGATAGCCACCCATAACTCACCCATCATTCAATCATTGTCTTTCGGCACTCTCGCTGCCAAAGTGTAAGCGGACACGGCACGAGAAAAATATTATACATCGTCGAGATTCTCTTCTTTCATTGACATGGACGGAGCCGCCATGCCCTGGACAGCGCCGAGCCCCCACTCACCGGGTCGACTCCGGTATACCTCAGCACGACGCGCCGCTACGCACCCCGGCACCATTTGCCGCTTCTGCCACCGAGGATTCGAAATTGAACCCAACGGTTGAAGGCCGGGCACCGCTTCCCCGCCGACGTCTCGATCCGCAACGCCAAAACGGGCCTCGGCGAGGTCAACTTCACACTCCCTGACGGTACCCAGCTCGGCCAGTCCCTCAATGTCCGGGCGCGGCCCCGGATCTGCTCGAGATGCCGACGCTTTCCGGCGATGCGCCGCTGCCCTTGGCCGTTCTGATCACCGTTGCGGGCGTCCTGCCCCTTAAAAAGACGCGTTGAGCGCCGACCCCGAACAGGAGGCCAGTGATCGCGTAAACTTCTTTGATGGGGTCCACCCGGACGCCCGGAAAAGGAGTTTGACATGGACAAAGGAAACACCACGGGAGCCCGCCTCCACACCGAAACGCCCATCGAGATGTTCCGCGAGCTTGTTGAGGGTGCCATTGCGCACCAGCACCTTGCGCCGAGCGAAGAGTCCGCCTTCTACCTCGTGAACCTTCTCGACGGCTTTGTCCGCCCCGCAGGGCCATACGCCGACCTCGGCGCGCCCCCGGATCAGGCGCTGTGCGAAATCCTTCTCCACGCGGTTCGCAGCCGCGGCGTCCAGCGATTTGCCCTTTTCCGACTCACCGGCGATATGGCCCTCTTCCTGACCGGCTTTTTCGCAGACTCGCTCGCCGCCCGCCAGGTCTCACCGGCCTACTACCGGAGCCTCGGAGAGACCGCCTACGCCCAAGCGGCGGATTGCGCGCGGCCCCAAAGCCGGGCCGACGTTTTCGAAGAGCTCGCTGAAAATTTTGCGCCCTTTAGCGGCGTGCTCAGCGAAGTGAGCGAAAGGTGCACCCTCACCGACACCGGCAATGTGCTGCGTCTCTGCGAGCGCTATTCCGCCACCGGCAACCGCCGCGACGCCGAACGCCTCCTCCAGCGCGGCGCCAACCTGCTACCGGACGACGACGGCCTGGTTCACTAGCGGATCCATCGTCAACCCACATAACCGAGGGCCTGCAGCTGACGCTGGAGCTCCGCGTCGACGCCGCCGCCGGCGGCGGCGGCGACATCGGCTTCGCCGATCCAGCGGAGGCGCAGGCCCTCCCGGGGCGCCGACGCTCGTCCCCGACGCCACCCGCCGTCGGTCCGCTCGAGCACCAAGGGAAGTCGCTCCCGCGACAGGTCGAGGTGGAGCCGCCGATCGCCGTCGCTCAATTCGAGGTCCCCGCGCCTCGGCGTTAGAAACACTAGGCGGCGGGAGTCTTCGGCTTCGAGCCGGAGACGGGCCCCTCCAACCTGCCCCCGCCACTCGAGCGGCCTGGGCGACAGGTCGAGGCTCTTGACCCGATGATTTTGCACGACGCTGCCGCGCAGGTCCACGGTCCATCCCTCGCCGCCGGCGACGGCTAGGACCTCAAGGCCCGAAGCCGTGTCCTCGAGCCGACGCAACACCCGCCGCAAGACGGAAGTCGGAACGTCGACGTCCGCCGAGGCCTCCGGTGCATCCAGCGACTCGAGGCGAGCCAACCCCCCAGGCGCCCAGGCCGCCGGCTGGACGCGCAAGCGCTCCCCGCCGGTTTCCGGCAGCTCGACCGCGAGCCCGGCGTTGGTCGAAGGGGAAGCCGCCCAGGAGTCGAGGGCCGGCGGTGAACGACGCAGCCAGCGCAGCAGCGACTCTCCATCCACCGCCGACGGCGACGCCAACCCGGCGAGATCGAGCAGCGTCGGCGCCACGTCATAGAGCCTCACCCGCGATTCCACCTCCACGCCCGCGGCCTCGCCGTCGGGGAGGGCAAGCAGCATGGGGATATGCAGGAGCTGCCGTTCCAAAGACGCATGGCCACCGCGGCCGTCTTCGCCGAGGGACTCGCCGTGGTCCGAGGTCAGCAGCACCGCGGTCGAGCGGGCCCGCGCTTCGGTCCACCGGAAGAGCTCGCCGAGCTGGGCGTCCAGGTGGGCGACGCGGCCGTCGTAGAGGTCGACGATGTGCTCGACCGTCTCCGGCGCGTCGCCACTCGCCGCGTTGACGAACCGGCGTCGGTGGGCATAGCCGTCTTCGGGCACCGGCGGGACCCACTGGGTGACCCACGTTTCGTCCGATCCCGGCGCCAGCTCGAGCCGCTCCAGGGCGCTGCGTCGCGCGTCATACGGCTCGTGGGTCTCGTAGCTGTGCAAGAAGATAAAAATCGGCCCCGGCTGCGATTCCGCGAAGGCGATGGCGCGCTCGATCGCGCGGCCCAAGTCGCCTTCAGCCGGTACCTGGGACTCCGGGTAGCGAAAGACGTCAAAGCCCCGGGCGAGACCGTAAGCGGGATGCAGGTAGCCCCCTCCAGTGTCGGCGTAGGTCGCGTAGCCCGCGGACCGCAGCTCTTCGGCCACCAGCGTCAGCCGTGCCGGCGCCGGCAAGCCGTAGTGCACGCGGTGGCTTAGGGGATCGAGCCCGCTGAGCATCGAGGCGTGGGACGGCAGCGTCCACGGCGACGGCGCCATGGCCCGACGAAAGATTATCGCCCGCGACTGCGCCCAGCGGTCGATATTCGGCGACGTTTCGCGGCCATAGCCGTAGAGGGAGAGGTGGTCGGCCCGCAGGGTGTCAGCCGAAACCAGGATCAGGTCAGGGCGGCTCGACCCCGAAGAAGCCGGCGCGGTGCGCTCCACCAGCTCCGGGCCGCCCCACACGGGGATCCCGTCGCCGGGCTGCCAGACTTCAGCCTCCACCAGTAGCTCGAGCGTGACGTCGCGCCCGGACCAGGCCGACAGGTCGAGCTCGACGTCCCGCCACGCTGTTGACGCCTCTCGCTCCACGCGCTCTTCGAGGAGCAGGTGGACATCGTCGCGATCGCGCAGGCGCACGACGAACTCGGTGGTGCGACGCGGCGCGGTGGCGCCGAGGGCGACGCGAAAATGGCCACCGCGGGGAACGCGGATATCCAGCGGGCGCTCAAGGCCCGGTAAGGCCAGGATCGACGGTCGCACGTCGCGCCCCACGTCCACGCGCCAGGAGCGTCCTAGAGCCTGCGCCAGCGCCTGGGAATTCGGCTCGAGCGCCACGGCACGCCAGCCCCGGACCCAAAGGCGCTGACCGTCGGGGATCGGAGTAAAACGCCACTCCAGCTGCCGAATGCGGCCGCGCCACTCCGGATGTCGAGAAACGGTGGCCCGCAGGCGGTCGGCCATGGCGAGGCCGAGCTCTAGATCCAGGCGACCGCGCCCCTCGCGCCGGTCCCGTTCCGACACCCATAGCAGCTCGACGCGACCGAGCGGCGGCGCCGCTTCGACCTGCAGCTCGACCACATCGACGGAGGCGGCGTCGAGGTCGACGTCCACCGCCAGACTCGCGGGGCCGGCGCCCGGCGTACCGGCGTCGGCCACCCCCAGGATCCACCCCAGCTCGGTCATCCCAGACTCGACGCCCTCAACCCGCCAGTCCGCCTCCGGACGACCGGCGCTGATTTCGCGCTCGCCGTCGAGCACGCCCGCAGAAAAAGTTGGCGCGCTCGCGTCGGCGAAGATTTGCCTCTTGGCGGTGCGCGGCGCCGTATCGCAGCCGACGAGCGCCGCCAGCGTAGCGACGAGAATCAGCGAACGAGCCGACCTCATGACGCCGAAGAGCAGCCGCGGTGCTCGGCGACGAATTCCAGAACCGGACCCGGCATGACCGAGTCTTCCTGGCTGAATTCGACGATGATCCGCCGGTGACCGAGTCGCGGCACCTCCACGAGCCGGCTCGGCAGACCCGCTTCGGCGGCGGCGGTGTGCAGCAGCTCGGCCTGGCGGTGGAGGGCCTTGGACTCCTTCTCAGCATAAAAAACCAAAAACGCCGGCGGCGACCGCGCCGCCTTGAGCTGTGCCAGGGTCGAGGCCCGGCGAGCCCACTCCGCGTCCGCCCCGTCGATTCGGAATGTCTCTTTATAGAATTCCGGATCGGCGCCGAGGGAGTAGGTCTGCGGATCGCCGGGATCGAAGCCGGCGCCGGAAATGGCCACGACGCCGCAGATCCGCGCCCGGTCCTCCGTCGAGAGGGGGCCGTCGGCGACGGCGGTGAAGCTCGCGAGCTGGCCGCCGGCGGAATGGCCGGCGAGGAAGATCGAGTCCGGATCGCCGCCGTGCTCCTCGGCGAGTTCGACCGCCCGGCGCACCGCCGCCGCCACATCGTCGACTTGATCTTGCCAATTGACGTCGGGCTGGAGGCGGTAGCTGATCACCGCGACGCCGAGGCCCTTCGAGGCGTAGAAGCGGCCGATATTGCCGTAGACATCCTGCCCGCCGACCTCCAGGTCTTTGTCCCCCCAGCGCCAGCTGCCGCCGTGGACGAAGACCAAGGTCGGCCACGGTGCGGCGCCTTCGGCGACGGGGACAAAGAAGTCGAGTCGGTGCTTTTCCGGATGGGCGTCGTCCCCCGACCGATAGGCCACGTCCTCCAGGATCTTCGCCGCGGGCCACGGCGTCGGGTCGAAAAGCACCCGCATGCCCAGGCGCTCAAAGGCGGAGCAGCCGGAACAGGTCAAGAGGATTCCCGCGGCGAGGGCCGCGAAGCCGAAGCGAGGAAGCCAGGAGCCGACGGTGGGAGCACGCATAGCGGTCGCATCTTACTCCGCGACGCGCGGCATCCAGGTGTTCCTATCCGCCGCCGCCGCCGCGCTTCTGCTCGGCGGCGACGGAGCGCGCCGTGCCCAGGACCTTCAGGTTGACCTGCGCCCGAGAGCTCCCCAGATCCTTCGCCTCCAAAAGAGCCGACTCTGCGTCTTCGAACTCCTGGAGACGGAGGAGCACGGTGCCGAGGTTGTTGAGCGCCCGTGTCCGCGAGCGTTCCGATAAGCCCTCCTGCTGGACGGCTTTTTCAAGCACCGGTTTGGCGGCCCCGTAATCGCCGCGCAGGTAGTGCGTCCAGCCGAGTGAGTTATAGATCGTATCGTCTGGAATCCCGAGGGACTCCTTGAGCTCGAGGGCGCGCTCCAAGGAGTCGGCGGCGGCGTCGACCTGCTTCGCCTGGGCCTGCGCCAGGCCCAGGTTGTACCAGGCCAGGTAGTAGTCCGGCGACGCGTCGACTAAAGACTGGAGACGAGAGATCGCGGCGTCGTAGTCACCGGCGCGGCGCACCGCCCGAGCTTCCGTGAGCTCTACCGCCATCTCTGCGCTGATCGTCTCCGGCTGATATCGATCCCCCTGGGCCCGCGCCGGCGGCGACAGCAGGGCCAACGATAGACACCCGGCCGCGACGGCGACGAGGACAAGCTCAGCCCGCATCTTCATCGAATCCTCCCCCTTCTTCCCGCGCCAGGAGCGCTTCCCGCTCGCGCAATTGGGCATCGAGTAAGTCTCGCTGGTCCATCAGCTCTTCGATCTTGTCGACCAGCTCGTCGACGACGACGCGGATCGGAACCTTGCGGCCGACCGTAATGCGCCCGAGCCCTTGCTCGAAGACCACCGGCGGCGCCCCGAGGGTGCTGATTTGCGGCTCCGCGACGGACTCCGGCATGCCGCTGGGCGAGAGGTGAACTTCCACCTCATGCTTGGAATCGAGGTGTTGGACGAGGATCTGGGAACCGATGCCCAACACCAGCACCGCCACCGACACGGCGAGGAAGAAACGAACGTTTCTGAGGCGCAGCTCCAATCCGTCGCCGTCTTCGTCGTCGAGTACCTGCTTCATGAGCCGGTAACCGACGAGCAGAAAAGCGAGGGCGGTGCCGTGAAAACCCAACTGCAACAGCTCTGCGAGATCGAAAGACATGGGCACGTCCTGTGGCTATGGAAGCTCCGGCGGAGGGACTGCCGTCGATTGTCTGCCTTTCCCGTACGACAGAATCAACGACGACGACGGTCGACCTGCCTAGACTTTGCGGCCACTCTAGCACGGGCCTTTCCAGGCCAACGCGGCCTGGACGCCAGACTCCCTACCCGTCGACTTCGCCCGTCTGCACCGTCCACAGCGACGCGTAGAGGCCACCGTGCGCTAAGAGCTGCTGATGATCGCCGACCTCGGCGACGCGACCCGCGTCGAGTACGTAGATGCGGTCGGCGTGGCGGATGGTGGAGAGGCGGTGGGCCACGACCAGCATCGTCCGATCCCGGGCAATGCGGGCGATCGAGCGCTTGATCGCCGCCTCCGTCTCGTTGTCCACCGCCGAGGTCGCTTCGTCGAGGACCAAAATCGGCGCGTCCTTGAGCACCGCGCGGGCGATCGAAAGCCGCTGGCGCTGGCCGCCGGAAAGCTTCTGGCCACGTTCGCCGATGACCGTCTCATACCCCTCCGGCAAGGCGTCGATGAACGCGTGGGCTTCAGCCACCTTGGCGGCGGCGACGATCTCGGCGTCACTGGCGTCGGGCCGACCGTAGACGAGGTTTTCTCGCACGGTCCCGTGGAAAAGAAAGACATCCTGGCTGACCAAGGCGACGGCGGAGCGAAGGTCCCCGAGCTTCAGGCCCCGGATATCGCGCCCGTCCAGCAGGATTCGGCCGGTATTCGCGTCGTAGAACCGCAGCAGCAGCTTCAGCACCGTCGTCTTGCCCGAGCCGGTGGCGCCGACCAGGGCCGTGGTGGTGCCGGCGCGCATTTCGAGGTCCATACCGCGCAGCACGGGGAAGCCTTCGCGGTAGGAAAATCCGACGTCTTCGAAATGCATCTCGCCCCGCACTTCACCGGCAGCGACGCCCCCGAGGCCGTCGAGGATGGCCGGCTTCGTATCGAGCAGATCCAAGATACGCACCGTCGAGGCCATGGCGCGCTGGTAGAGATCGAATGTCTGGCCGAGGCGAGTCAGCGGCCACAACAGCCGCTGAGTCAAGAAGACCATCACGCTGTAGGCGCCCACTTCGAGACCGCCGTCGAGCGCCAGGTAGCCGCCGTAAACCAAGGTCGCGGTGAAGCCGATGAGGACCGCCACCCGGATCAGCGGCGAGAAAGCCGAGCTCAGTCGGATGGCCTCCCGATTCGCTTCCCGGTACGCGTCACTTTCCCTCTCGAGCCGCCGCGCCTCGCGCTCTTCGGCGACGAAGCTTTGGATCGTGGCGATCCCGCCCAGGTTATTCGCCAGCTGCGCAGAAAGTGCCGCGACCTTCTCCCGAACTTCGGCGTAGCGCGGCTGAATTCGCTTTTGGAAGTGGAAAGACCCCCACAAGATCAGCGGCACGGGCACGAAAGACATCCACGCCACCGACGGCGCGAGATAGAAGAAGGCGCCGCCCACGATCACCACCGTCGTGACCACCTGCAGGACCTCGTTGGCGCCGCCGTCGAGGAAGCGCTCCAGCTGGTTCACATCGTCGTTGAGGATCGCCATCAAGCCGCCGGTCGAGCGGTTTTCGACGTAGGCGAGCTCCAGGCCCTGCAGACGCCGGTAGGCATCGAGGCGTAGGTCGTGTTGAATCGATTGGGCGAGGTTCCGCCACAAAACGGCGTAGGCGTACTCGAAAGCCGACTCGGCGAGCCAGATGACAAAGGTGAGCAGCGAGAGCAGCAGAATCTGATCGCGCGGCGCCGAGACTCCGAGCTCGGCCAGGAGGGAGGCTTCCCGACGCACGACGATATCCACGGCGGCGCCGATGAGCACCGGCGGCGCCAGATCGACGACCTTATTGGTCACCGAACAGAACATCGCGAGCATGATGCGGCGTCGGTAGGGGCCGCCGTAATCCCATAGCCGCCGTAGCGGCGAGCGGGAGTCTCGTTCGGGGGTGTTCTCTTTGGAGGTAGCGGGAGTCGTCGCCAAGGTCGCGTCCACCACGGTCGAAGAAAGGAAACGGCGGGGCGACATCCTCTCAGAACCGCCCGCCGCGGCCCAGCTCTTCGGACCGACGTCGAGGCCAGCTTTTCAGACCAATGCGGCTGGAGCGTCCAGTTCTTCGGGTTAGCATCGGTACGATGTCTCCCCCAGTGCTGCGCTCCGCGGTGGCGATCGGCGTCAGCCTACTCGCGATCCCCGTCTTTTCCACGCCCGATTGGGTCACGACGTGCGGCCCGTGTCATGGCGAAGAAACGGCGGCTTACCAGCGCCACGGAATGTCGAGGAGCCTCGGCACCGTGGACGCGCCGCCCGTCGGCGAAGTCGCCAACCCGAAGACCGGCTGGCGCTACCGGCTGGCGCTCGAGGACGGAGCCTCGGTCCTCACCGCCACCGCACCGGACGGCGGCGTGCGACGTCAGAGGGTCGTCGGGCGCCTGGGGGCCGGGATCTTCGACCGCTCGTGGGCGGTCGTCGAGCTCGATCCGTTGACCGACAAGCCCACGGACCGCCTTTTCTTCGCTCCGGTCGAATCGATCACCGGACACGGTCTCGAGCTGTCGCCGTTCGAGTACTCGGAGCGACCGTCTGGACCGAATATGCCCATGAACCGAGGCTGCCTCGAGTGTCACACCCGCACCTCGGTTCACGAGCTACCCGGGGCGGCGCTGCCGACCTCGGCGACAGCGGCCCGAGAGGCCCAACCCGCCAACGCCCTCGGCGCCGACGCTTTTCGCCACTTGGAACCCCTCGGCTGCAGCGCGTGCCACGGAAACGCGGCGCGCCACGTCGCCCTCGCCCGAGCCCGGCCCGACCCCGACGCGCCGTGGACCGGCGATGTTGGCCTCAAAAGACTCGCCGCCATCGAGCCCGCCCTGCAGCGCGATATCTGCGCCCGCTGCCACCTCCAGGGCGACGCCCGATTCAAGCTGAAAGAACGCAAGGGCGCCACTAAGCTGCCCGGGCGGCCGTGGGCCTCCCACTTCCCCGCCCTGGTCTCGGCGCGTCCACCGGCGCAAGCCGGGGATGACTTCCGCTTCGTCGGCCAGCTCGAGCGCCTCGCCCTCTCGGCCTGCTTCCGCGCGGCGCCGGCGATGACCTGTGCGACCTGTCACGACCCCCACCGGAGCACCGCCGAACAGGGTGTGGCGAGCTTCGACCGCGCCTGCCAAACGTGCCACGCCGGTGGCCGAGCAGAGGCGCCGTCGCCGACCGAGGCGACCTGGAAGGCCGCGGCCCGAGCCGCCGTCAAGGCGTCTAGCTGCTCCCGCGCCGCAGGCCTCACCGCCCAGAACGTGACCGGCGAGCGAGCCCGTAGTCAGGCCGGCTGCGTCGACTGCCACGTCAGGCGATCCCAGCCCTTTGATCTCCCGGGCGTGCGTAGCACGGACCACTTCATCCGCAAGCGGCCGCCGCGTCCGCAGAATGACGTCCCGTTCCGCTCCGTCACGGACCCCGCGACACCGCTCACGGTCTTCGACGACGGCCGCCTAGCGGCGGTCCTCGCCACGCCGGGCGGGCGAAAATGGCAGCGCGGCGTCACCGCCATGGCCTATGCCCAGGTCGGTCGATTCAGCGAAGCCGCGAAGGCCTTCGCCACCTTCCCAGCCCCGGGCACGCCCGCGGCCCGACGCCCGACCGCGCCCTCACCGCTGGTGCCGGTAGAAATTCAAGTCGCCTTCCACGAACAGCGCGCGCTCTCCCTGCTCGCCTCTTCGGAGATCGACGGCGCGCGCCGCGCCTACGACGACGCGCTGGCGCTGGACCCCACGGCCCCGGGGGCTTTGATCGGCCGCGCGCGATTAGCGGCGGGCGCCGGCGACCTTCAGACCGCCCTGCTCGATACCCAGAAGCTTATCGAGCTCTGGCCGACTTCCGAATCCGCGTGGGACATTCGCGCCCGCCTCGCCGAGCGGGTCGGGCGTCGCGACCTGCTCCTCGAAGCCCTCGAACGGCAGACCGGGCTCTGGCCGTCGAATCCAGACGCCTGGATGCGCTTCGGCTTGCTGAAGAACCAAGACGGCGACCGGGCGACAGCCGGCCGAGCCTTCGGCTATGTGCGCCGCCTGAGCCCGCTTGTCCTCGAACGCTACGAAGCGCCGCCCCCTCGCCGACGGCGTTGACATGGCCAGCTCGCCCCGTCTAATGCCAGTCGGTGTGAGCTTCTCGGTTCTTCACCAGCCAACCCCACACCATGCCGCGGTAGTTCCGGTTTTCGTGGTCGATATCCTCGTAGAAATGCCGCAGCTTCCGATTCAGGGTCTTCAGGTTGTAGAACGGAATGCGCTGGTAATAGTGGTGCTCAATGTGGAAGTTGGACCACAGAAAAAGCGTGTGCCACACCGGGTTGCCGTCGACCCGCGTCGACCACTTCGCGGGGTCGCTCGGGTCGATGTCATAGTGCTGACCGAGGCGATTGAGCACGAAGACCGGCGGAAAGCAGAAGAAGATCGGGATCGTATGCACCCGCACCATCTCCCAGACGCCGCCGAAATAAAGCAGCCCCCCCATCAGGGCCAGGTGGAAGACCAGGTTTGCGAGACGTTCGGCGCGAATTCGCTTCTGAACGTCTGCCGGGTAGGTGGCGGCTTCGCCGCGGGACGCCCGGGCGTAGATCACAAAGAGCGCCGGCGACATGTAGAGAAGCTTCAACCAGCGGTTGTTCTTCTTCGGCGAGAGGTGGGCGCGCTTCGGGTCATGCTCGTCGTGACCTAGCTCATTATGGTGGTCGAGGTGCCAGCGCTGAAATTGGGAAATGGAAATACCCGTCGGCGCCGCGTAGAGCAGGCCGAGCACGCGCTCGAGTCGGGGGCGGCTTTTTTTGAAGATCGCTTTGTGGACCTGCTCGTGGACCAAGATCAGGAAACCGAGCACGTTGAAACCCTGCACGATAGCCGCGATGGGCCAGAGCCACGGGTAGGCCGTTTGCCACAGGGCCCAGCCGCAAAGACCGACGAGGACCAAGTGCCGGGCCACGACGAGGAAGTGGCGCCACGCCTTCACTTCTTGGAGCTGGCGCAGCTCGTCGCGTGGAATCGCTTCCGACAGGCGCTTGCGCAGGTCACCGATATTTCTGTAGTAGTGCTTCTTCTTGACGACTTCGGTACTCATGAAATTCCTACGTGGTGAGTACCAGGGGAAATTCTCAATAGAAAGGAACAAGGACAGGTCCCGCCGGGCTTCGGCTTCGCCGACGGTCGCCTACCCCCAAGCTGCGGTCAGCCTAGTCAACCGCGCAGGTCGAAGCGTGCTGTTGACCGAGAGCTGACAGATTCGTCGCGGAGCGCGCTTCGGATCTGACTAATCTTCCTGACTGGCCTCTGTGGGCGATCCCTCGGCGCCGGAAGCCAGCCAGCGATACCACGCGAGACCGACCCATTCCCTCGTGATCAGCTTGGCGCTCAAGAGCGGCGACGGCTGGGGCCGCAGCCCGTCGACCCAGGTGGCGTGCGGCGCCGGCCCGGAAAATCCCATCGGCGCCGGAACTGGATCAAAACCGGCGGCCCGGAACGCGAGCACCGAACGCGGCATATGCCAGAAGTGGGTCACCACGTAGACGCGCCGAATCGGCCCCTTCTCGCCCTGTTCTAAGCGCAGTAATTCGGCGGAATTCTGCGCGTTTTCCCACGTGTCATAGCTCTGGTCTTCAACCCATCGCACGGGGCGGCCGAAGTCCCGCTCCATCACTTCCTGCATGCCGCCGCCGGTATAGCCGGTCACCAGCATCGGAAGATCGGTCCGGCGGCTGAGCTCGGCGGCGTAACGAAGACGGGCCACCGCCATCGAGCTCGGGGCGTCGTAGCCCCATTCCCGGCTTCCCCACTGGACGCCTGCACCGAGCACAACAATGGCGTCGGCTCCGGGCCACTCCCCCTCCGCCGGCAGCGGAGGGTGGCGGTCGACCGTGGACATCATCCAGCCTTCGACCCACGGTGTAGACAGCAGAAAAAGCGTCGCCAAAGCGACGGCGATGGCCCAGTGTCCGTATCGACGCCACCGCGTGAACAGCAGGGCCGCTCCCGCCAGCGCCAGCCATAGCGGGCCGGCGGGCGGCAGCACCAGCACCTCGACCAGCCGTCGGAGGATGCGATCCATGACGGAAGCTCAGCTCCGAAAAATCACGGGTTTCAGGTCTCGCGACGCCGTCGAATTCTAGATCTTGCCGGTTTCGATCGCCCGGGCGGCCACCCGACCGAGCAGGCCAACCATATGGTTGAGCTGGGCAAATCGGGGATCTTTGGTGTGGCCTTGGAAGAACCGATAGTAGATCTGCTGCACAATGACACCGAGCTTGTAGTAGCCAAAGACGACGTAGAAGAGCAGATCCGACGTCTCGATTTGGGTCTGCTCCGCATAGCGGTCCGCTAGCTCTTGGCGCGTCCAGCTCCCGTCGACCCAGGTCGGACCGAAAGCGGCGGCCCGCAGGTGCGGATCGTCGCCGGCTTCGACCCAATAAGCCAACGTCGTGCCGAGGTCCATCAGCGGATGGCCGATCGTGCACATCTCCCAGTCGAGCACCGCCACCAGTCGGGTGAGGTCATCGGGATCGAGCAGGACGTTGTCGTACTTATAGTCGTTGTGGATCAGCCCGGCGACGGCGTCCTCTTCCCCGTCGGCGAAGGCCGGCAGGGACTCCAGCAGCCACGCGCCGGCCTGGTCGAACTCCTGCCAGCTGTCGGTCTGGGCGCGCTGGTAGCGCCGCAGCCAGCCGTGCACCTGACGCTCGACGAAGCCTTGGGCCATGCCCAGCTCGCCCAAGCCGGCGGCTCGAAAATCGAGGGTGTGCAGCGTCGCAAGGTTGTTGATGAAGCCTTCCGAGAGCCGGGAAGCGATCACCGGCGACAAAGCGAGCCCGTCCGGCAGCTGGCGACGCAGCACGATGCCGCGCCGGCGCTCCATGACGTAGAAAGGCGCGCCGAGCACGTCCTCGTCTTCGCAATAAACGTATGGGCGGGGCGCCAAGGGATAGACCGGCGCCAGCGAGGACAGCACCAGGAATTCACGCCCCATGTCGTGGGCGGATTTGACCCGGTTACCGAACGGCGGCCGCCGCAGGACCAGCTCCAGCTCGCCCAGGCGCAGCAGGTAGGTCAGGTTTGAGAAGCCGCTGGGGAATTGTTCGACGACGACATCGCCCGCCGCGCCGTCGATATGCTCGCGCAGAAACGCGCCGAGCTTCTCCGTGTCGAGTTCTTCCCCTTGGCGCGTCTCGCGCGCCTCATCGAGCCATTGATCCATGCTGGTCCTCCGTCGGCGCAAAGATAGCACCGACCCGGGGTTCATCCGATTCGTAGCCGGCCTACCACGTGGAAAAAGGCTGCGCGACCAGATTGGAGTTCAAGTACCGATCATCCTCGGAGACTTCTTGCCCGAGCCAGTCCGGCCGTTCAAAGTCCGCGTCGACACTCTCGAGCTCGATTTCCGCGACAATCAGGCCGTCGTTATGGCCGTAGAACTCATCGATCTCCCACAGTCGACCGCCGAAGGTCACTTCGTGGCGCGTCTTGTCGATCGGCGAGTCGACGCAGAGCTCGATCATTTCGAGCGCGTCGTCCATCGGCACTTCGTACTCGAATTCGAGTCGCTTCACGGACGAGTCTTCGGCCGTCTTGGCCTTGATGGTCAACATCGCCTTGTCGCCTTTGATGCGAACGCGTACGTTCCGCATCGGGTCGGTCGACAAATAGCCCTGGCGGAGCCGGGTGCTCTTGTGGGCCTGCTGACGCCAGCCGGCGCCCTGGACGAGAAATTTTCTTTCGATCTCAATAGCCATGGCGCAGCTTACTCCGCGTCGAAACGACGTTCGATCTCGGTCCACAGTGACAAGAAAGCACGAGCGCCGGCGCTCGACGGCGCGAAAGCCGCGACCGGCTGACGCTCGAGGCCCATCCGTTCGATATCGCTAGCGCTCGGGATCTGGGTTTCCAAATAGCGATATCCGCCGTCTTCTGAGGCGGCGGACATGACTTCGAGGTGCAGTTTCTTCCGGCGATCCACCTGCGAGAAAAACGGCCACACGTTGAGATCCCCCAACCCTTCCCCGTCGAGGTGGCTCTGGAGCTGGTCGAGGGTGCGCTCGGAAAGCGTCGTCGGAATCATCGGCACCAGGAGCACTTCGGCGGCGTTGAAAACGGCCTCCGAGGTGGTCGAGATGCTCGGCGGGCAGTCGAGGAAGACGTAGTCGTAATGCTCGGCGAGCGGTTCGAGCAGCTTGGCCAGACGTCCTTTGCTCTTCTTCATGCCGCCGAGCGCGACGTCCATCTGCCGGTAGGAAAAGTCCGCCGGCAGCAGGTCGAGGCGATCGTAGTCCGTGCCGCGGATGAAATCGGGAAAGTGCTCACGCCCCTTTTTCTTCAGCAGATCCCGAGGCTCCGCTTCGACTTTCGGCCGAATGCGGAAATAGAAGGTCGAAGCGCCCTGGGGATCAAGATCCCACAGCAAGACGCGGCGACCGGTGAGCGCGGCGAGGTAGGACAGGTTGACCGAAGCTGCCGTTTTGCCGACGCCGCCTTTTAGGTTGTAGAGGGCCAAGATTTTCACGGGCTGGGGCGACCTCCTGTGCCGTTTCTTGTCGCATTATCTCTCGGGACTCGAACGACTGCGCCTTTGCTTTGCCTTTGTCTGCGCACCACCGACCCCAGCTCCAGTTGGAGGCTAGACGGAATCGCTGAATGACAGGGATGGTGGAAGCTGAAACGGTGCATGGCACCGTCGTCCGGCGACGAAGTGGCCATTATAAGATGCGACCTGCTTCGCCGCCACGGCGAGGCTTCTCTCTTTATGGACCCGGACGCCCGCTTTCTGCGCTTTGACCACGACGCCTGGGGGCGTCTACGTGAGTCGACGCCACTGACCCTCGACGAAGCGGATCTGGTGCGCCTCCGCGGTATCAACGAGCGGGTTTCCCTCGAAGAAGTGCGGCAGATCTACCTGCCCCTTTCTCGGCTGCTGAACCTCTACGTCGCGGCGACCCAGCAGCTCTATCGGGCGACGGATACATTCCTCGGTCACCACCAGGCCAAGGTGCCCTATGTCATCGGCATCGCCGGCAGCGTCGCCGTCGGCAAGAGCACGACGGCGCGGCTGCTCCAAGCGCTGCTCTCGCGCTGGCCGAGTCACCCCAAGGTCGACCTGGTCACCACGGACGGGTTCCTCTACCCGAATCGTGAGCTCGAAGCCCGCGGCCTCATGCACCGGAAGGGCTTCCCTGAAAGCTACGACGTCGCCCACCTGGTGCGCTTTCTCGAGGCCGTCAAGTCCGGCCAGGACGAAGTCAAGGCGCCGATCTACTCCCACCGGGTCTACGACATTGTCGAAGACCGGGAGCTAACGGTCCGGCAGCCCGACATCGTCATTGTCGAAGGCCTGAACGTGCTCCAGGTCCCTGAGAAACTCAATCCCGCAAGCCAACGCGTCTTCGTTTCCGATTTCTTCGACTTCTCGATCTTCGTCGACGCCGCCCCGCGGGTGATCGAGCAGTGGTACGTGGAGCGCTTCCTGACCCTGCGCGAGACGGTCTTCACCGACGCCGACTCCTACTTCCACCGCTACTCCCACCTGAGCGAATCCGAGGCTCGGACGATGGCGGGTGAGATCTGGAGCTCGATCAACGGGCCGAACCTCGAGAGCAATATCCAGCCGACCCGAGAGCGCGCCCACCTCATCCTAGAGAAGGGCGACGACCACGTGGTGCAGTCGGTGCGCCTGCGTCGGCTCTAGCGTCAGCCACCAGGAAGCTCCCGTGCCGTTCGACCATATTTCGCCCGCACCATGAAGGGTCGCCGGATCGCCGAAGCCGTAGCCATCGCCGCGGCGAGCGTGGCGCTCCTCGGGCTGCTAGAGGTGGCCGTCCGCGTCTGGGATCGTCTGAGCGACGGCGAATGGCCTCGCACTCGGATGGTCGCCTTTTACGATGAGATCGGCCGCAGCTTTAGCCTCTACCGGCGGCATGCCTTCCTCAATACGGCGCCCCGAGAAGGCCACGCCTCCGCCGCCTTCGGCAAATCGGCGTCCTTCAACAGCCTCGGCTATCGCTCCCCGGAGCGGCCGTTCGCCAAACCGGACGGCGTCGTGCGCCTGCTAGTGGCCGGCGGCTCCACCAGCTTCGACCTCCTGGCCTCGGACGATCGCGCCACCTGGCCGGCGACCCTCGAGGGCCTGCTCAACGCCTCGATTGGAGACGGGGACTGCCGCGTCGAGGTCTGGAACGCGGGCTTCCCCGGATGGACCAGTGTCGAAAATAACGTCAGCCTGATCCTCCGCGACCTCGATCTCAAACCGGACTTCGCGCTCTTCTTCCAAGGCATCAACGACCTCCAGGCCGCGTCGCTGGTGCCTTTTGACCGCGCCTACGAGAGCCACGCCGCCGAAGCGCGCCGAGCCTTGGGATTCGAGCTCAGGCCCCTGGGCTGGCTCGACCGCAGCCTGCTGCTCGAGAAGCTCCGGGGCCGGGAGAGTCAAGATCCCTGGGGCCGCATCGGACCAGGTCACGGCGCAGAACGACTCGAACGCTTGCCGAAGGCTTCGGTGGACGCTTTTGCGACCCATGTCAAAGCCTTCATGAGCCTGGTGCACGGCGCCGGCGGTCGTCCGATGCTGATGACCCAATCCCTGCGTCTACGCGCCGAGCACCTCGACGCCGACCGGCGCTACCTGGGCGGCTGGCTACCCGGGCTCGAGCCTGACGCGGCGGCGCGGGAGCTCGAGCGACTCAACGCCGTCCTGCGCGCGGCGGCCGGTGAAGACGGGCTGCTCGACGCCGCCAGCGACGTCCCTTGGATCGACGCAGACTTCGGCGACGCCATGCACTTCCAAGCCGCAGGCAGCGACAAGCTCGCCCGTTTCGTCGCCGAACGACTCGTCGACGACGTCGGCCATGCTTGCACCCGGGTCGCCCCGAAGCCTAATTCGTAAGTGACGCCGCCCGCAGCTTGACGTCGAGCGTGCCCACCACGGGCATGGCGCCCCGGATCGCCAGCGGCAGCCGGGTGCCCCGTTCGACCAGAATCTCAAGGTCCCCTTCGAGGCCGAGGAGTCCCAAGTCGACCGCGCCACCCGCCGGATCCCGGCCGGTGAGGGCGATCCGTAGGGTGTCGCCGGGTCGGTGGACGCCGCCCCCGCGCATGGCGATTTCGCCGGAATAGCTGATCACCTCGACGACCTCCGCCCTCGCCGTCACCAGCTTCTCGTCGGCGAAGATCGGCGCCTCGAAGAGATCGCCCCGGGCTTCAAGCGGCGACGCGGCGAGCAGGTAAAGCAGCGCCGACGGCGTGGTGACGTCGACGGGCAGCGGCTCCCCCGGGGTGCCGAAGGGCTGGCGCTGCTGGCTTTTCTCGATCCACGACTCGATGGGCGCCCGCCCTTGCGCCGACGGTCGCTCGCGGTAGCGGATCTTCAGGGCGTGGTCGGGCTTGTAGACGTAGGCCCGCAGCTCCGCCTCACGGTGCAACTTCAAGCGCTCTTCGCGAACGGAGCGGCCGGTCGCCGCATCGACCCAAAGCCTCGTTTCGCTGCGACGTCCGAGCACTTCTGAACCCAAGGTCAGGAGCACTTCTGAACCCTTGGCTTCGAGGGTGACGTCGGCTTCGGCGGTGACCAGCAGCTTCGACGCCCGGTACTCGAGGGCGTCCCAGCCGACCCGGTCAAGCTTGAGCCCCTCAGCGGACGCCCGGGGGGCACCGAAGGCGGCGAAGATCACGAAGAACAGGCCCGCGAGCGCCTGGCTGAGGGTGTGGGCTGTCGTATCCATAGATCCTGCTGGGGTGCTGCGGGTTCGGGTTCCTAGGCGGTAAAACTGAGAAACGGCGGGACCACATCACCGGGTGGCTCACCGCGGGCTCTTCACGTCTCTCGACTTCTAGGCGGCGGTTGCAAAGTCCTCAGGTGGTGTCCATCGAGGGGTGCCTCGGGGCTGCTGGTCCGCGACCCCTGGCCCCGCCGAGTGTACCCCTTTCAATTTTCTACGAGCCCACGCCGAGAACACGTCTATTTCACCGCGACGGCTCCCGATCCCATCCCGGGGGAAGAGGCGGATATTTCTTTCCAATCTCTTCGAATAGCCGGATCCCCGGACGCAGGCAGTAAAAATATTTATGAAAAGAGAGAAATACCGACCGGTAGGTCTTCGTGAAGCATCGAGATATTCAAAAAGGAATAGATGTCACCGTTCTTCGGCCTTTCGGGCCTGACTTTGCGCAAAAGACGGCTAGGCAGGCCCAATAGTGCTAGCCTAACAGCCCTCGATCGCAAGAATCGAGGCTTCGTGACCGTGTGCATCACTGCGTCCTGCGCGGCGTGCATACCGGAGGGTCGGGCCATCCGTGGGGGGTGACGCGCCCTCCTTTTTGAGCGACACCATCCGTGGGGGAGAAGTGTCCTCAATTCAACAACCAATGGCTCGCCTGAGCCCTTCGAAAGACCAAGGAGTGGTCATGTCCAAGAAGAATTGCGCCCGCTTGATCGCCGTTATCGCTTCCATCCTGATGCTCTCCGTCGCTCCGATGAGCTTCGCCGCCGACGCCAAAGACAGCGGCGGCGTCACCATCGGCAGCTTCATCGAAGATCTCGTCGAGACGATCGGCGATCTCTTCGGCGGTGGCAACGAAGCGGAGACCGAGCAGGAAGACGAAGAAGAGGACGGTGGCGTGCCCGACCTGCGTCCGCAGATAGACCCCTTCGGCTAGTGGGGCCCTACCGGTAGGGGCCGCAAAGAGTTCGCTTCACGCGGTGGAGCGAACTCCGCTCGAGCCTTCGAGGCTTTGGACCAAGTGCGAGACGACCGCCGTTGTGAGCTCGCCTTCGATGGCGGTCCGCACAAATTCGACGAGCGCTCCTTGGTCCACCGGACTCGTGCGCGATGCTGAGATGAGGTGCGCCATGCTGCGCGCGAGCTCGACCGCCTCTTGCGGCTTCTGGGTACTCAAGAGCAGCCTCGCCAAATCCAAAGCCGCCAAGGTGCACTCACCGGCCTGGCTCTCGATGAGGAATTTAAGCGCCTCACGGTAGCTCGCCTCCGCCTGCACAAAATCGCCTCGCTTCTCCGCCAGTCGGGCCCGCTGCCACACGAGCTTGGCGTAGTTGATCACCTGGCTCGAGTCTAGGATTTCCATCGCGCTAACCAACCACTGCTCCGCCTCAAGCAGCTCGCCGAGCGCTTCATGGGCCGACGAGATGTATTGATAGGCAGCGAGGCAGTAGACCTTCTGCCCGACGGCCTGGGGCGACAGTGAGCGCAGAGCCCTCTTCGACAGCCGAATCACCGCAGGATAGTCCGCCACGTCGAGGTAGTGGCCCGCTTTCTGAACGTGAAGCTTCGACACCTCGACCATGTCGTCAAGGTCGTCAAACAGCACGAAGGCCTCATTCAGAAGCTTGAAGCACTCTTCGGACTGCCCGAGATCCGCGAGCACGAAGGCCCCGGTCTTCAG
>JBCDKB010000046.1:0-28822 GCA_038747035.1 Acidobacteriota bacterium | reverse complement strand
GGGCCCTACGGTCGAGAGGAAAGGCCAATCTGGATTCGCCGCAAGCCTGCGGAGGAACCGCGGGCTTCTCATCGGCCCCCCTCTCCCATAGACTTATGGCTTATTGTTGTCTCGGCTCCAGCCAAAGCTATCTTCGATCTCGAAACGATCTGAACCCTACGGGGTGCGATGATTGCCGTCCTCGATCTGACCGCGGACTCCCCCTCTCCGCGGCTACCCCGGCACCCCGACCCGCCGCGTCGGAGGCCCCGCCGGACCGTCCTTCCGACAGCGTTCACGGCACTGCTGTGTCTGGTCGGTGCGGGTTGCTTAAGGGCGAGCGCCGCAGAGTTTCCGGGCGTACCCTTCTTCGAGGATCAGTCGGCGGTCGTCGAGGAGCGCGAAGTCTGGGCCATGGCCCAGAACGACGCCGGCCTGCTCTACCTCGGCACCGGTGCGGGGGTGGTGGAGTACGACGGCGTGACGGCGACGCTCCTGCCCCTCGAGAATCGATCGATCGTGCGGTCTGTGGCCGTGCACCCTTCGGGGGCGGTCTACGTCGGGGGCATCGGTGAGATCGGCGTGATCCGCCACGACCCGACGGGGCGGCCGACCTACGCCCCCCTGCCCGATAGCGACGGAGCGCTGGAGGATCTGCGGGACGTTTGGCGCCTGTGGCCGACCGAAGCCGGCTTCCTCGCCTGGACGCTCGACCGGGTCTTGGCGTGGGACGGAGGAGCCTTCACCGTCTGGCCGCTCGACCGTCGGACGCTGCCCGGCATGGTCAACGGCCGGCTGGTGATGGCGGATCCCGCGGGGGAGCTGCTGATGCTCGACGGCGGAGAGCTCAAGCCCGCGGGGGCTCTGGCCGGCCTCGACGGCGAACGGGTTCGCCTATGGCTCGAAGCGCCGGGGGGCGACCTCATCCTCGGTACCAGTCAAGGGAGCCTGTGGCGCGCCGACGGACGGTGGCTCGCCGAGGCGTCCGATCCGTCGCGCGTGGTCTCCGTGAAGAGATTCCCTACCGACGCCGACGACATCCTGCGCTCGCGGCGTCTTTACGACGGCCGCCGGCTCGACGACGGGAGCCTCGTGCTCGGCACGATGGCCGGCGGCGCCGTCGGCCTCGATACCGGCGGCCGTCTCCTGTGGCGCCTGGACCGGGACCTCGGCCTGCCGGACTCGTCCGTGTGGTCGCTGATGGAGGATCGGCAGGGCGGTGTCTGGCTCGGCCTGAGCCGCGGCCTGGTGCGGGTCGCCGCCGAAGTGCCGATCCGGGCGTACGGCGAGGAGCTCGGCCTCGACGGCAGGGTGCAAGCCGTCGTCCGCGTGGATGGTCGACTGTGGGCGGCGACCTCGGTGGGGCTCTTCCACCTCGACGGAGACCGATTCCGCCGCCAAGACGAAGTGCCCGGCCCGTGCTGGGACCTCGAAGTGACCGGCGAGCCCGGGAGCCAGCGTCTGCTGGCTGCGGCGGCCGGCGGAGTCTTCGAGGTGACGCCGTCGCGGAGCCGGGAAGTGCTCGGCACCCGACACGCTTTCACGCTCCAAAGATCGGCCCGCTGGCCCGGCCACCTGTGGGTGGGCACCGAAGAAGGGCTGGCCGTCGTCCGGGCCCGGTCCGACGGGCGCGCGACGGCTGTTCCGGGGGCGGCGGAGCTCGCCGCCCAAGTCCGCTCCATCGCCGAAGGGCCCGACGGCACCCTCTGGCTCGGCACTTTGGTGCAGGGCGTCCTGCGCCTGCGCGACATCGGGCCCGGCGACGTCTCGGCGACGGCGGCGGAGTCCTTCGGCGAGGGCGAAGGCCTGGACGCGGTCAATAGCGTCAAGCTCTTTTTCCACGACGGTGAGCTCCAGGCCGCCACCGGTCTCGGATTGCGCCGCTTCGACGTGGCGAGTCAGCGCTTTGTGCCCGGCGATCTCTTCGGCGCCGAAACCGGCGGCATCGCGAGGGTGGTCCCGGACGGCGAGGACGGCTACTGGCTGAGTCGCGATGACCGCCCGCCCGCCTTCCTCGAGGTCGCGGACGGCGCCGGCGCTTCGCCCCGAATCGCCGGCTCTATCTTCAAGTACCTGCCGTCCCAGGACGTCTATACCTTCCTCCCCGAGCTCCTCAGCCGGGGGGGCTCTGGATCGATCCCGTCGACCTGGATCGGTACCGCCAAAGGGCTTTTCCGATTCGAGGGCCGGCCGACGGAAGCCGTCGACGCGGGAGACCGTGAGCTGGCGCTGCGCCGCATCACGTTCGACGGTCTCCGCCACTCGCTGGCCGGGCCCGTGGAGCTTGAGAGTCCCGAGGGGCGTCTGGTCTTCGAGTGGGCGGAGCCGGCGTTCGGGGAGCCGGAGGCGGATCGCTTCCGCCACCGGCTCCGGGGTCTCGAGGAGAGGTGGTCGCCGTGGACGTCGAGCCCGCGGGCGGACTATATGAACCTCGCCGGCGGCAGCTATACCCTGGAAGTGGAGGCCCGCGACCGGCGGGGCACGGTCTTCAGTCGCCTCGAAAAAACCATCGAGGTCCCGTGGCCGTGGTACCTGTCGGTTCAGGCGCGCATCGCCTGGCTGGCGATGACCGGGCTCCTGATCTGGGGCGGAGCCGCGATCCGCTCCCGGCAGCTGCGCCGCGAGCGCGATCGACTTGAGCGACAGGTGCGGCTGCGGACCCAAGAGCTCATGGAAGCCCGCGACCAGGCGAATGCGGCGACGGAGGCGAAGAGCCAGTTCTTGGCCAATATGAGCCACGAGATCCGCACGCCGATGAACGGCGTGATCGGCGTCACCGAGCTCCTCATGCAGACCGACCTTGACGATGAGCAGCATCGCTTCGCGGAGATCGTCCACAGCTGCGGCAACAGCCTGCTGGCGCTCATCGACGACATCCTCGACGTGTCGAAAATCGAAGCCGGGGAGCTGACCCTCAAGTCCGTGGATTTTTCCCCCCGCGAGCTGCTGCCGACCGTGCTGTCGATGTTCACGTCTATGGCGACGGCGAAGGGACTCACGCTCCGGAGCGACATCGCCGACGACGTGCCGGAGGTCGTGCGCGGCGACGCCGACCGACTCCGGCAGGTCCTGCTCAACCTGGTCGGCAACGCGCTGAAATTCACCGACCGCGGATCGGTCCACGTGGCGGTTGATACCGGCGACGCGGTCGGCGAAGGCGTCGCGCCCGCGGCGCTCCGCTTCGAGGTGACGGACACCGGCATCGGTATTCCGGAAGAGCAGCGGGCCCGTCTCTTCAAGCCTTTTTCCCAAGTCGACGGCTCCCGGTCGCGGAAGTACCGCGGCACCGGCCTCGGATTGCTGATCTCGAAGCAGCTTGTGGAGCGCATGGGCGGCGAGATCGATTTCAAGAGCGAGGTCGGCCGAGGCTCTTCCTTCTTCTTTACCGCCCGCTTCGAGGCGCCGGTGGGCGAAAAGGCCTCGGGAGAAGGAGCCGCCTCTGAAGGCGGAGCCGACTCCGAGAACGGAGGCACCCTCCGGGTGGGGGCGATTGGACAGCAAGCCGCCTCGGCGCCGACCGACGCGGCGTCGCGCCGGGTCCTGGATGTCCTGGTGGTGGAAGACAACGAGATCAACCAGCTGGTGACCGCAGCCTTTTTGCGCCAGCTCGGACACTCCGTCACGCTGGCGCCGAGCGGCGCCCGGGCCCTCACCCTCTACGGCGAGCGCGCCTTTGATCTCGTGCTCATGGATATCGAGATGCCCGACATGGATGGCTACGACATCACCGCCCGCATCCGAAGCCTTGAAGGCCCGCGGTCGGAGGTTCCCATCTTGGCGGTGACCGCCCATGCGCTCCAGCAAGATCGCGAGGCGTCGATTGACGCCGGCATGGACGGCTACCTCTCGAAGCCGCTGCGGATGCAGCAACTCAAGGACGCGATCCAGGCCGTGGCGATCCAGGAAGGTCCCGGTCCGAGGGACGCAGGGGATCGCTGAGGATCCATGGAAAGGGCCATCATCGGTTTCCATCGTGATGCAGCGAACCACTGGGTCGCTCGCCTCGAGTGCGGGCATTTTCAGCACGTCCGGCACGATCCGCCGTGGACCGTCCGGCCGTGGGTCGTGACGCCAGAAGGTCGAGCTTCACGCTTCGGCGTGCGCCTCGGGTGCGTCAAGTGCGACCGCGCTGAGCCGCGGGATGACGGGGAAGGGGCGCCGCCGGCGCTCGAGCGTGCGCAGGGGCCACCCGAACCCTCCGGGTCATCGCCCGACAGCGGCAGGAGCTGACCGTGCGGGGTGCGGAAAACGGCGGGCGGAGAGATCGACCGGACCAGGGGGCGCGCCGAAACGCCGCGACGCGCTGGGTATACTGACGAATCCACGTCGGCAAATTTCGTTTCGAGCCGCTTCGGTCCGGGCTGGTTTGTCCCGGCCCGGCCCGGCCCGAGACTTTCAGCAGAACATCAGAGGTATGACCCCAAGAGGCCGAATCCGTGGCGGATGAGCGCTGGCTCCTGGTGGAGTCGTTGTGGCAGCAGGCCATGGACCGGCCGGCCGTCGAGCGCGCTGTCTTCGTCGAGGACGCGTGCGGCGACGACGGGTCGCTCCGTGACGAGGTCCTCGGCCTGCTGGCTTCGGGGGACGGGGCCGAAGACCTCGAAGCGATCGTCGGCGAGTGCTGGGCGGCCATCGTCGACGACCTGAGCACCGAAGCCGGCTTTATGCCGGGTCTGCCCGTCGACGCCGTGCGGGTCGGCGACACGGTCGGCTATGTCAGCGTCGAGGAGCAGCTCGGCGAAGGCGGCATGGGGCGGGTCTACCGCGGCGTCGACCAGCGATTGGGCCGGAAGGTGGCCCTCAAGGTGCTGCGTCCCGAGTGGGCTTCGGACCCGCGTATGGTCAATCGCCTGCAGCGCGAAGCGCGGCTCCTGTCGCAGCTGGAGCACCCGATGATCTGCCGGCTCTATGACGTCGTGCAGCACGGCGGCGCCACCGGCCTGGTGCTCGAGCTGGTGACGGGGGAGTCGCTCCGTGACGTCGTGGCCGAGGGCATCGCGCGACCGCGGGCCCTGGCGTGGGCGGAGGGCCTGGCCGAAGCGCTGGCCGAAGCGCACGCCGCCGGCATCGTGCACCGCGACCTGAAGCCGGCCAACATCATGCGCACCGCGTCCGGGGACCTGAAGATTCTCGACTTCGGCATCGCCCGCTCCATCGGTCTGCCGGCGGATGATCCGCTGGAGCTCGGGGCGCTGCGGGCGGGCTTCGGCGAGGAAACCGAGTCCGGACAGGTCAGCGGCACGCTGGCCTATATGAGCCCCGAGCAAATCCGCGGCGACGCGCCGACCCCGGCCACCGACGTCTTCGCCCTCGGCCTGGTGCTCTACGAGTGCCTGTCCGGCCACCGCGCCTACTCTCGGCGCGCGCTCGGCGACGGTTTTCGGCAAGCGGTCATCGACGGCGCCGTCCCCGACTTGCCCGACGCCGGCGACGGCCTCGGCGAGTTGCTTAAAAGGATGACCGCCCAAGCGCCCGGCGCCCGGCCGTCGTCCGCCGACGTCGCCGACCGGCTGCGGGCCATCCAACGCGCGCCCGCCGAACGCCGAGCCCGGCGGCTGCGGGTGGCCGGCGTCTCGATCCTCGCCCTCTTCGCCCTCGTGATGGCGTGGCAGGCGCACCGCGTCGCCCAGGAGGCGGAGCGGGCCAACCGGGCGCTCGAGCGGTCGCGGGTGGAAGCGAAGCGGGCCGGCCAGGAGGCGGCCTCCGCGGAGCAGGTGGTCGAGTTGCTCAGCGGCGTGCTCGAGATCGCCGATCCCTGGGTGGACGGTCAGCAGGACCTCGTGTCGCGCAAAGAGGCCGCCGCCCAGGTGCTCCGCGACGGTTGGGACGTGCTGCAAAGCCCGGACGCGCCGACCACCGCCTCGAGGGCCCTGCTGCTGAATGAGGTGGCGGGTATCGCCTACGGACTGGAGCTCTACGACATCGCGGATCAGGCGGCTCAAGAGGCCCTGGCCCTGCGCCTGGAGCTGCTCGGCCCGGACCACCTCGACGTCGCCGAGACGCTGGCGCTCCTCGCGGACGGCGACTTCTACGCCGGCCGCTTGGTGGAAGGCCTTGAGAAGATACGCCGGGCGGCGACCATCGTCGACAGCCATCCGGAGTGGGATCCGGACCTCGAGACCCTGGTGCTGTCGATCAGCTCCCGCCTGACTATGGACCTCGGCCTCTACGACGAAACGGTGGCGGCCAATCTCAGGATGCTCGAGATCGCAGAGCAAGAGTGGGGAGAGCAGTCCGTGGAAGCCATTGATGCGCGCTTCGCCATCGGCGTCACCCAGCAAGCGCTGGCGTTTTTCCACCAAGATCCGCTCACCCTGGAAAAGGCGAAAACGATCCTCGAAGACACGCTCCAGCCCACCATCGACGCCTTCGGCGCCGACCATCCGTCGACGGCCCAGACCCTCGGGGCCTTGGGGTCGGTCGCCCGCATGGAGGGCGACTACGATGCGGCCCTTTCTTTCGCGCGTCGCGCGAAAGCGGCGATGGCGAAGCGGCTCGGGGACGACGCGACCGAGACGCTTCTGATCCGTAGCCAGATCGCCCATATCTTCCTCGAGCAGGGGCGCTTCCGCGAGGCGCTCGCCGCCTTCGAGACGCTGATTCCCAAGCTCGAAGAGCGTTCTGGCCCCGCCAATATCGACCTCCTCCAGCCGCTCCGGGGCTACGGCTTGGCGCAGCTCGAGACCGGCGGGTGGCGGGCCGCCGAGGCGACCCACCGACGGGCGATGGAGCTCGCGGCGCCGGTGCTCGGGGAAGACTATTGGGAGTATCACGAGCTGGAGATCAACCTCGCGCGCGTGTGGGCGGCGTCGGGCCGCGTCGACGAGGCGGTGGAGCTCATCGGCCGAGTCTTGGGGGACAATCAAAACCCCCATTCGCCATATATTGAGAATCACGGTCGCCTGGCTCTCGTGGCCATCGGTCGACCGAGCCCGGCGATCGACCCCGCCACCGGAGAGCTTTGATGACAGAACCGAAGGCCGAAGGCGGCGCCCGGGACGCGACCCAGTTCCTGCGCCAGTGGCGCGGCGGCGACGACGGGGCCCTCGATCGTCTCGCGCCCTTGGTCTACGCCTCGCTCCGGGAGCGGGCGGAGGGCTACCTCCGGCGTGAACGCCAGGGGCACACGCTCCAGGCGACGGATTTGGTGCACGAAGTCTTCCTGCGGCTGGTCGACGCCGACGTCAGCTGGCAGGACCGGGCGCACTTCCTCGCCGTCGCCGCCGGCTCGATGCGTCGGATTTTGGTCGACCACGCCCGGGCCCGCCGCCGCGACAAACGGGGCGGCGAGCAGTCGGCGGTGCACTTGACCGGCGACCGATTCGTCGCCGGCCGCCGCGGACCGCCGGAGGAAGACCTGCTCGCCCTCGACGCCGCGCTCGATGAGCTCGCCGGCCACGACCCCGCGAAAGCCAGGATCGTGGAGCTGTCGTTCTTCGGCGGCCTGACCGTCCGGGAGATCGCCGAGGCGGTCGGCGGCTCGAAGTCGGGGGTCCAGCGGGACCTCGCCTTCGCCCGGGCGTGGCTCCACCGCCGACTCAGTCAATAGGAACGACGATGTCGCCGGGGGGTCGGCGCCGATCTAGAACGCGTCGGTGTCGGCGACGCTAGCGAAGGTGCCTTCGGGGTTTCGATAGGTCTTGACCGCGCCGGTCTCGAGGTCTGTCACTGTGATTTCGAAGGCCACGTTCGATAGGGCGCCGTAGAAGACCCAGAATCGGCCGTTGAGCTCCCGACCGTCGAGGATCTTGATCAGCATCTCGACGTTGGCCCGGTCGAAGAACCAGAACGTCCCGGTGTCGTCGCCCAAGGTTCCGGCGCCGCCGACGCCGGTCTTGCCTTCGAAGTCGCGCCAGGTGGCGGTGACCGCAAAGCGCCCGTCGCCGAGGCAGAGCACTTCGTCTGAAGGCAGGCAGGTCATTTTCGAGGGATTCCGCGACGTCGGCGCCAGGGCGGCGGCAAATTCCGCTTCGGCGGCGCCGGATCCGGACGCACCGAGACCGTCGCCGGCGGGCCCGGGCGGAGCCGGCAGGGCCGCCGTGTCGCCGACGCTGGCTAAGGTTCCGGCCTCGTTGAAGTACCGAGCGACCTCGCCGGTCACCGTATCGAGGACTTCGATTTCGAACTCGACGTCCGAAAGCGACGCGAAGAAGACCCAGTAGGCGCCGGTCAGCGCCCGTCCGTCGAGCACCTTGACGGCGAGCTCGGTATTGGCCGGGTCGAAGAACCAGAACGTCCCCGAGTCGTCGGTGAGCGGCCGGGTCTTCGCCAGTCCTTCGCCGAAGGACCCGGCGACGTCGCGCCAGCGCGCGCGGACTTGGAAACGGCCGTCGCCGAGGCAGAGCGTCTCGCCGGTGGCGACGCAGCTGAGCGGCGCCTTCCAGAGCTCGCCCCCGCGGACGCCGTCCGAGGCGACGAAGAGGAGTTCCCGGCCTGTGAAAGTGGCGCTCGAGAGGCCTGAACCGTTAGGGCCCGGTGCGATATCGCCCACCGCCCGTGTCCCCTCCGTCGTGCCGTCGGTTCGCCATAGCTCGGTCCCGAGCTCGTCGGTGGTGGCCCGGAAGTAGGCGACGCCCGGGGAGTCGGCGACGAGGAAAGGAATGCTCGAGTCCGGGCCGGGTCGGACGTCGGACACCAGCTCGGCGCGGAGCGGATCGCCGAGCAGGCGCCAGAGCTCGACGCCGAGTCCGTCCCTCTGCGGGGTGATGTAGAGCTGGCCGCCGAACGACCGGGGACGCGCGCCGCACGGGACCGGCACTTCCCGGGTGCCGGCCGCCGTGCCGTCGGTGGCCCACAGGTCGTAGCAGAGGTCTTCCCGCAGGAATCCGAAATAGGCGCGTCCGCGGTGGGCGACGAGGAAGTCCGGACCGCCGGACTCGCCGGTCTCCGTGAACTCGGCCAGTAGGGTGTCGGCCCGGGCGTCTGCGCGCCACAGCTCAAACCGACCGGCCTCGACCTCGCTGAGGTAGACCAGCGCCTCGCCGACGACCGCATAATTCGGCCGTTCGCTCTTGATGACGCTGACCTCCCGGCGTTCTTCCGTGCCGGCGGGCGTCCCGTCGGAGATCCAGAGCGACTCGCGGTCATCCGGGTCGAGGCGGCCGTCGGCGTCGAGATCGGCCGTGACGAAGATCGCCAGGGAATCTCCGAAGGCCACCGTCCGCTCGAAGTTGGCGAGTCCGTAGGGCCCCTTCGCGGATTGACCCGCGCCGATGATGTCGAACGGACGGAGCTCGGCGAGGAAGGTGGCGTCGGAGCCGTTGAGGTTCAGGCGCCAGAGCTCGAGGTCGCCGCCCATCTCGCGGGTGAAGAAGAGCAGGTCGCCGACCGGCGTCAGATTCGACGGCGCAGAAGAGCTCGCCCCCGGCTGGAGGTCGAAAAGCCGGGGCGGGCCCGCGCCGTCAAAGCGCAGCAGCTCGATCCCGAAGTCCGGGCTTTCGGCGGTGAAGTAGAAGCGGTCCCCGTCCTCCGTCAGATTCAGGACCCTGGACAGCTCGCCCCCTTGCGGGTCAGCCATCGGGCCCGTGCCGTCGGCGGTGCCGTCGGTGACCCACAGCCGGTCGCGGGAGCTGTCCAGGGGATCTCCGCCGAAGGAGAAATCGAAGATCCCGACACCGGCGGCGGTGCGGATGGGTCCTTCGATGGCGGAAGAGCCCGTGCCGTCCGTGTCGAGGTCGACCAGCAGGCGGGTGCCCTCGGGGGTGCCGTCGCTGACCCACGGTTCGGGACCGACCAAGCCGTCGTTGGCCGCGAACCACAGTCGGTCGCCGACCGCCCAGAACGTCGGCGTCGAGCTTTCTTCGCCCGCCCGAATGTCGGCGAGCAGCCGGGTGCCGTCGAAGGTGCCGTCGGAGACGTAGAGCTCCCGCCCCGTCGCGCCGGTGGTCCCGGTGAAGACGGCGCGGTCGCCGAAGCTCACGAAGTCGTGCGGGGCGAGCGGGACGGTCCCGGCGAGACCCACGGGGCGGGTGCCCTCGGGGGTGCCGTCGCTGACCCACGGCACCAGGGCCTCACCGTCCTCCCCCGCGAAGAGCAGCCGGTCCCCGGCGCGGGCGAAGGTGTCAGAGAACAGATCTCGCCCCGACTCGAGCAGGCGAAGGGTGCCGGCGTCGGTGCCGTCGGTGACCCACAGCTCGATGCCGGCGCCGTAGAAGACGCGGCCGTCGCCGAATTCCATCGCCGCCCTCGGCCCCTGCGCCTGATTCCCGTCGGCATCCAGCAGGGGGCGGGCGCCCCCTTGGCTGCCGTCGCTGACCCAGGCGTCGCAGCTGAAGCCGGTCACGGGGTCCTGGCGCCGCACGGCGAAAATGACGCCCGCGGCGGAGGCGCTCAAGAATCGTTCCGTGGAGCTATTGCAGAAAAGGCGGCTGTCAGAGCTGGCGAAATCTGTGATGCGCACCGTGCCTTCGGCGGTGCCGTCGGTCCGCCATATCTCGCGCTCGCCGGAGGTGCCCGCTGAAAAATAGGCGTGCGCGCCAAAAAACGTAAACGGCTCGGGGTTGCCGAAGGCCGGGCCCGGGGCAAGGTCTTTCACGAGCTCGGTGCCCGCGGCGGTGCCGTCGGTGGACCAGAGCTCTTCGCCGGCGGCGTCCGTGGCGGCTGCGAAGAAGAGGCGGCCGTTCAGGAAACCGAGGATGGAATCGACCCGGGGCGGGTCGTCGCCGGCTAACTCGATCGCGGCGGCGCCGTCGGCGTCGGCGACCCACAGCTGGATCGCCCCGGGGCCTTCGGCGATGAAGAAGAAGCGTCCTTCGGCGGCGAGCATTCCCCGCGGCGTGGTGCCAAAATTCTGCGCCGATGAGGTCGGCCCGGGGTAAGCGTCGACGAAAAGACGGGTGCCGGCGGCGGTGCCGTCGCTGACGAAGATCTCACGGCCGACGTCTCCGCGGTCCGCCGAAAAATAAGTCTGACCTTCGAACTCGAGGAAGCTCGCCGGCCCGGAGCCTGTCGGAGTGGTTTCCAGGTCAACAATCAGGGACGGCCCGTCGGCGATCGCCGCGGGTGCCCCCGCCCCGAAGGCGAGAAGAGTGGCGGCCAAGGATAGGAGAGAAAGTCGACGGCGTCGCCGACAAGACGTGACGAGGTGGCTTGTCATTAGGGAAATACCTTCAAAGGGTAGGGGTCGAGCCCCGAGTGCCTTTAGATGCGTGAATTTTACCAGCTTGGGCTGTTAGTGGTGGGGCAATGGCTGACGGGTAGAGGGGAAAAACACTCGTTTCTCCAGGCGGAAAGCGGGCCCATCCCGGCTCTTGTGTCGTGACCTATTTCTCCGGCGAATGTGCCCTCGAGCCCGGGTGGGCGAGCCGTTCCATAGACTGGACCGATGCTGAGTCCCGAGAACCAAGACCGGCTGGTCACGCGGTGAGCGTCGAGCGGCGAAAAATGCTCGGGCGGGCCTTGATGCGTGCCCTCGAGCTCGAGGGCGACGCGCAGCGCAGCTTTGTGGCTGACTTCGGCCGTGAGCACCCAGCCCTGCTGGAGGAGCTCGAAGCCATGCTCGCGGTCGAGGAGATGGCGACGGACTTCTTAGCGGCCTCCGCCGCGGCGGAGATCGGAGCGCCCGAACCGGACTGGGGTTCAGAGTGTCCGGGCGCGGAGCTCGACGCCGTCGGGGAGCGCTGGATCGGCCCGTATCGCCTCCTGGAGCTGCTCGGCGCGGGCGGCATGGGGGAGGTCTACCTCGCCGAGCAATACGAGCCTTTGGAGAGGCGGGTCGCGCTCAAGCTGGTCCGCCGCGCCGTCCTCGACGATGAGGCCCAGCTGCGGCTATCGGCGGAGAGGGCCGTGCTCCAGCGCCTCGAGCACCCGAATATCGCCCGCATCCTCGACGCCGGCACCGCCCAGGACGGGCGCCCTTTCTTCGCCCTCGAGGTGATCGACGGGCAGCGAATCGACGCCTATTGCCGCGACCGGGGCCTGGATCTCCGCGGGCGGATCGAGCTGATGATCTCGGTGTGCCGGGGGCTCGATCACGCCCACCGCCGTCGGATCATCCACCACGACCTCAAACCGACCAATATCTTGGTCAGCGACATCGACGGCGCGGCGGTGCCCAAGATCATCGACTTCGGGATCGCCGAGTCCCTGGACCGTCCGGCCTCGGTCGAGCTCAGCGGCAAGATCTACGGGACGCCGGCCTATATGAGCCCGGAGGCTTTGCGCGGCGATCTGGATATCGATACCCGCACCGACGTGTATTCGCTCGGGGTCCTGCTCTACCAGCTCCTGGCGGGCCTGCGGCCCTTCGACGGCTCCAGCTACGCCGAGCTGCGCGATCAGGTGTCTAGCGAGGAGCCGCCGGCGCCCTCGACGCGCTTCTCGAGCGGCATCGACCGCGACACGGCGGAACGCGTGGCGGAGGAGCGGAAAGTGAGTCGTTCGGCCCTCCGGCGACAGCTCGGAGGGGACCTGGGTTTCATCGCCCGCAAGGCCGTAGCGAGGGACGTCGACGACCGCTACGACTCCGCCGCGGCCCTGGCCCGGGACCTGCGCCAATTCCTAGGGAGGCGTCCGGTGGCGGCGCGCCCCGGCGGCGTCGGCTACCGGGCCGGCCTGTGGCTTTCCCGCCACCGCTGGCCGACGGCCGCCGCGGCTTTGGCGCTCTTGGCCCTGCTCGGACTCGCCGCGCAAGCGCTCTTGGCCCGCGCCCGGGCGGCGGAGTTGGCCCAGGTGAGTCAGGAGCTCACCCGGCAGGTCGAACGGGCGGAGTGGCGTCTGCGCGTGGCGTCATTGCTGCCGACCCACGACCTCACGCCCGAGATCGAAGCGATCCGGAGCGACATCGCATCCCTCGAGGCCAAGAGCCAGGATCTCTACTCCGGCAATCGAGGTCTGGCGGCCTATGCCCTCGGGCGGAGCGCCCTCAGCGTCGGAGATCTCAAGGACGCCCGACGCCACCTCGAGGCCGCATGGGGCGCCGGCTATCGACGTCCTGAGGTCTCCGTGGCCCTCGGCAGGACCCTCGGTCGGCTCTATGAAGAGGCGCTCGACGCGTCGGTGCGGACCTCGGATCGAGCCACCCGGGATGCGATGCGCGACTTGGCGGAGCGGACGCTGCGGGACCCGGCCCTGGTCGCCTTGTCTCGGGCCGCCGGGGCCGGGGAGCTGCCGGAACTGCTCACCGCCCGCGTGGCGTACTACCGCGATGATCTCGACGGTGCCCTCGACCAAGCCCGCGCCGCCGCTCGGCGCGATCCGGGCCTCTTCGAGGCGAAGTTCCTTGAAGCCCAGATCCTTGAAAGGCAGGCGGACCAGCGTCAGCGCGAACGAGCGGAATCCCTCGAGCTCTTCGACGCGGCGCGGACGGCGGCCCGCGAAGGGCTGGCGATCGCCCGCAGCAGTCCTGAAGGTCACTTGCGCCTTTGTCGCATCGAGAGTAGCCACTACAACTACGTGACGTCCTATGGGCTGCAGGACCTCGACGACGGCGGCGCCTCGGTGGAAGAGTCCTGTGGGCGGGCGGCGTCGGTGGCGCCAGGCCAGGTGGAGTCGCGGCTGGCGATAGCCATGGCTATCGTCAACCGAATCGAGAACGAAGTGTGGGATCAGCGTAAGGACCCGTCCCCGTCCCTGGCGGAGCTCACCGCGCTCGTCGAGCCGCTGCGGGGGTCCGAGCGGCGGGTGGCGGCGTGGGCTGAAGTTGAGCGCTACCTCGGCCTCGGCCACTACTCGCGGGGGACCTTCCTGGAGCAGACCGGCGAGGACCCGACGGCGGCGCTTAACACCACGATCGAGCATTTCGCCCAAGCCCTTCGGCTCGGCGCCGATACCCACCAGGTCCACCACCGCTTGGCGGTGGCCTACGCCGAACGTGCGAATTACCAGATGCACCGCGGTCTCGATCCCCGCGAAGACCTGGCGTTGGCGTCCCGCTCCGTGGAATCGGCGATCGCCCTGGAGTCGGACTCGGCGGTCGCCCAGGGGCACTTGGCCCTGGTCCAGATTCGGCTCGCGGAATACCTCGAGCGGGCCGGTGAGGATCCGAGCGACGCCCTCGGTGTGGCCGCCGCCGCGTCGCAGAAGGCCGTCGAGCTGGATCCTGGGCGAGTGGGCTCTTTCTCCGCCGCCGTGGTCATCGGCTTCATGCGGGGACGATGGTTCGAAAAAACTGGGCGAGACGGCTCGGCCCACTTCATGGAGACGCTGGCGTGGGCCGGCAAGGCACAGGAGGCCTTCCCTTTGGCTTTCTTTGCCGACTTTATGGCCGGCCAGACCCACCTCGAGCTGGCGAGGAGCGACGTCCGCCGGGGCCTCGATCCGTCGGTCCATGCGGCGGAGGCGCGGCGTCTGTACGCCGGCGGCTTAGGGAAGGTGGCCGGACTGCCGGGGCCCTACATAGAGCTCGCCGATCTGAATTTGGTGGAGGCGACCTTCGCCGTGAATACCGGCCAGGACCCGCGGGCCTTCGCGCGCCGCGCCCTCGACCATGCCGCCAAGGCGCTGGAGCTCGATGCGGACCGCGCCGACGCGGTGCGCCTCCGTGGAGAAGGGCAGACGCTGCTCGCCCGCGACGCCGCCGCCCGGGGGGATGTCGACCGCGCCCGTCGACTCTTTGCCGCCGCCCGCACCAGCCTCGAACAAGCCCGCGCGGGCGCCCCCGAAGACGCCCGCAATGCGCTGGCCCTCGCGATGTGGACTTGGCGGAGGCACGGGGCGGGGTTCGAACCGGCGGACGGCGAGCTAGCCGACGCGCTCGCCGCCGCCGAAGAGGCCCGGCGCCTCGACCGGCGGCTGACGGAGGCGCTGGCGGTCGAGGGCGCCCTGCTCACGCTCCGGCCTGAAACCCGCGACCGCGGTTTGACGAAGCTCGCGGATGCGACCCGAGAGAATAAGAACCTGGCCCGGGAGTGGCACCGACTCCAGGAGACCGCCCCTCCGCTTTCGGATTGACGCGGCCCGCAGGTCGGTCGCCCCAGTCGGCCACCGAAGGCACCTCCCTCGGGCGGGCCATGATAAGCACAAGGCATGGCACCACTGACTCGAAGCATGAAGTCTGAAGCTCGTCCTAGCCCCCGCCGGCTCCAGCGGCCGGCGTCCCGGGCGTCGGCGGTGTTCTTGGCCCTTGCGCTCGGCGCTCCAGGCCTCGCCGGCGGACAGTCCCCGGCGGCGGAAGGGACCGTCAGGATCGCCCAATTCAACGTCTGGGAGCTCGGGACGGCGAAGATCGACCACGTCGATGACGCGGGCGGCGGCCACCACCCCCAGCTGCTGGCCGCCGCCGCGGTCATCCGCCGGATCCGGCCCGACGTGCTGCTGCTCAATGAGATCGACTACGACGCGGACCGCGACGTCGCCCGCGCGTTCATCGACGGCTACCTCAAGACGGACGGGGAGTCGCCGCCGATCGATTACCCCCACGTGTTCACGGCGCCGGTGAATACGGGTGTGCCCTCGGGCTATGACCTGGACAATAACGGCGCCCTCGGGGATCCCGACGACGCGTGGGGTTTCGGCCGCTATCCGGGGCAGTACGGCATGGCGCTGCTCTCGCGGTGGCCGCTCGACGACGACGCCGTCCGCAGCTTCCGGGCCTTGCGCTGGATCACCATGCCGGGCCATCGAATCCCCGACGGTCGCGACGGTCGGCCGGCTTGGTATAGCGCCGAAGAGGCGGCGTTACTGCGCCTTTCGAGCAAGAGCTTTTGGGATGTCCCGCTGGAGATCCCGCGGCATTCGGCGCCGCCGCTGCGCCTCCACATCCTCGCGAGCCATCCGACGCCGCCGGTCTTCGACGGCGATGAAGACCGCAACGGACGGCGCAACTTTGATGAGATTCGGCTGGTGGCCGACTACCTGAGCGGCGGGGAGTCGGCGTCGTGGATGGTCGATGACCTCGGCCGGCGCGGCGGCTTTGCGGCCGGCGCCTCGGCGGTGGTGATGGGCGATCTGAACGCCGATCCGGTGCGGGGCGAGGCCCTGGGTGAAGAGCGGGCCATCGACCAACTGCTCGACCACCCCCGCCTCCAGGACCCTGAACCGCGGAGCGCCGGCGACCTCGGCGTCGACCCCAGGAGAGGCGCCTACCCGGGCGACTCCCGCACCCGGACGTCGGGATTCGGCCGCATCGACTATGTCTTGCCGACCAAGGATCTGCGGGTGCGGGACGCGGGCGTCTTCGTGCCGGTCGACGGCGATCCGCTCTTTGACGCGGTGCGCGGCGGCCGCGATCGGCGGGCGAGTGACCATTTCTTGGTGTGGGTCGACCTCGATCTCGGGTCCCCCTAAGGGACCGTCACCCTGACGTCGGCCCCGTCGACCACCGCCACGGGAATGAGCCACTCCCGGCCGTCGTCGGCGGTGACCAAGACCTCGTACTCGCCGGCGACGAGCGGCCACGGGGTCGGGCCCGCAGGACCGCGCAGCAGGTCCTGGCGAAGGTGACCATAGAAGCCGCCGATCGAGCGGTGGGGCGTGCCGTCGTCGCGCAGCACCTGGGCGTCGACGGCGTGTCCGGCGTCGAAGAGCGCCGTCGCGTCGACCGTCAGCCGTCCACCCCGGGGCAGGCGGACGTCAATCGGCTGGCGCCCGGAACCGGCGACCCCCACCGTCAGCTCGAGGCTCGGACCGCCTTCTTCGCGGACCACCAGGGTCTGTGTGCCCGGGGCGAGGAAGGGCAGGTGGAGCAGACCGTCGGCGTCGACGGCGACCGAGGTGACCGTAAAGCCCTGGCCCGAGGGGGGCACGGTGGCGACCGTGAGCTGGCTCGGCCGTCCGCCGTCGGCGCGGACCGGGCGTAGCCTCAAGCCTTCGGACGGTGTGAGCACGATCTCGAGGTCGAGCTCTTCGCCGTCCACGACGTCAAATGGGCGCCGCAGCTCTGCGAAGCCGATGGCCTTGGCGGTCAGGCGGTAGCCGCCGTCCGCCAGCTCGCCGAGGGCGAACCGCCCCGAGCGGTCGGCGACGTAGCGTCGGCCGCCGCGGGTGACGCCCGGGCCGTAGTTGACGGAGAGGAAGAGCTCGGCGGCGAGGCCGACGCCGTCGGGGTCGAGCACGTGGCCGGCGACGACGCCGGTGCGGAGCTCGAAGTCCCACGGCCCGTCGACGGGGACCAGCGCATGGTGCAGACCGTCGCCGCGCGCATTGCGGATATCGACCCGATAGTCCCCGGCCTCGAGGCCCCGGAGGGTGAAGCGTCCGTCAGGTCCGCTGCGCGCGGAGAATTCCGCGCGCTCGTCGCGGTGGGTGGCGATGACCCACAGGCCGCCGGCCGGGGCCCCGCCGCGGCTCACCGTCCCGTCCACATCCGCGCCGGCCTCAAGGTCGATTTCGACTTCTACGACGCCGTCGCCGTCCTCTACCGAGAGCGTTTCAGACCGCGTCCGTCCGTCGACGTCGGCGCGGATCGTCCACGTCCCCGCCGACACGCGGTCGACGAGGAAGAGCCCTTCAAAGTCCGGCGACGCGGTGCGCGACTCAAATCGATCGGAGAGGAGCCTCACCTGGACGCGGGACAGCGCGCTGAGGTCGACGCCGAGCAGGCGGCCGGCGATAGCCTCGCCGCGGCCGAGCTCGAGGCGGAGCCCGCGGACCGGAGTCCTCGACGCTTCGAACGGCTCGCCGGCGGTGCGGGCGTAGTCGGCGTGGCTGGCGCTCGGGGTGTAGACGCCGGGGGGCACGTTGGGGAAAGTGAATCGGCCGTCCCCGTCGGCGGTGACCGGCGTCACGGGGCGCCCGGCGAGGTTCGGTGCGCCGGTACCGACGTCGAGCTGGACCGCGGCGCCGGCGACGGGCGTGCCTTCGGATTCGTCGAGCACGACGCCTTGGACGGTGACGCCGGCGGGGAAGCGCAGCTCGACGACCGGGTTCCCCCCGTCGTCCGAACGGGCGACCTCGACGCCGGCGCGCACCACGCCCCACTTCGGATGTTGGGCGATCACAAGCCGCCGACCCGGTTCCAGTCCGCCGAGGCGAAACGCGCCGTCACCGTCGGTGGTGGCCTGCGCGCGTCCGGCGCCGGGACTGGACACGGTGGCGCCGGCGACCGGGGTGTCGTCGGGGGAAAGGACCACGCCGCGGATCTCGACGCCGCGCCGCAGCTCGATGTCGAGCGGCGAGTGACCGGAAATCTCGAGGCCGGTGCGCAGGTCGGGCAGGTAGCCTTCCGCCGCCACCGAGAGCGAGTAGGTGCCGGCGGCGAGCGGCCCGAGGGAGGCTCGCCCGGAGGCGTCCGTAAAGTGGACGCCGGCCGATCCGCCGGCCGGAAAGTAAAGCGCGACGTTCGCGTTCGGCACGGGTCGCCGGTCTTCGTCGTGGACCTGGACGACGAGCGTGACGGCGCGGCGCATCACCAAGCTGATTTCCGACGGCGGCCGGTCGGCGTCCGGCGCCGTCACCGAGGTCGTCTCGCCGATCCAGCCTTCCTTCCGGAGGGCGAGGGTGAGGGTCTCGCCGGGGATCAAGCTGTCGAGGCGGAAGCGCCCGCTTTCATCCGAGAGAACGGGCGCCGCGTCATCGAGCCTCGTCTCGAGGAACGCGGTCACCGAGCGCATCGCCGGCACCGTGGTGATCGAGACGTCGGGTAGCGGTCTACCCCCCGGGTCCGTGACGAGGCCGTCGACGGCGGCGCCGGCGACGACCACGATCGTGCCCAGGTCAATGGGGCCTTGGGGCCCGTCGTCGGGGTGGTCGAGCGCGAGTCCCGGCACCCGGGTGGGCGCGAGACCCGGAGACCTGGCGCGGAGCCGGTAGGTGCCGGGGTCGATGCCGTCGATTTCAAACCGCCCTGCCGCGTCGGTGGTGGCCGCGAGCGGCGGCGGGCTGAAGCCGGTCCGCACCAGCACCCGGCGCAGCGCCTCCGGGTCGCCCCCCACCAGCAGGTCGACCGAGGCGCCGGCGAGGGGGTGCTCGTCCGCGTCGATCACGTGGCCGAAGGCCCGGAGCGGGGCCATCAGCGTCACGTTCACGGGGGGGCTCACCTCGCCGACGCCCAGCGGGGCGAGGGACTTGAGGGCGGTCGCGAAGCCGGGGGCGCTCGCGTGCAGCTCGTAGGCGGTATCGACGTCGAGCGTCGAGAGGTGAAAGCGTCCCTGGCCGTCGGTGGCGGTGGTCGGCGGGATGCCGCCATCCGGACCGACGGGGAGCACGCCGACCTGCGCATCGGCGACGGGCGAGCCGCCGGCGGTGACCACGCCGGAGACGGCCGCCGCGGGTTCGAGGACGAGGTCCGCCAGTGCGCCGACCTCGGCGTCGACCTCGGCGCTATTAGCTTTGTAGCCCGCCGCCGCCGCCTCCACCGGTCGGTCAGGGAGTGGCAGCTCGAAGCGTCCGAGCCCGTCGGTGCGGACCGCGGCGCTCGGGTCGGCCCACGACCAGACCAGCGCCTCCGCGACCGGCACCCGACGCCGGGCGTCGATCACCCGCCCGCTGACCGTGCGCGGCGGCTCCAGGACAACCACGGTCTCGGCGGGCTCCCGGGGCTCGGCCCGGGGGGCGCCCCCGTCGGTCGGCGTCGGCAGCCGCAGGGAGACGCTACCGCTGAGGACGCCGTCGGAAACCTCCGCGTCGACGCCGCTGTAGCTCACGAAGAGGGTCGCCCGCCCGTCGCCGTCGGCGCGAGCCAGGGGCAGCTGTCCGAGGAAGAAGAGCGCCCCGGGCACCGGACGGCCCTCCCGGTCCACGGCGCGTACCGCCATCGGCTGGCCCGGCGCCGTCTCGAGCTCGGCGCTGCTTTTTCCGAGGGTGAGCCACATCGGCGCGCCGTCAGCCCTGGCGACGGTCAGCGTCGGATATTCGTCGGCCCCCGCCCGCAGGTGGGCCTGGCCCGACTCGTCGCTTCGGGTGGGCGGGTTGTAGGGGAGCCAGTCGCTGGCTGAGCTTCGATTCGGGTCTGGCCACGCGGCCACGGCGGCGTCTGCGATCGGGGCGCCGTCGTCATCGAAGAGCACAACCCCCGCCGTGGTCGCCGCCGGCAAGGGGGCCGGCGGCAGCTGGACCGGCGCCGTGACGGCGCCGGTGCGGCGCTGAATCGGGCGGAAATTGTCGGCGGCCACGATGACGCGGAAGAGCCCGCCCGCCGGAGCCCGCAGGCGATAGCGACCGCCGGCGTCGGTGGTCGTGCGGTCAAAGGTCCGCTCGACGCCTCGGCGTTCAAAGACGCGGGACGCCACCTCGTAGTCGCTGAGGTAGGCCGCCAGATAGACCCGGGCTCCCTCCACGGGGGCGCCGTCGGTGTCGGTGACGGAGCCCGTGACGGGGAACCGTGGGCCCGGCGCTTCCGGAGGGGTGTCGGCAGGGGCGGACGCCGCGGACAGCGGCGTGAAGGCGGCCGCGTGGAAGACGGCGAGGAGGACGGCGAAGATGGGGGCAAGAGGTCGGAGCTGCATGGCGGGCCGGGGGTCGTTTCAGGGAGCTCGAGCACAGCGTTTTGCAATGCGCCTTGGGCTTCTACTCGGAGAGGCGAGAAAAAGGGAGGGAGTCGGCTCAGTCCGATCGCAGCTCCCCGGGTTTGACCTCGGCCATGGAGTCGACGAATTCAGCCCACGAGTACGGGAAAATCACCGGCTGGCCGTCGGCGTCCTGGTACCAGCTCTGGCAGCCGCCGTTCCAGACCGTGGATCCCAAGCCGGCCTTCAGGTAAGCGGTGAAGCGTTCGACGGCTTCCGGCGTCGGCTCGATGGCGTCGACGTCGCCGCGCCGCCAGCGCTCGATGAGCTGCAGCGCGAAATCCATCTGGACCTCCGACATACCGATCACCGAGTTATTGCCGATCGGTGTGCCCGGGCCGAGCATGAGGAAGAAGTTCGGAAAGTGGGGCAGCAGGATGCCGCGGAGCGCGCGGTACCGGCCGTCCCCCCAGCTGTCTTCGATGGTGTGGCCACCCCGGCCGACGACTTCCATCGGACGCATGTAGTTGAAGTTGTGGAAGCCGGTGGCCAGCACCAGGACGTCGAGCGGCACGAGCTCACCGCTTTCCAAGCGGATGCCCTTGTCTTCCACCCGGCGGATGCCTTCGGTGACGAGGTGCGCATTCGGCGCCTGGATCGCGGGGTAGAAGGTCGTATTGACGACGATGCGCTTACAGCCGATGCCGTAGCTCGGCGTGAGCTTTTTACGGAGCTTGGGATCCCGGATGCCGAACCGCAGGTGGGCTCGGGTGGCGGCGCGAAGCAAGAAGTTCTGCACCGGACGGCCGATCGTGGCTTTGACGAAGAATTGCTCGATGAAGTGGCGGTAGAACCACTTCCACTTCCCCATGCGCCGAGGTTTCCGGCGCCAGCGCTCCCGCAGCCACTCCGGGAACCCCCAATTCGGGAATGGGAAGACCCACTGGGCGGTCCGCTGGAAGACGTGCACGTCGTGGCCGGCGTCGACGAGCTCGGGAATCAGCTGATGCGCCGTGGAGCCGGTGCCGATGACGCCGATCCTTCGGCCGTCGAGGTCGACGTCGTGGCGCCAGCGGGCGGTGTGCCAGGTGTCGCCGGCGAAGTCCGCGAGGCCCGGTATCCGGGGAAATTTCGGGTGGTGCAAGATACCCGTGGCGGCGATCACGAAATCGACTCGGAAGGTGTCGCCGCGGTCGGTGCGGACCGTCCATCGCCGACGTCTGCCGTCGCTTCGAGCCTGCCCGTCGCCCTCGGGCTCGCCGTCGCCGTCGCCGTCGCCGTCGCCGTCGCCGTCGCCGTCGCCGTCGCCGTAGACGATCGACGTCACCGTCGTGTTGAAGCGAACATTCTCGGTGACGCCGTATTTCTCTCCGACGTGCTCCATATAGTCCTGGAGCTCCGGCCCTTTGGCGCACTGAAACTGCCACCGGGCCGGCTCGAAGGTGTAACAATAGTGGTGTGACGGAATGTCGCAGGCGACGCCAGGGTAGGTGTTCTCACGCCAGGTGCCGCCGACGCGGTCCGCCTTCTCGACGATCGTGATGTCGGAGACGCCGGCGTCGCGGAGCCGGATCATCGCCAACATTCCGGTGGCGCCGGCGCCGATGATGAGCACGGAAGGGTCTCGGAGCGTGGTCACAGGCCCCATCCTATGTCGTCTCCGCGGCCCTCGGTCTTCCACTTTCCAAGGCCTGGGGTCCGCCTTCGTCGAGGCCTCGGCGTTCCGGCGCTATATGAAGGGAAATTGACGTGCGTCACTTCAAAGTGCCCGATAAGCTGGAGTCGCGTCCCCCGGCTTCCTGATTCTCAAACCCCCACGCGGGTAGCGACTTCGACAAGAGGGCTGATTCGTGATGCCCGGCGCCGTCCATATCGTGACCGGAGACACCGTCCTCGCCAGATCCCGTGGAGTCAAGAACCGTGTCGCTTGAACGTCCGTTACGCATCTGCATGGTGAGCCCCGCCGTGCGATCGCGCCGGGGCAATCGGGTCACGGCGTCGCGCTGGCGTGCGATCCTGCGCCGGCTCGGTCATCGCGTGGAGATCGTCCACAGCGACGACGGGCGCGCCGTGAACGCGTCTGGCTACGATCTACTGGTGGCGCTCCATGCGCGGAAGAGCTTCGACGCCATCCAGGCCTTTCACCGTCGCCGGCACGGCCGCTTGCTCGTCGTCACGCTCACCGGCACCGACCTCTACGGCGATCTGGAAAGCTCGCGGGAGGCCTGGAAGTCCCTCGAGTGGGCCGACCGGCTGATCGTGCTCCAGCCGGCGGGACTCGAGCGATTCCCCGACGCCCTCCGCGACAAGACGGCGGTGATCCTGCAATCCGCGGTGGCGAGCTCGAGTCCGGTGGCGAAAAGCCGCCGGACCGTGGACGTGTGCGTCGTCGGCCACCTGCGCCCGGTGAAAGATCCGTTCCGCGCCGCCGAAGCCGCCCGCCTGCTGCCGGAAGACTCGAAGATCCGCGTCCTCCACGCCGGCGGCGCGCTTCACCCTGAGATGGAGCGCCGGGCCCTCGCTGAAACGGCCTCCAACCCGCGATACCGATGGCTCGGCAACCTGCCGCCGTGGAAAGTTCGCCGGCTGCTCAAGCGCTGCCACGCCATGGTTATCACTTCTCACATGGAAGGCGGCGCCAACGTGGTCTCAGAAGCCATAGTCGCCGGCACGGCCGTGCTCTCCACCCGCATCTCCGGCTCCCTCGGCATGCTCGGTGATGACCATCCGGCCTACTTCGACGTCGGCGATACGCAGGCCCTGGCCGCGCTCTTACGCCGCCTCGAAACCGACCGAGCTCTCCGCCACGACCTCGAAGCGCGCAGTCGCGCCTTGGCGCCGCGATTCCACCCTGACCGTGAGGTCGAAGCCTGGAAGGCGCTTCTCGACGGGCTCTCCGGAGCGGGTGAATTAGACGGTGAGGAGCCGCCGGCGTAAGAGAGGGCATGCCGGACCTCACGTCGACGCCGAAGTTGATCGGAGTTTGGATGCACTCCCTCGATGACGTCGACTTGCCGCCGCCGCAGGAGCTGGTCGGCGATGTCCCGGAGCCGCTTCGAAGAGAGCTCGCGGACTACCTGGACGCGGGAGAGGAGTTTTGCCGATACCGCTGCTGCGGGACCCCGTGTCTTTTTGGCTGTGGACACGCATTTGGAAACCGGGAGCTGACCGACGGCGTATGGGTTTGGCCCGATGACCTCGGCCACTACGTATGGGACCATGGGGTGCGGCTGCCCGAGGCCTTTATCGGGCACGTTCGTCGTCACCGCAGTCCAAAGATCGAAGGTTGGACGCCGCCGGATTTTCCGGATGCCGATCCCTCGGAATGGATCGCTTGGTGCGCCCGGGAAAGGTCGCACGCCCTTTCCGACCACCTGCGGGCGGCCGAGGCCCTCGCGAAGGTCCGTGCCCATCAGCGCTCTGAAGACAAGGCGACGGCGGAGGAATGGAAGCGGCTGCGCTCGAGGGTCGAGTGCCAATGGGCGGGGTGCTCGAGGCGGTCCCTCGCCGGCCTGCGACTCTGTGCGTACCACCTGCAGCCGGATTTCGGCCGCGCGAGTGGCTGGGGGCTCGGCGCCGCCTTGGAGCGATGGCAGGCCGGCGTCGAGTGGCGGCCCGATCCAGGGCCCGATCGCTTTGCGGGTTGTCTTCTCGGCCTCGCCGTCGGCGACGCGCTGGGTGCGGGCCGTGAAGGGGGCTGGCTCGAGCGCGGGCTGTGGCTCTTGATCGGCCGGACGCTCGACGGGCGGCGCCGCTTTACCGACGATACGCAGATGGCGCTTGATATGGGGAGTTCGCTCCTCGAAGAGAGGGAGCTCGACGTCGATGCGTTAGCGACTGGATTCGCGGCGAGCTACGTCTGGCGACGCGGGTACGGTCCCGGCGCGGCCCGAGTCCTGAAACGCATCCGCGCCGGCGAATCGTGGCGCACGGCGTCGCGGGCGGTTTACCCGGAAGGTTCCTTCGGCAACGGCGCCGCCATGCGCTCGCCGGTCCTGCCGCTCTTCTTTCACCACGATCCAACGGCGATGGTCAAGGCCGCGAGAGCTTCGGCGATGATCACCCACGCCCACCCGCTCGGCGTCGATGGCGCCGTGGTCATCGCCGTGGCGACCCGCGCGGCGCTTCTTGGCGGTGAGGCCACGACGATCGGCGAGGAAGCCCTCGCCGCCAGTGAGACTCCGGAGATGCGGGCGAAGCTGGATCTCGTCGCAAGCTGGACCCGGAAGGGCGAGGCTTCCGCAGCGCCAGAAGTCACGCCCCGTGAGATCCGGCAACGCCTCGGCCGCGGCGTCGCCGCCGTCGACTCGTGTCCGACGGCGATCTGCCTCGCCCTCAGGCACCTCGACCAACCCTTCCAGACGATGCTCGACCTCGCCATCAAGATCGGCGGCGACGTCGACACCATCGCGGCCATGGCTGGAGCCATCTGGGGCGCTGCCAACGGCGCCGAACGTCTGCCCCCGATCCACCTCGAGTCCCGCCTCGACATCACATCGGTGGCGTTGGATCTCTTTACCCGAGCCGTATGAGGGATCGGGGCGCAAATCTTCCACGTCAGCAGGCGATAGAATGCCTCCATGCCAACGATCAAGGAGCAGGCTAAGGAACTAGTCGAAAGGCTGCCCGACGAGGCGACCTTCGACGATCTGGTCTACCAGGTCCATGTCCGGCAAAAGATTCAGGAAGCTATTCGAGCTGGGGAAGAGGGTCGGGTCCAGAGCCACGAGGATGTGAGAAGACGATTTCGTAGCCAATGAAGATCGCCTGGGCGGATCCAGCTGTCGATGATTTGCAGGCAGTCCATGACTACATTGGTCGGGACTCTGAGAAGTACGCGAGCCACTTCGTCGCTCGGATTCTGGATGCGGTAGAGGGTTTGAGGGTATTTCCGCACCGCGGTCGGCAGGTTAGGGAAACCCCAGACCACCCTGATGTTAGAGAACTATTATTCCAGACCTATAGGATTGTCTACAGGGCTGAAGAAGCCCGAGTCTTGGTTCTGGCTGTCGTCCATGGGAGCCGGGACCTCAGCCGGCTGAGACCCTGGACTATCGGTTAAGTCCAAGGCGCCGATAGGACTGATCGCGCCCTAGTGCTAGTGCCGCCCGTCGGCGTTCGGCGTCGTGGGCGACGTCGTAGGGGGTGTCGCCTTCCGCGTTCTTGAGGGCGGGATCGGCGCCGGCGGCGAGTAGGTAGTGGATATTTTCGGTGCGGCCCCAGCCGGCGGCGTGGTGCAGGGGCGTATTGCCGTCGGGGTCTTGGAGGTTGACGGTGCCTTCCGCCCCCCGCGACTCGAGGATGCGCTTGACGGTGCGGGCCTCCCAGCCTTTGGCGGCGCGGTGGAGGGCCGTCATGCCGTCGGCGGCGCGGTGGCCTTGGGCGGCTCCGGCCTCCAGGAGACGAACCACGGCGGGGACGCGGGACGCTTCGATGGCGTGGAAGAGCGGCGTCCAGCCGCCGCTGTCGGTGCCGTCGACGGTGGGGAAGTGGGGCAGCACGGTGTTGAGGATCTCGAGGCTGCCGCCGTGGGCCGCGAGGTGCAGCATATTTCGACCGTCGGCGTTGACGCGGAAGACGGCCTCGGGATCGAAGAGGATCCGGAAGGCTTCCGCCTGGCCGAAGTAAGCCGCGTAGTGGGCCGGCAGGTTGCCGTTGCCGTCGGGGAGCCCTTTGGAGTCTTTCGCCAGGGCGCGCACGATGGCGGCGTCTCCGCGTTCGGCGGCGACGTGGAGCGGCGTCTGGCCGTCCAGGTCCGCGGCGTCGACGTCGCCGCCCCCGTCGAGCAGCAGGCGGACGGTCTTGAGGGTGGCTTGGTCCGCGGCGAGGTGGAGGGCGGTCTCTTCGCGATCATTGACCGCGTCGAGGGCGTCGCCCCGCTCGAGCAGGCGCCGGGCGACGTCGACGTTGTCGAGGCGGGCGCATTTCATCATCGGCGTTTCGCCGTCACCGTCCCGCCAGGACGTCCCTTCCGGCGGCGGCAGCAGGTCGACCATCGCGGGCGAGGGCTGGTAGCACGCCCAGTGGAGCGGCAGCAGGCCCGCGGCGTCGGCCTCGCCGCGACCGGCGCCGGCGTCGAGCAGCCGGGAGGCGATCTCGACGTGGCCGAGGCGCGTCGCCAGGTGGAGGAGGGGCGACTGCCCTTTCGGCGCTGACGGCACGCCGCCGTCGAGCAGGCCTCGGAGCCCCTCGGCGTCACCGCGCACGATCGCGTCGACGGCCTGGAGGTAGCGATCGTCGCCGGGGCTTCGCGGCGGCAGCGGGTGGAGGCCGTCGGCGAAGAGGCGCAGGGCGTCGTAGGCCGGATCGGTGGCGTCGACGCCGAGGTAGAGCATGAAAGGTTCGAAACGGGCGAGGGCGCTCACCGACGAGAGTTTCCAGTAAAGAACGCCGGCGAGGTCGGCGTGGCCGGCGCGGTAGGCCCGGTGGAGCGCTTCGAGCGCCATCGCTCGCTCTTTCGGCACGAAGGGCTGGGCGTCCCAGAAAAAGGCGCGGTCGCGGTCGGTCTCGCCCTCGGGATCCCAGAGCGGGATAAAGCCTTTGGACGACCATGGAGCGACGGAGACCCCTTGGCGTTGGGTGTAGCCGAGCTCGGTGAGCAGCACCGGCTGGCGGAGCCCGTGGGTCCCTCGGAAGGCGTCGACGTCCGCGAAAATCTCCCGCCACGCCTCGGCCAGGCCGTCGACGCTCAGCGGCGTTTCCAGCGTCGCTCGGAGCGGAAAGTAGGCGTTGATTCCAATCTGGTCCAGCGCGTCCCAGAAGCTCACCTCGTGGTAATTGTCGAAGTTGGCGGCGAGCGTGAGGCGACCCGGGTACACCCGGCGCACCTCGTCGATGAGGGCTCGCCAGTGGCTTTCCAGCAGGCGTCGCCTGGCGTTCATCAGGTCCACGCGCTGCTCCGACGTGCGTTCGCCGTCGTCGAAGGTAAAGACCCGGGCCCAGCGCCGCTCCGCCTGGTTGCGCTCGACCAGAAAGTCGTCGAGGACCTCGAAGTCGCCGGCTCCGAGGTTGCGCCGCACGTCTTCCGTGAAGAGGTGCTCGGAGCGCTTGACGAGGTTGCGCAGGCGGGCCTGGGCTTCATCGTCGAGGTAGTAGTCGGGGAGGCCCGGAATCTCCTCGACCGGCAAAGTGGCGGCGAGGGAGTTCATCTCGCTGGCGACGCCGAGCACTTCGACGCCTTCAGCGGCGGCGATCCGGGCCCATTTGACGACGAATGCGGTGTAGGTCTTGAACCACTCCGCGGTCGCCGACTCGGTCGCCGGGTAAGTCAGGCCGTGCCACAGGAATCGATTCTCCGGCTCGTTGTGGTCGAGGGCGACGCGCAGCACGAGCACGACCTGGAGGCCGTTGCGACGGGCGGTCCGGATCTCCCGCAGGACCGCCGGCTCTTCCTCGTGGTACCAGAGCTTCGAGGTCGACCACGGCCCCTGGTGGGCATAAGCGGTCACCTGCACGGCGTTCATTCCGGCCTGGTGGAGCGCCGCGGTCCAGCGGCGGTGATCGAGCTCGTGGGTTTGAATGCCGCCGAGCACAAAAGGCGTCGAATCCGAAGCCGTGACGTCCTGCGGGGGTTGATCGCCGGCCGCGGCTTGGGCCGGAACGGCGAAGAGAGCGAAGAGGACGAGTCCGGCGAGGTAAGGGCCGAGGGGCTGGGCGCATCGTGTGTTGAGCATCGCGCGGGAGGCTACCACCCGACGACGCCCGCCGAGGGCCGGGTCCCTCGAGCCGAATCGACGGCGCTGCGAATCGCCCGTCTTCGAGGCTGTGGACAGCGCCTTAATGCGCCTTAATGCGCCTTTATCGAGATCCTCGCGATATCCTTTTCGGGCAGGCGAGCGCCAGTGTCTGGAGGTCCTCCACGCGCGCGCCAGCCCGGTCAAGCGAAAGGATGAGTCCGTGATCCTAGCCCTCCGCGCCTTCCTGGTTTTGGTCGCCGTCGCCCATGCGGCGGCGCTCGCCAACTTCGCGTTCAACACCGACGCGCTGAGGCTGGACTATCCGATCCTGTGCAACTACTTGATCAGCTTTTCGGTGATCGGCCACGTGGCCAGCCTGGTGGCGACGGTCCTGCTGTGGCGTGACCAGGTGCTGGGCGTGGCCATGATCACGACGGCCGTCGCGGGTCTCTTGGTGATCAATGTTTATATCGGCGCCGCCTGGACCTACACCGGGCTGGGGCCGATCAGCCTGGCCATCCTGCTGGCCTTGATCTGGCCGCTCCGCGGGCGCTATCGATCGGCGTCGGCGGAGCCCGCGGACGCCCCGGCGACGGCCTGAATCAGGGTCGACAGCGCCTCGCTCCGTCGGTCGAGGGACCCGACTTTGCCCTGGAAGAGCCCCTTGGGACCGCCGCCGCGACCGTCAAGTCGGGCCGCCGCCGCGGTGCCGAGGGCTCGGATGTCCACGGCGTCGCCGCCTCCGGCCACCACCAGCGAAGCGCCCTTTCCATCGTCCGCGGTCAGAAAGGCGACGCGTTCGGCGTCGAGGGTCGTAAAGGCTCGGGCGACCTGGCCGAGAAAGCC
>JBCDKB010000045.1:0-28840 GCA_038747035.1 Acidobacteriota bacterium | reverse complement strand
TGTAGCAATACTTTCACCACTACCATAAGTGGTTTCTCCTGTCGGATTTGCGCGCTCATAAATTCTTAACTGATCGTTGTAAACAACGGGTAGGTTATTGGCGTAAGTATTTAAAGTTTGATTTCCTAAACGGTTAAAATAGCTGTAGCGCAACCCGTATTCTGCTGTAAGTTTGTCAGAGATTTTATGTTCTAAGCTCACATAAGCACCAGCTTCAACAGCAAACTTATCATCTAACTTTGTTGGGTTAATTGCAGAGTTTGCGCCCAACGGGTCAAGTTGACCAGGATTAAATGTGTAGTAAATACCACTGACACCAAAATCAAATTTTAAATTATCATTTAAATAGTATCCTAAATCGTAACGAATGTTATAGTTATCAATATCCGATGTCCAATCAATACCATCAGCACTAATTTCTAGGTTATAGTTGTAACGACTGTAAATAAACGATAGGTTAGAAAATAGTTTATTGTTAAAGATATGATTCCAACGCAAGGTTGCTGTTGAGTTACCCCAATTCAGACCAAAGCCTCCTCCAAACTTAAATACATCTCTCCCAAAATAGCCAGATAGATAAATACGGTCTTTATCTGAAATTTCATAGTTTGCCTTTGCATTAAAATCATAAAAATATAACTGGTTTTCTCTGAGAGATGTATCTCTAGCAAATCTTAAAAATTGATCAGCGTAAGTTCTGCGTCCAGACAAAATAAATGAGCTTTTATCATTTATAGGAGCTTCGGTGTGCATCCCCTTGCTCACGCCGCACCTCGCCACGCGGGCTGGCCGGCGATGCCGGTCAGCCAGTTGTCCAGCCGGTCGACGTAGGCGCCCAGGTTGAGGCGCTCCCGCACCAGGCGATGCCCCGCTTCGGCGATGCGCGCGGCGAGCTCCGGATCCTCCGCCAAGCGCCGGATTGCAAAAGCCATCGCCGCCACGTCGGCCGCCGGCACCAAGAGCGCCGTCACGCCGTCTTCGAGGGCTTCCCCTTGGCCACCGTGGTCCGTGCTGATGACCGGCAAGCCGCTGGCCATGGCCTCGAGATGGGTGAGGCCGAAGGGCTCCGCCCAGATCGACGGAAAGAGCAGGGCGTCGTGCTGCCGGTAGATCTCAGGCACTTCGCGGTGCGGCACCGCCCCGAGCAGCTGGATTCGCGCCGGCCCCGCAGACGCCATATCCCGCAGGCGGCGCGTGTAGACCTCGTTCCCGGCGCCGAGCACCGTCAGCGAGAGGCCCCGGTGACGGTCGGCGAGCCGGTGCACGGCTTCGACGGCGACGTGCACGCCCTTGTCTGGGTGCAGCTGGCCGACGTAAAGCAAACGACGCACTCGATGGGTGCACCGGCGCCGGCGGGCGAAGAGCTCGAGCGGCGGCCCTTGGTAGATCACCTCCGCGTTCTCAACCCGCACGCCGGCCTTCACCAGCCGATCGCGCACGCAGCGACTGATGGCGGTCACGTGGTCGAGTTTCAAGCTCGCGATCGTGTCGCGGCGCGACCACGACCGATCCAGCAGCGCGCCGACGCCGCGGCGCAAGAAGCCGTTGGTGGCGACCGCCCGGAAGCCCGCGAGGTACTCGTCGTTCAGAGTCCACGCGGCGGGCACCCCGGACGCTTCAGCCGCGCGCGCCGGCCCCAAAGTCAGCCGCCGTTGACTCCACAGAAAAATGACGTCGGGTTCGACCTGCTCGATGGCGACCGCCGTCACCGCCTCATTGCGGCGACCTAAGCGCTTACGACGCCAGCGCGAGCTCCGAAATTCACGCCCGAAAGGCTGCTCCAGACGCAGTGTGCGCAGGATTCCCGGCCCTTCGCCGGGCGCCGGACTGCCCGTGGTCAAGACCACCACGTCGTGGCCGCGGACGCGCAGCGCCGAGGCGACCTGCTCGCACAAGATCTCGTAACCGCCGAAGACTTCCGGCGGATAAAGGTTGCTGATGATCAAGATGCGCATGGCGTGGCGCCTCCTTTCGGGATATCGAAGAGCACGGGTCGAAAATTCACGGGTTGAGGGAAAGAAAGGCGGGTTTGATGTGGTCAACGGCGAGGCCGAGCACCGGACCGGCCCACTCTTCGATGCGTTCAAGGGCGGTCTGTATGCGTCCGCGCCTCACCGACTCCGCCGACACGACGCAGAACGTGGCGCCGACGCGCTTGCTGAGCAGCGCCGCCCGCGAGTCGCCGCCGCGGACGACCGGCGGCGCCACCACCAGCACCAGGCGGCAGTCCGCGACCGCCGCCTCCAGTTCGGCGGTGAACTCAGGCGAGGTCAGCGCTTCCGGCGAGCGATCGCCGTCGACCAGCGCCACGGCGACCTCCCGGGCCACCAAGGCGTCCCGCACCCTTTCGCCGAGCTTCCGGGCGGCCGAGGAATCCCGGGGTTCGATGGAAGTGAGCAGGACCTGCCCCTGCTGAAGGAAGAGATCCGAAAGCAGCTGCACGGCGTCGTCGGGGGCTCCCTGCGGACCGAAGCCACAATAGACGCGGCGATCGAGCAGCCATTCGGCCTCGGCCGCCGACTTCAAGCGGGTGTCGACCAGCTCGACCGCCACCACCATGAAGAGCCCGGCGCCCATCAGCGCCACCCAGGTGGCGGCGGCGATCAGTCGGCGATTCGAGGACTCCGGCCAGATCGGAGGTTGCGCGACAGCCAGGACCTGGAAACGGCAGAGGCTGCTCTCCGAAACGTCCGGCAGATCCCGCCCGGACGTCGCTTCGAGCCAGCGGCCCACGTCCACGCGCTCCTCGGCAATGGCGCGCAATTCCCGCTCCAAGCGGACGTGGTCCAGGCGCAGGTTGAAGTCCTTGAGCAGCATCTCTTGCAGCACCGGCGCCGATGGCGACGTGGCCGATTCGCTGGGCAGCGCCACCGCCAAGAGCCGATCGAGCTCGTCCTTCCACTCCCGCACCTGCGTCGTATCGATGGTGAGCGCCCTTTGCTTCGCCACCTCCGCCCGCACGCGGTCCCGCTCGCTCGCCGGCACCAGCCCTTCCAACACCAGGCGGTCCGCACGCTCCAGCTGGAGCTCCCAGTTATCGAGCTCCGCTTCATTCCAGCGGTGCTTCTGATCGTCGATGATGACGTCCCGCAGGCGTTCGACCCGGATATTGACGTCGCCCAGGCCTTCTTCTTCGGGTCGCGAGCGACGGTCCTCAGCGATGCGGCTGCGGACCTCCCCCTCGAGGCTGCTCAATCGCGAGAGCTGGGTGGCGACGCTGTCGAGCTGACGCTGCGCTTCGCGCTCGCGGCGGTCCAAGGCGTCGGCCGCCTCCCGCGCCATGATCCGCACGTGGGAGGCGAGGAACACGTCGCGCAGGCCGTTGGCGATTTCCGCCGCCACATCCGGCTCATCGGCGCGCGCTTCGATCACCAGCAGCCCGGTGTCTTTTCGCACGTGGGCGCCGGTCGCCGAGCCGAGGCCCTGCAAAGACATGGGGAGCGACAGCCCTTCGCGCAGGCGAATCAGGTTGTCCGGCAGCTTGACGGTATGGAGCTGGGACGCCAGGTATGTGCTCTTGCCGATCTCGCCGTCACTATCGGCGGCGCGGCGAAAGAGCAGGACCGTCTCCGACTTATAGGTTTTGCTGCCCAAGAGAAGACCTGCGGAGACGCCGCACACGGTGCTCACGAGGAGAAGCAGCGGCACCCACGGCCAGCGCCTCAGGAGCGCCTGGGCCTTCGTGCCGAGGTGTATCGGCAGCTTGTCGAATTCCTCCACCGCCGCCTCCGGGGTCGTATCGAGCTCGACCGTCATCGCGAGGTCCCCCGGCGCCGGAAGAGTTCAAAGAACCAACGCGCCCCCACCAGCCAGCGCACGGCGCGAGTCACGTCAGATATCCGGAAACGTCGACGGGCCCCGAGGCCGCCGACCAGTCCGCAGACGATGGCGAAGAAGTAGGCCACCGGAGAAATGCGCAGCGCCCACTCCAAGAATCCATGCGCGTGGATCAATCCGAAGCCGAAGAAGGCTCCGAAACCGGTGAGCGCGTCGGTGGGCACGGGGCTCCACATCAAGCCGAAGGCGATCGCCCAGAATCGCAGAAGCAGCAGCAGGAAGAGCGCTAGGCCGACGAATCCCAGCTCTGCCGCCGTCAGCCAGTAGATATGGTGGACGACGCCGGCCTCTTTTTCATTCGCCATCACGCCAATGAACTTCCGGTATCGGCCGTCGTCCGACAGCACCCTCGGGTACTGATTGATGCCGACGCCCAAGAGGTGGTCTTCCGCCATCGCCTGGGCGGCTTGATTGAATTCATTCCGCGCTTCGCCACTCGCCTTCGGTGCGTTCAAGAAGCGGTAGAGCAAGGAGTCGGCGACCAGACTGAGGCCGATCACGCCCAGGACCGAGATGGCGGCGACGCCGGCGAAGCTGCGCACCGAAGGCCGCTTCAAAACCGCCACCACCAGGACCGCCCCGACCGCGGCGCCGGCGAGCACTAGGCCCGCCCGCGAGTAGGTCATGGTCACCGCGCCCACCATGCCGAGCGCGCCGACGGTGCCGAGCCAGCTGTCGATCGCCGGCCGCGGGCCGGGGCCGGCGAGGGCCCACAGCAGGACGATCGGCATCACCAGGTTGAGGAAAAGCGGCACCGTATTCGAGTGATCGAAGAGAAGGTGGATGCGGTAGATCCCCTCGAGGTACTTCTGCTTGAGCACCAGCAACGCGCTGATACAGCCCATCCCCGCCCACGCCCGGTAGGTCCACGCCAGGTCGATACCCTGGCGGACCGTTTCGAAGACGACGAAGAGCAGCAGGTAGAGACGCAACGCCTTAAAGAGCGTGAAGGCGGCGAAGAGGCGCTGCGGCGCAAAAAGGACGCCGGCGACAGCGACGGCGAAAAGCAGCAAGCACAGCACCGTGCCCGGCGGAATCCGCCGAATTCGATTCGGGCGCGCGAGAAGACCGAAGGCCATGCCGAGGGCGAGCAGATCGGTCAGGCTGATTTCAAAACCGCGGTCCGGACCGCGGTAGCTCTCCACCGACAGGACGTTGATATTCACCAAGTCCCCGAAGAACGGCGTCACCACGAGCAGGGCCAGAAGACCCGCGCGGTAACGTCCGCCCAGGGCGCACAGCACGGCGGCGACAGGCACCGCGACGGCTGCAAAGGCGATGAAGAGCACCCACTTCATGGTCGAGGCTCAGGAGTTCTCTTGCCAGTGGTGGAAGAAGCGGGCGGTGCGGTTGCACCACGCGTCCACGTCGCTCGGCGACGAGCCGGGCAAGACCGGCGCCTCGGCGAGGCAGGACGCCAGCGCCGGGAAGAGCTCTTCACGCGGCGACCGCCAGTCGAGGCGACCGCGCTTGAGCTGGCGATAGAGATTCAGCGGCAGCCGCTGCAGTCGATGGCCATCGATCTCGACCACCCGCCGGTCCTCGGCGACGGCCCGCAGGCTCGGCTCCGGCCGCCCCCATCGCACCGCCTCGACGTAGGCCAAAACGGCGCCGAAACGCTCGAGCCGCTCGGCGAGCTGCATCAACGTCATCGTCCGCGGCACGCTCGACGGCAGCAATTTGAAGCGCACCGACTGGCGGACCCAAGGCAGCAGGTCGAGCGCGGCGACGCCGGCGTTGCACGCCGCGAGCTCGCGCAAGCGGTCGGGGCGGTCCAGCACGCGGGGCCGGTAGCACCGGTGCACCAACAGCGCCGCGTCCATCATCGCGAGGTCCGCCTTGAAGGCGTTGCGACGGATGAAGTCCGGATCGTCCCGCTCCGCGGGCAGCTCCAGCAGGTGCCGCCGGGTGGCCTCGAGCAGGCCGGCGCCCCGGTTGAGCAGCAGCCGCGTGGCCTCGACCCGCGGCGGCGCCTCGAAGAGGTAGCGCGGCGCGGTGCGGGCGACGATATCGGTTTCGCCCCACAGCACCCGGTGGCCGGCGACCACATCGTGCCAGAGCAGCAGGTGGGGCCACTGGGCGATCTGCCGGACGGTCAGCGGCCGCGAAAAGTCGACGTGGATACCCAGCTGGCGCTGCCACCCGAGACGACACGCGTCCGCTTTCTGCGGCACCCGCCGTCGGCGGCTCCGCAGAACCGGTAACAGGTCCAGATCGTTGTAGGGTCGCTCATCGCCGGCCACGTGCTCGACGCCGCCTTCACCGCAACCGTAGCCGCCGACCAAAACCAGTGCACGCAGCTCATCGCCGAAGGCCGCCGCAAAGTCCCGGGCCATCTCGTTGAGCTGGCGTGAGAACTCGCGCTCAAAGGATACGGACCCCAAGGCGCTGAAGCGCTTCACGTCGCGGGCCCCATGATCTGGTCCGTGTCGATCCCGCGCTCGCGGCACCCTTCGACGAAGCCGCGGCGACGTCCGACGCCCTGGATGGCGCGGTAAAGCGGCGCTTCGACGGCGGCCGCCAAATTCGCCCGCGGGATCAGCTCGAGCCAGTCGAGCAGCACCTGCCGCCCCCACGGCAAAACGGAGTAGCGCAGCAGGCTCCGCTGCCAGCGGCTCCACTCGAAAATCTCCGTCTCCGCCTTGCCTTCCCCACGGTAGCGGCGATAAAGCTGGCGCCAGCTGTAGTTATGCGAATGGAAGACCCGAGAGTCGGGGGCGTAGCGCACGGCGTAACCCCGCTGACGGGCGCGCCAGGTCCAGTGCACGTCTTCGGAGTAGCTCAGATCGCCGCTGAACGGAAAGCTGCGCCAGGCGCTCCGACGCACCACCGACGACGCCATCGAGAAGAGGTGGCGCGCCCGCGACTGTCGATTCCCATCGCCGTAGCAGCGTTCGATATCGAGCGCCTCAAGCGCGTTGCAGTCCGGCCTCGGGAGCTGGCGGGAGAACGCCGCGGCGACACCCTCCGGCTCGATGGCGCGCAGCAGCTCCTCGAGCCACTCGTCGTGCTCGGGGGTGCAATCGGCGTTGAGGAAAACCGTCAGCGGGCCGCGCGTGCGCACCATCGCCTCGTTCAAGACCCGGCCGGGCACATAGGTGCCGCGGGGCACCCGGATGACGTCATCCGCCAGGCGGTGCGCCACACCGGTGGTGCCGTCCTCGGAATCGTTGTCGAAGACGAGGATGTGGGACTTGACCGTCTGCCGACGGATGCCGGCGAGGGTCTGCTCGATCAGCGGCAGGTCGTTCCACGTCCGCACGATCACCGGCACGGCCCCTGCGTCACTCACGCCGCCTCCCGGATGGACACGGCGGCGCGCCGGAGTGAAGGAAGGGACGGGGCGCCGGTGCCGTCGAGCATGACGTCGGCGAGGTCAGCGAGGCCGCGGGGCGGCAGCGGGACGGGGCGATTCGAGCCGAAGAAAGCCACCGATTCCGGGGCCTCCGGGCGGTAGCCGTGCATCGCCCGCAGCGGTTTTTCACCGAGGTCACTCGGCACAAAAAGGGCGCCGGGGCGGAGCAGGAAGAAGAGCTGCCCGTAGGTGTCGTCCCGGAAATCGCAGCCCCAGCGTCGCAACTCCCCGTCGCTGACCACCGCGCCCAAAGGCTCCCGCTCGAGCTCGGCGCGGATCAGGCGCTCGGCGCGGGCATTCTGGAAGGTGAAGCGCGCCATCGTCGCGTCGAAGATGCTGCCGTAGTCCTGACCCCAGGCGAGGGGCAGCGCTTCGATCCGCGGCTTGAGCTGACTGTGGGCATCCACGTCCTTCATGCCGTGGTCGGAAAAGAGCAGAAGACGAACGTCGCCGTAGAGGGCCTCGGCCACCCCGACGACGCGGCGGATCGACTCTTCGTAGCCGCGCAGCTTTTGTTCCACCTCGGCGGACTCTGTGCCGACGCGGTGCAGGAGACCGTCGAGGGCCGCGAGGTAGAGATAGGCAAAACCGGGCCGCTCCTTGACCAGAGAGGACTCGAGGGCGCGCAGGTTGGACGCCTCGTCGGCCCGCCAGTCCGACACGTGGGTCAACACCGACCCGGCGTCGAGCGCGTCGAAGACGGTCGGCTGGCCGCCTCGGATGCCGCCCGGTCGATAGAGATCCCTGCGTTCGGTGTATTCGAGGTCAGTAAGCCGCTCGAAAGGTACGTTGTAGAGGGAGAAGTAGCCCGTCCACCCGAGGTGCTTGATCCCGATCTTGCTCATCCAGTGGCGGACCCGTCCGCGGGACGTCACCGCCTTCGGTAGCGCGCGCAGATGCCGCCAGGAGGCCGGGAAGGAGCCGCGGCCCGGCGCGTAGGCAAAGAAGGCGAAATGCCCGTGCTCGCGGGGCGCGACGCCCGTCAAGATCGTGGGATCGCAGGTCGAGCTATATCCGAAAACGGTCTGTAGCGGCGACTGGTGGACCAAAAGCTCACTGAGAAATCCGTAGCGGCGGCTGAGCTCCCAGCCGAGCGCGTCGATGAAGATGGCCAAGGTGAGTGTGTTCTGCATCGCTTCTCCGGTCGAAAGCGGCGATTCGGTGGGGAACCTCCGCGACAGACCTATTCAGCAAAGAGCGTTCCAGGCCAAAACGTTCCAAATCGATTCACTCAGCTACAGAAGATGACTCTTTTTAGAACACATCCAAAATCGAACATCTGCGCCATTCCAATCCAGCACACCAGCACCCAAGACATGATCCGTTTCGGAACGATTCCCGGAAATCTGTTCCTGGATGGCCCTGGCACGGCTCCTGCAGTTTCATCCCTGCGACGCCGGGCACTCCGCCCATCAACGACCTAGCCCGTTGAACCTCAGCTCAAGGAGCCACCATGATCTTCTTCACCGCCGCTGCGCAGCTTCTCTTCCCCGCGACTTCGAATCCGTCTTCGGACCAGGACCCGCGGAAAGACCTCTTCCGAAAGGCGCGCTGGACGGTGGAAGCCAAAGGCAAGCACCTGTTCTTTTCGGTCTTGTCCTCCCGCCGCCTCGGGGCCCGTCGCCTCGCACACCTCGCGTCGGAGATCGAGGAAGCCCGCGGCGCAGGTTTCGAAGTGGCCCTCAACTGCGCCCCGGGCGCCGCCCTCGAATCGCTTCGCAAGGTACATTTCCACCGCTTCGTCGAAGTGCTGCCGACCCGGGACGCCGCCCGGCGCTGGGCCTTCGGCGCCGAACACGCAGGCGCGCAGAGGGCCGCTTGATCATGCCGGCCCTCACCGCGCCCGAAAGCCTCCACCCCTCTCCGGAGCTCCGGGCCGCTTGGTGTCAGATCCGTCGGTCGAGCTCGGAGCTCATCCACCGGATCGCCGTCGTCACCGTCGCCATCACCGTCGCCGTCGCGCTATCGCCGTGGCTTATATTCCGGGCCTGCTGGGGTCGTTTCAAGAGCGGCAGCTGGCTCACTTCCGAAGTCGTGCTCGGCCGCCACGGCCGGGCGTTGCGCCGGCTTCGCTTCTCGGGCCCCATGCCCGGCGCCGGACTCGCGAGCCTATGGCATGTCGCCACCGGCGACTACGAGTGGATCGGACCGAGGGCGGTCCGCCACCGCGATCTCACGGAGCTCTCGACGTCTGAGCTGGTGCGCCTTGAAGTCGCCCCGGGCCTGGTTTCCCTCGGCGCCATCCGCCAGAAAATGGGCCTCGCCCACGACGGCGTCGCCGCACTCGAGCACTCGATGGCCTACAAGGTGCAGTCGCTCGACCTCGGCATGATGGCGCGCGCCGTGCTCGCGACGTGCCTGGGTTCGCGGACGTCCGGCGATGACACCGTGTGCCTCTTCGGCGTCGATATCGACGACCGCACCATGGCGTCCGCCGTCGACGAGCTGGTCGACGCCGCGCTCCATGGGCGACCCCAGCGAGTGGCGTTTGTGAACCCGGACTGCCTCAACAAAGCCTATGTCGACGACGCCTACCGCAGCGCCCTCTGCGGCGCCGACCGCGTCTACGCCGACGGCATCGGCATTCGCCTCGCCGCCGGCTGGCGCGGCCAGGGCCTGCGCGACAACGTCAACGGCACGGATCTTTTCCCGCGTCTCTGCGAGCGCGCGGCGCAGGAAGGGCTTTCCATGTACCTGCTCGGCGCCCGCCCCGGCGTCGCCGAACGGGCGGCGACCACGATGGTGGAGCGCTATCCGGGGCTCCAGATCGTCGGCACCCGCGACGGCTATTTCGGTGACGACGAAGAAGCCGACGTGCGCCAGACGATCCGCACCTCCGGCGCCGACATCGTGCTCGTCGCCTTTGGGGCCCCGCGCCAGGAGCTATGGATCGAAGAGCACCACGCCGAGCTCGGGGCTTCGGTGGCCCTGGGCGTCGGTGGACTCTTTGATTTCTACTCTGGACGCATCGAGCGCGCACCCCAGGCCTGGCGCGACCTCGGACTGGAGTGGCTTTTTCGGCTGACCCGAGAGCCCGGCCGCTTGTGGCGGCGCTACGTGATCGGCAACCCCCTCTTTGTCGTGCGCACCGTGCTCCGCGCCGATCGTCGACTGAATACCCCGCGAGGTGAACGATGATCCTCCCCGTCAGCATCCTGACATGCCCGCGCCGAAGGCACCTGTGGCTCGCGCAGATCCGCTACCTCATCAACCGACATTTTCCGACCTTCAAACGGGGTTTCGACATCCTGGTGGCGGCGGCCCTTCTCATCCTGCTTTCGCCGCTCATGGTCGCGGTCGCCATCGGCATCAAGCTCGAGTCGCCCGGACCGGTGTTCTTCCGACAAGTGCGCATCGGGGAGCTCGGGCGCCCGTTCCAGCTGTGGAAATTCCGCTCGATGGTGGTCGACGCCGAAGCCCGTCGCCGAGCTCTCGAGAATGACGAGTCGATGAGCGGCGGCGTGCGCTTCAAGATCAAGCGCGATCCACGCATCACCCGCATCGGCTTCTGGCTCCGCCGCCTGTCGATCGACGAGCTGCCGCAGCTGCTGAACGTGGTGCTCGGGGAGATGTCGCTGGTCGGCCCGCGGCCGCCGATTCCGCAAGAGGTCGCCGCCTACGACCTCCACGAACGTCGTCGCCTCGACTCCAAGCCGGGCCTGACCTGCATCTGGCAGGTGTCCGGCCGCTCCTTGATTCCATTCGATGAGCAGGTGCTGATGGATATCGACTACTCCCAGCGCCAGAGCTGGACGCTCGATCTCAAGCTGCTCATCAGAACAGTGCCCGCCGTGCTCCGCGGCCGCGGCGCCTGCTGAATCCGCCGCGGACACCCCTTTTTAGATCTCCATACCCGTGACACACCCGCGGCCCCGCCCTCGGCGGACCGCGTCGGAGCGGCCTGTCTGGGCCGCGCGAGGAGGACCCATGTCTTTGACGATCGAAAACGTTTGGATCGCCGCCGACCGCGGAAGCCACGACCTGGGCGAGGTCTGGCCCGGTCGCCCGCCGGCGCTGCTGCCGATCGCCGGCCGCGCGCTCATCGAATACGTGATGGACGAGCTCTTCGAGGCCAAGATCACCCGGGCCACCGTCGCGCTCTCCGCCGAAGTCGCCGCCTGCCGCGAGCTGCTCGCCGGCGGCGCGCGCTGGGGCGTGGAATTGCGCGAAGCCTTGACCCGCGGCAAGACCACCCGCCGCCGCATCTTCGCCGACGGCAGCGCAGGAGGTGGGCCGACATCCGGCGGCGCGGCCGACCCCCACCAGCTCGCGCTCGTGGTCTACGCCGACCGATTCCGAACGCCGGCGGTGGCGAGTTTCCTCAAGCTCGCCGGACGCCTGGGCCCGCGGCGCGTCGACCGAGAGCTGGCCATCCGCCCGGGTTCCATCGTCGCGGTCGGTGAGGACGGCCGCCCCTTGGGCATCGAGTTGATCTGTGGCAACGGCGGACCGCGCCGCACTTTGGTGATTCCTAAGACCTGCTCGTTCGACGTCGGGACCGCCGACGGCATCCTCGCCGCCCACCTCGCCGCCGTCACCGGCCTGATCCCGGTGGCGCTGCACGCCCAGGAAATCGAGGACGGCGTCTGGATCGGACGGCAGGTCCAGGTCGCCGAAGACGTCACCTTCCACGCCCCGGTCTTCGTCGGTCCGGGCTGCGAGATCGGCAAGGGCGCGGTCGTCGGCCCACACGCGTTCCTCGGCCCGAATTGCTTCCTCGAGCCCGCAGCCCGGATCGAAAATGCGGCGCTGCTCGAGCACACCTTCGCCGGCCCGGGGGCGGAGATCGTGGACGCGGTCGCCAACGGCAAAGTGGCGACGCCGGTGGCCTGCGGCCTGGTCGCGCGGGAGAGGTCGGCGGACGGGCGGCCAGGGGGACCACAGCTGTCCAGGGATCTCAGCCGCCTCGACGCCACGGCCGCCCTCCAATGGCTCTCCTCCCGATGCCTGCGCACGACCCTCGGCGTCGCGATCCTGGTGGCCATGCCCCTGCTGCTGCTCTGGTACGTGCTCGCGGTCATCACCAAGCCGACCGCGCCGCTGCGCCACCGGGTGCTGCGCAGCAACCGCCCCTCAAAGAAGATCTTCCACGCCTTCGAAGCGACGGCGTGGCCCGGCTGGCGCCGCCTACCGTGGCTGCTCGCCGTGGTCACCGGCGACCTCGACCTGGTGGGCGTCCGGCCCCACGACGCCGAGTCGGGGGCGGTCGAGCCCGGCGAAGCTCCGCGGCCGTGGCGGCAGGAGATCGTCGGCACGGCCCGCGCGGGGCTCATCAGCCCGGCCATCTTGATGCCCGACGCCACGCCGATGGCGCAGGATCTGGCGGAGGCCGCCTGGCTCGCCGACCGGACCTGGCGCTCGGACGTCGGCCTCATAGCGACCGCCGTGCTCCGCAGTCTCGACCTCCGTCGCGGGTTCTTTCCACCGGCAGCCCGAACTTCCGCCGGGGCCCACGGCGCCGGATCCGCGTCGTGACCACCGGCCTGAGTCGGGAGGCCGCCGCCAGCCTCGGGCGCTACGCCGCCCAGGCGATCGCCATGGCGCTGACTGTCCCGATCTTGGTGCGCGAGCTCGGCGCCACGGACTACGGCCTGTGGATCCTCGCCTGGAGTCTCTTCGGGCTGGCCGGCCTGCTCGACTTCGGCTTCGGCACCGCCGCGGTCAAGCTGATCGCCGAGGACAGTGAGCCCGAGGAGCGCAACGCCCGACTCAGCACGGTCATGGCGATCCTCCTAGGGCTCGCCGCCTTGTCTTTACCGGGGGTCCTAGCCGTCGCCGAGCTCGGCGTGTCGCTCTCGAAAGTCGGCCCCGAACGCGCCCCGGAGATCTTCGCCGTGATGGTGCTGCTGGGGCTCCGCCTCGTGACTTTCGGGCTGCCGGGATCGTTCTACCGCGGCGTGCTCTACGGCGGCCGCCAGATCGTCGTTTTGAGTGCGGTGCAGACCGCGGCCAGCGTCACGCTGGCCGCGGGTATTTGGGTGCTGGCCACGGGCGGCGGCGGCCTCGTGGAGCTGGCGTCCCTCAACCTGACGGTGATGGTGGTCGAGCACGGCGCGATGGCGTGGCTCGCCCACCGACGCTTGCCGACGCTGCGACTCGGGTGGCGGCGCTGCCGGTGGCGCGAGGCGCCGGCGCTTTTCTCTTTCTCCTTTGCCTTCTTCCTTTCCGGCCTCGCCGGCGCGGTCTTGCTGCGCACGGATCCGATCATCGTGCAGGTCGGCGGCTCCCTCGCCGCCGTCGCCGCGTATGGCCTGGCGCTAAAGGTCGTGGAAACGGTCACCGGCGTCATCAAGCAGGTGACCAACCTGCTCGGCCCCCGCGCCGCGCGGCTCGCCGACCCGAACGACCTCGACGGGCTGCTCGTGCTCTCCACCCGACTCGGAGCGGCGGCCGCCGTGGCGCTCGCCGCTCCGCTCGCCATCTTGGCCCCGGCGCTGCTCACGGTCTGGCTCGGCGACGTGCCCGAGTTCACGACGGGAGTCCTGACCGTCCTGGCGCTGGCGCTGCTGCTCTCCGGGGCCCAGCTCGGCGCCTCCGGGGTGCTAGCGATGTCGGGCGCCCACCGCGCGATCGGCCGCATCGCGGTCACGAGCGCCTGCCTAAACGCCGCCTTGAGCGTCGCCCTGGTCGGCCCGTTCGGCGCCCTCGGCGTCGCCGCCGCCACGCTCGCCGTGACGTTCCTCTTCGACGTCATCGTGGTCCCCACGGTCGCCGCCCGCAAGACCGGGCAGTCGACGCTGCGGCTATGGCGACGGACGCTCGGGCCGATCGCCGCACCCGCCACCCTCTGGATTCTCGGCCTCACCGCCGTCCGACTGCTATCGCCGGCGGCCTCCCTCGCCGCCCTCGCCCTCGGCCTCTGCGCCGTCTCCGTGCTCACCGCCGCCGTCGCCGGGCCAAGGGTTCTCCGGTCCGGCCTGATTCCGATCCCTGCGACCGTCGCCCATCGCTTCCGTTTGCAGTCCTACTCGACCGGAGAAACCGCATGAATGTCGCTTTTGTTTCCAACCTCTGGCCCCCCGCCGTTTTCGGCGGCTACGAGATCCTCGCCCAGCAGATCGCCGAGATCTTCAAAGCCCGCGGGCACGACATCCAGGTCTTGACCTCGAATTTCTTGAGCGAAGACGTCCCTGGGGTGACCGCTTCCCTCGAGCTGACGACCGACTTTCCGCGCCCCGGTGAGGACATTGGGGAGGTCGACTTCAGCCTCAAACGTCAGCACCAGGTGCGGCGGGCCAACGAGGCCACCACCCGCCGGTGGCTCGAGGGGCTCAGCGGACATTTCCAGAATGGGCGACCGGCCGACGTCGTTTTTTGCTGGTGCCTCAATCGGCTCAGCCTCGGTCCGGTGCGCGCCGCCCAGGCCCTCGGCCTGCCGGTGTGCCAGACCATCAACGACTTTCACCCCAGACAGTTTCGCCCGACGGCGCTCCGCCGCGGCTTGCGAAACCTGCCGAAACAGCTCGCGCGCTGGACGCTCGAACGCACGGTTCTGCGCGGCTCCACCTTGGCGGCCGCCCCTTTCCCCGCGGCCTTCATCAGCGCAGCCCTCGAGCGCGGCCTGGGCGCTGAGGGGGTCGATTTCGACGACGGCCGCGTCGTGCCCCAGGGCGTGCCGCTCGGCGATTTTCCGTTCAGGCCCCACCCTCGATCAGCGGCCGATCCCCTCGAGCTGGTCTACGTCGGTCAGTTAAGCATGGCCAAGGGCGTTCACACCGCCATCCGAGCCATGGGCGTGCTGGCCGTGGGCGGCCATCCAGGCGGCATCAAGCTGCGGGTGATCGGAGACGGCGTGCCGAGCTATCGACGCTACCTCGAGCGCCTCTGCGTCGATTTCGGCGTCGGCGACCACGTCGAGTTCCTGGGCCAGGTCGAGCATGCAGAAGTCGCCGCCTGGCATCGACGGTCCCACGTTTTGGTCTTTCCCTCGGAGTGGCCGGAGCCCTTCGGACTCTCCCACCTCGAGGCCATGGCCAGCGGTTGCGCCGTCGTCTCCACCCTCACCGGCGGCAGCGCCGAGCTCATCGAGCATGGCGCCAACGCCCTCGCCTTCCAGGCCGGTAACTACGAGCACCTGGCCGACCAGATCAAGACCCTCGCGGACGATGAGGATCTGCGCATCAAGCTGGTGCAAAACGCCCGCCGCCACGTCGCGGAGCACTACAGCCTCGAAGCCTACGCCGACCGCCTGCTGGATTTCCTCGGCGATGTCCGCGGCGCCGCGCGAACGGCGCCTTCACAGACACCCGGAGCGGTCAGCCCCAAGACGGGGCACCCGACCGATCCACTCCGGAACACACCGCTCGAAGCCAGCTCGCAGGTGGGCTGAAAAAGCGCACGGCTTGGTCCAATTCCGCACAGAAAACCCGGTATCGAACCTGCAATAACAAGCCCTGGACCGACACGCCAGCCCCCCGCGGCGGGTCCGACAACGACCAGGCGCCCCCCGGCGCCGCCCTCGATCTCCCAGTCGCCGACGCCCCCCGTCGGCCGATTCGAAAGGGTTTAGCGATGACTCCAGCGACGTTCCAGCACCCCGGATCTGAATCCACCGGCCGTCGACCCCCCGGCGTCGTCCCTCGCCGTTTCAACATCTTCGGGGTTTTCTTCGTCCTCGGCTTCTGGTGTCTCGCAGCCACAGCCGCGTCGGCCCAGCCCACCGCCACCACGGCGATCGACCTCGACGCCGAGCACCTGATCGGCGAGTCCCTCGGCTTTGATCTCACCTTCGACAATGCCGGCGGAGGCAACGAGGTCGGCTATGGCCCGTTCATCGACCTCGTCTTTCCCACCGACGGCGCCGACGGCGCCGGCGGACTCGACATCCAGGATGGCCTGAGCTTCCTGGGCGCCACCTACCTCGGCAGCCCGCTCAGCGCCCACCAGTCGAGCTTCCCCGACAGCGGCGACGGCACCGGCTGCGTAACCCACAGCCTGCTGCGCCAGCCCGACGGGGATCCGGCCCAGGTGTGCGGCGGCGCCGGCGACGTGCTGGTGACGCTGACGCTTCCCTTCGGCTCCTTCGTGCCGGACCAGCCCACCCTGTCGATCGCCGTCCAGGCCCAAATCCACGCCTTCGCCGACCTCGGCGTGCCGCTGACCGTGCGCCGCCGCGGCGGCTACCGCTTCGGCGCCGACCCGCTGGACAATCCGGTCGACGATCCGCCTGTGCTCGAAGTCGCCGACGCCCTCTCCGACCAGTGGCCGGCGGCGTCGACTCTGCCGCAGGTGGCGACGTTGCGTCAGGTGTACCTCGGCCCGGAGGACGAGACCGCCACCGGACCCAATTTCCCCCGCCGGTACCGCGTGCTGCTCAACGTCGCCGACGGCCAGTCGCTGAGCGACGTGCGGATGACCGAGCATCTCGCGGAACCGCTGGCCTTCCTCCAGGTGGTCTCGGCGGCGCCGGCCTATTCCGTCGCCCAGACGCCGGCGATCGGCGTCGCGTCGCAATCGCCGGCTAATCAGGTCCAGGTGGACTTCGCGTCGGTCACGGGCGACGCCGGCGACGACGACGCCGTGGCCCTCGTGGAATTCTTCGGCCCGCGGGTCGACGCCCTCGGCGCGCCGGTGCTCGACCCGACGACCGGCGCACCGCGCGCTGTCGACTCGCAGCCGTCGGCCGTCGGCACCTGGCAGCCCCTCGACCCCCCCGCCCCCGCGACCCCCGACAACGTGGTGATCACCGGCGTCGACGCCGTCCATACGCTGATCCTGCGGTCGGTGGCGATCCAAAAGAGCCATACCGACCTCGACGGCGAACCCCTCGGCGCCGGCGACGCGCTGCGCTACGCCCTCGATATCCAAGTCTCCGACTACTTCGCCATCGATGAGCTCGACCTGGTCGATATCTTTTCCGACGGCCAGCGCTTCACGGCGGACTCGGTCAGCCTCGATTTCGATCGCCACGGCGCCGCGGGTTCCGGCGCCGTCGCGGCCAGCGACTACTCCGTCGCCGTGTCGACGAGCCCGGCGGCGCCGCCCCACGACGGAACGACCACGATCACCCTCGACCTGTCGGCGGCGCTCGACGGCATCGGCCTCGCGGGCCCGGTCTACGGCGGCTGCGTGCCGTCGACAGCGCCGGCGGCGGCGGACTGCTCCGCCTTCAACGCCGGCGGTAGCCAGGGCACGCTCTTCTTCGACACCGAGGTCCAGCAGGACTACTCCGACACCTATCCGTCCGGGGACTCGTCGGTCGATGAAGGGGACCGGATCGATAACGACGTCGATATCGACGGATCGGTCCTCGGCCTCGCCGACTTCCTCGCCACCGGCCACCGTCCGGCGGACGACTCCCGGAGCCAAGATCGCCTGCCCTTCGGCACCATCGCGACGTCGATCTACGCGGTCAACGGCGCCGTCGCCGGCGGGCCGGTGCAAGAGATCTTCCCCGGCGACGCGGTGACCTACCGCATTCGCCACACCCTACCGACGGCCAATTTCGAGAATTTCGAAGTCACCGGCTTCCTGCCGCTGCCGGTCTACGACGCCACCGAGCTCAGCCAATTCCAGGATAACCGCTCCGCCGACGCGCCCCCCGCCGGGGTGGTCTGGTTCGGCCCCGCCGGCGACTTCCGCGAGCGCGCGGGCTTCCTGCCGATTTTCTCGATCGACGCCGACGCCAACGCCGCCGTCTTCGACTACGGCACCTACGATGACGCTCTCGACACGACGGCGGAGATCGACCTGCTGCTCACCGTCACCGTCACCGACCGGCCGATGGCCGATGAGCTGCTGCTCACCGAGCACGCGTCGGCGTCCCAAAGCACGACCCAGCTCGAGGTCGACGCCCGTCAGGCCATCGTGCAGTCGCGCCTGCGGCAGCCGGTGCTGGTGGAGCTCTCGACGGGCGTCGTCGCGACCACCGCCCCGGACGTCCTCTACTCGCCCAACCCCGTCGGCCCGACGAGCTTCATCGTGCCCGGCGGCGACGTCGACGCCTGGGCCGGCACCGTCACCGCCCCCCAGCTGTTGGCCGCACCGGTCGACAGCGACCTCGACGGCGTCGACGCCGGAGACCTCGTGGTCTTCGCGACCTCGGTGCAAAACACCGGCGGCGCCGACGCCTACGATTTGACCCTGCGCGGCGACCTCCCCGCCGGCCTCGTCATTCCCGCGGGCGGCCCGCGCTTGGCCATCCGCCGCGGCGACGGCCAGGCCTTGGGCACCACCGCCGCCGACGCCGCCGACTTCTTCACCGCCGGCCTCGAGCTCATCGACGCGGGCGGCGGCGCCGCCCTCGCCGGTGAGACCGACGACGGCTCCGACCTGCTGATGCTCACCTATGTGCTCCAGCTCGCCGACGGCGTGGCCCCGTCCGACGCCATCGATCACCGGGTCGAGCTCTTGACCTACGCCGGCCTTGACGGATCCTCCGACGGCGCCAACCACATCGACATCACCGGACCGATTGAAGACGACGCCCGCGTCACCGTCGACGGACCCGACGTCTCCATCACCATCACCGCCACCACCGCCGGCCACACCGCCGACTTTGACCCGAATCGTCCGATCGCCGTCGGCGAGAAAGTGCGGCTGCGGGCCGTCGTCCGACTGCCCGAGGGCGTCTCTCCAGACGCCACCTGGCTGCCGAGCTTCACCGGCGCCGGTTTCGTGCTCGAGTCGATCGACGCCATCTCCGCCGACCCGGATCTATCCACGGACGTCGCCGGCGGATTCGAAGGCGTCCGCGTCGCCGCCAACCAGCACCCGAGCTTTCTCGTGGGCTTCGGCGACGTCACCAACGCCGACCGCGACGACGCGTCGGACGACGAGCTCATCATCGACTTCGCGGCCCGCGCCGTCGGCGTCTCCGGGCAGTCGAGCCCGGCCCGCGGCACCTGGACCTGGGACACCGGCCAGCTCCAGGCGGATACCGCAGCCCTGGCGGTCGTCGAGCCGACCCTCGAGCTCGAGGTGACCTCCCAAGCCACCCCGGCAGACGGCGGCGACGTGGTGAGCTACACCGCCGTTTTGAGCCACGCCGGCTCCACCGACACCGACGCTTTCGACCTCCTATTCAGCGAAGACCTCTCGGACCCGGGCCTCGGGCTCGACCCCGGCGCGGTCACGGTGACGGTTCCCGCGGGCGCCACCTTCCAGGTGCTCCAAGGCAACGGCGGCGGCGAAGAGCACGTCCAGGTCACCGTCAGCGGGCTGCCGGTCGGCGACACCGCCACGGTCGAATTCGACGTCCGCGTCATCGATACGGTCGCCCCGGGCATCGCGCTCGAAACGCGCAGCGAGCTGACCTGGGAGAGCCTGCCCGGCGTCGACGCCGGCGAGCGCGCCTACGGACCCCTAGAAGCGGTGCACCAGCTGACGACGGCGCCGGTCACGGTCGAGAAAGCCGTCGTCGCCACGTCTGATCCGGTCACCGGCGCCGCCGAATTCGACGCCGCGGTCACCGACTTGACGCCGGGCGAAGTGGTGACCTACGAGATTACGGTCACGGTGCCGGAGGGCGAGGCGAGCTCGCTGACGGTGCTCGACCAGCTGCCGGTGGCCCCGGGCCTGCTCGAGCTCATGAGCGTCGAAGGTCCTTTTTTAAGCGCCACGACGAACCTCAGCTTCAGCGTCGGCACGCCGCAGCCGGTCCTCGAAGATCTGCTGCCCCTCGGCAACCCGGATGGCTACCTCGACGCGGCCTCCTGGTTCTTCGGCGCCGTCACCAATCCGCCCGACGGCGCGGTCACCGAAGACGACCGCTTTACGGTTCGCGTCATCGCCCTGCTTAAGGACATCCCGGCGAACGCCGCCGGCGGTGACGACGTGATCAACGCCGCTTCGGTGTCCTACGGCGGCTCGCTGCTGGCGGCGGCCTCGGCACCGATCGAGATCGTGGAGCCCGAGCTGCGCTTGACGCAGACCCCGACGCCGCTCCAGGGTGAGGCCGGTGACATCATCGACTTCGTGGCGCTGGTCCGCCACAAGAACGCCTCGACCCAGACCGCCTTCGATCTCGAGCTCATCGACGGGCTCGACCCAGGTGACTTCGTCTACGCCCCGGACGTCGGCGCCCTGCGCGTCGAGTCGGCGGGCACCGGCTGCCCGGCGGCCACCGCCGTCGACGACTCGGATCCGGTGAGTGGCCTGCGCGTCACCTGGCCGTCCCTCGAGCGCGGACAGATCTGCCGCGTGCTCTTCTCCGCCCGCCTGGCCCAGACCGTGCAGCTAGGCACGACGGTGACGAAGGACGCCGACCTGAACTGGGATAACCGCGACCTCAACGCCGCCGTCGCTCCGACCTCGGGCGAACAACGCGACGGCAATAACGGCGCGGCGCCGGTGGTCGCGATCACCGGATTGAGTCTCACCAAGGACGTCTTCACGACCTCGCTGTCGACCACCGGCACGGCCGAGCACCACGCCTCCCTCGACGACCTGACGATCGGCGAACGGGTGACTTACCGGCTGACGCTGACGCTGCCCGACGGCGTCATCACCGACGCGATCTTCGAAGACGCCCTGCCGCGCACCGACGCCGTGCTCGCCTTCGAGGCCTATCGCCTGATCACCGCCGGCACCGACTTGACGATGGCCAACGAGCCGGCGGCGGCGACCTCTTGGCAGGTCGAGGACACCGCCCCCACCGACGGCTTCGATGACCTCGTGCGCCTCACCCTCGGCCAGGTCACCAACCTGATCGACGCCGACGATGACCCCGCCGATCCGAATGACCAGCTGGTGCTCGAGATTGACGCCCGGGTCATCGACGTCGCCGCCAACGTCGGCGCCGGCGATAGCGCCGACGAAGCGGTCCGCAATACGGCCACGGTCAGCTACAACGGCGACAGCTACGCCGCCGTCGCCGATATCGATGTGGTCGAGCCCGAGCTCAGCCTCCAGAAGACGCTGACCGAGACCTTCGTCGACGCCTTCGACACGGTGGACGTCGAGTTGACGCTGCGCCACACCGCCGATTCGACGGCGGATGCTTTCAATCTCGTGGTGCTCGACACCCTGCCGTCGAGCGACGCGACCTTCGTCTCGATGCTGTCCAACAACTGCCCGGGCGCCGTCGACGCGACCGTCGATCCGGCGGGTGCGGACGTCTCCTTCGAGCTGGTCAACCCGCTGCCGCTGGGCGTCAGCTGCTCGGTCTACTACCGATTCGAGATCGGCCCGGACGTCGAGCCGTCCCGCACCTATGACGCGCCGGCGACCCTGCGCTGGGACTCGACGGCGGCCGGAGAAGACCTCGAGCCCGTCAACAACCGGCGCGGCGCCGCCGGCGCCCTCGCCAGCTGGACAGTGATCGCGCCGACGGTGGTGAAAGTCACGACCACGAGTGACTTCGCCCCGACCGGCTCGGGCTACCACGATCCGGCCCAGCTCGACCTGACCATCGGCGAAGAGGTGTGCTTCGAGCTCGAGGCCTTCTTCCCCGAAGGTCTGACCCCCAATGCCATCCTCGAAGACCTCTTGCCCACCGGCGGCGACGGCGGCGCCCTCGGCCTGACGTCGGCGGCCCTGCTCGACACCGGCGCCAATCTCAGCTTCACCGGCGACGGCAGCGTCACCGGCACGGACGAAATCGGCGGCGACGGCGTGCTCGACACCGTACGCATCACCCTCGGCGACGTGCGCAACTCTGGCGCGGACAACCTGCTGAGCACCGACGACCGGGTCCTCGCCCAGGTCTGCGCCCGCGCCATCGACGCGCCGGCCAACGTCGACGGCCAGGTCGTGACCAACGCCGGTCGCCTGCGCTACAGCGGCGTCGGCCTGGTGAGTGACGACGCCGCCGCCGACATCGTCGAACCCCAGATCACGGTCACCAAGAGCTTCCTCGACCTCGACCAGGACGTCGCCACCGTGCAGCTCGAGCTGCGCAACGTCGGCACGGCGCCGGCCTTTGAGATCGAGCTCCTCGACAGCTTGGACGACACCCTGTGGAGCTCCGCGGGCCTGGTCTTCGACACCACCGCCGCCGGCTTCACCGCCGAGGCGCGCGCCGACGCCGGCGGCGACACGGTGGCCTACGCGTCGGTCGACCCGGCCACCGGCTCCCTCGCCCCGGGCGAAAGCGCGGCCTTCGTCTTCTCCGCGCCGCTCACCGCCCAAGCCTTCGCCGACCCGCAGAGCCGGGTCTTGAATACGGCGATGAATTCCCTCGCCAGCACGCTCCCGGGGACGCCGGCGATCGAGCGCGAGCTCGCCGACGTCGAGGCCACGGCCGAGCTGCCCTTCCCACACCTCGAAGCGACCCTGGCGAAGAGCCTGCAAGTCGACGCCGACGGCTCGGGCTCGCTCACCCCCGGCGACACCGTGCGCCACACGATCGTGTGGACCAATACGGGCCTGGCGCCGGCCACCGACATCACCGTGACCCATTTTCCGGATCCGCTGACCCTGATCATCGATGACTCCTTCACCAGCGTGGGCGTTCCAGAACGCTTGCACGGGCCTGAGGGTTGGCGGATCCGCTTTTCATCCATCGCCGCGGGCGACAGCGTCACCGCCAGCTACAGCGCCGTGCTCAGCCCCATGCCCCTCGACGTCTTCGAGATCGTCAGCCAAGCGTCGGCGACCTACACGGAGCGCACCCAGGCGGGACTCTCCGACGACCCGTCCACCGGCGACGTCGACGATCCGACCCGCCTGCCGGTGACGGCGCTGCCCGACCTGGCGGTGGCCATCACGGCACCGTCGAGCACCGCGCCGGGCGACTCGATCGTCACCCAGCTGGCCTGGGATCACCGCGGCCAGCGAAGCTCGCGCGGCGCCCATCTCACGGTCGATATCCCGGACGGGCTGACCGTTGACCCCGGCTCGAGCGACGCCGGCTGGGCCTGCGCCGCGACCGAATGCACCGTGAACCTCGGCAACCTCGACCCGAGCGACGCCGGCGCGGCGACCCTCGCCTGGACCGTGGACGCGACGCCCGACGTCGGTCTCGACGAATTTGTCTTCAACGCCACCATCGGCGACGACGGCTCCCAAGGCGCCGACGCCGATCCGAGCAACAACACGGACTCGACCGCCGTCGATCTGGATCGCCCCGGCGACGCCGAGCCGAGCTTGACCAAGACCCTGAACACCGCATCGACGGCTGCGATCGGCGATCCGGTCGAGGTCCAGCTCGTGGTCCGGATCCCGGAAGCGTCCCGCGTACGCTCGGCCGAGCTCGCCGACACCGTGCCGGGCCAGCTCACCGTCGTGTCGATCGGCGACCTGACGGCCGATCCGACGCTCACCCTGGCGCCGCCGCCGGCCGCCGCCCAGAACGGCGACGAGCTGCGCTGGGTGCTAGGGGATATCGTCAACCCCGACACGGATCCCGACACGGCGGAGACTTTGGTGGTCACCCTAGAGACCCGGCTCGCCAATGTCGCGGAGAACCAGAACGGCGTCGATCTGCCGCTGCCGGCGACGCTCGAATGGGTCGACGCGGGGCTCGACGAAGCCTCGGTGTCCGTCGACGTCGCCGAGCCCGAGCTCGCCGTCGATACGCGCTTCGACCGGGCGATGGCCGTTGAAGGCAGCACCATCCGGGCCGAGGTGACGATCCACCACACCGCCGCCTCCACGGCCACGGCCTATGGCGCCATCGCGGAGGAGACCCTGCCCGCCGGCCTGCTCTACGACGGCGACCTCCAGGTCACCTCCGGGCCGACGCCGACCGTCGCCGTGGACGGCCAGGATCTCGACTTCACGTGGCCCCAGCTCGACCTCAGCCACGTCGAGGCCACCCCCGTCGCCTTCTCCTTCCGCCTGCGGGTGGAAGCCACCGGCCGCTTCGACCGCCGGATCGACCTCGACTGGACCAGCCGCGACGGCGTCCAGGCGGGTGAGCGGACCGGCGACCCCACCGGCGTCGGCGGTGCCCTCAATGACTACAGCGCCTTCGCCCAGACCCAGCTGAACCACAGCCGCGTCTACGGCTTCGAGGACCTGAAGAACGACCCCGACGACGTCAATGACTTCGACTACAACGATTGGGTCATCGGGGTCTCTTTGGAAGAGACGACCAACGAGGCCGGAGAGTGGACCCACGTCCGCCTCGAGATTGAGGCCCTCGCCCGCGGCGCCGGCTTCAATCACCTGCCGTACCTCGACCTCGGCCTCGAAGGACAGGTCCAGGTCACGCAGCGTCGCTACTTCGAAGACACACTGCTCGAGACCGTGACGTCCGCCCACGACGGCGAAATGGTGCGCGACCTGCTGCTCTTCCCCAATACTTACACCGCCCTGCCGCGGTGGCTCGGCCAGCCCTTCGACTTCGCCGCCAACTCGTCGCCGACCCAAACCAGCGACCTGCGCACGGTGGGTCAGCGGGTGGTGATCGAGGTCGACGTGCTCGAGCCCGAGCTCAATCCCGCGGTCGCCGACGACGGCGCCACCCAGCACCTGAACGAGACTTTCAACCACCTGCTCGGTCCGTGGATCCACGTGATCAACACCGGCCAAGAGATCCGCCACCGCTGGCGCGGCAGCTCGGCCACCCAGGACATCGTCACCGCCGAGCTCTACGGCCCCTCGACGCCGCTGCTCGGCTATCCCCTCGACCAGTCCGTGGCCTTCAACGGCGCCTGGCGCTGGCCGGTGGAGCGGGTCCCGACCTGGGACGGCTACCCGAGCTACGTCAAGTTCGTGTCTTCAGGCGGTACGTTCGAGAAAAGCTGGTTCGAAACCGGCGTCACCGGGTCGGTGTGGCCCGCCGACGAAGCCATGCCGACGGGGGCCTCCGGCAGCGAGACCGGCGAGCCGAACTTGCCGTCGTCGTCCTTCCGCTTCAGCCACGACTTCGCGGGGCCGGTGGCCTCGACCGCGGCGGTCACCGACCTCGACGGTGACGGACAGCTCGACGTCCTGGCCGGCGCCTTCTCCGGCGAGGTCGTGGCCTTCCGCCACGACGGAACGCGACGCGGCGTCTGGGGATCCGGAGCCAGCACCACCGCCCAGTCGTCACCGACGGTGGTTGACCTCGACGGCGACGGTCGGCCAGAGACGGTGCGCGGCGACAATAGCGGTCGGATCAATATCTTCGACGACCTCGGCCAGACCGTGGCGTCCTTCGACCTCGGCGCCAGCGTGAAGTCGAGCGTCGCCGCCGCTGACCTCGCCGGTGACGGCGGGCTGGAGCTGGTGCTTCTCGACGGCCTTGGCCGTCTCCACGTCCTCGAACCCGACGGCACTGCGCTCCCCGGATTCCCGCTCAGCCTCGGCGGCGACCCGGACTATTCGAACGCCTTCAGCCTGCTGCCGTCGCCGAGCCTCGCCGACCTCCAGGGCGACGACCGGCCCGAAATCGTGGTGGCGACCAATACGGGCGACGTCTACGCCGTCAGCGCCGGCGGCGCGGTGCTCCCAGGCTGGCCGGTGGCGCTCGGTGAGACGGTTCTGTCCACCGCCGCCGTCGCCGACCTCGACGGCTTGGCCGGCCCGGAGATCTTGATCACCGACGACGCCGGCGGCGTGCACGCCCTCGGCGCCGACGGCTCACGCCTGTGGACCGCCCGGCGCGGCCTCGGCGGCCCGTCGTCCCCGGCCATCGGCGACCTCGACGGTGACGGCAGCCCCGAGATCGTCACCGGCTCGATGGACGGCAAGGTCTACGCCTTCGACGCCGCCGGTGACCCGGTGGCCGGCTGGCCCTTCGTCACCGCCTCGCAGGTGCAGTCGACGCCGGCGGTCGTCGATCTCGACGGTGACGGACACGACGAGGTGATCGTCGGCTCCTTCGACCGCCACCTCTACGTGCTCTCCGGCTCCGCCAAGGTCTACTTCGACGCCGACTATCCGGTGAGCCTCGGCGCGATCTTCTTCTCGTCGCCGGTGGTCGCCGACCTCGACGGCGACCGCTTCCCGGAGATCATCGTCGGCAACCACGACCGCGGGCTCTACGCCCTCGAGGTCGAAGGCCGGGTCACCTCAGGCGCCGTCCTGTGGTCGCAATTCGGCGGCGACGCCGAAAATAGCGGGCGAGGCTCCGAGTGGGTGCCGCCCGTCGTCGCCGACACCTCTGCACCGACGGTGGCGATCTTCGCCGACGGCACGCCGATCCAATCCTGCCGGACCCTTGACAGCCCGGCGTCGACCCTCGAGCTCGTGTTCTCTGAGCCGGTCAACGCCGACGTCGCCGGCGTCGCCGTCCGCCTGCTCTCAGCCGGCGCCGACGAGACCTTCGACACGGTCGATTGCTCGCCCGCGTCCGGCGACGACCGCTGGCTCGACGCCGGCACCGCCTGGGCCGGGGTCCAGGACCGCGTCACCCTCGCGGTCGACGCCCCGCGCCGCGCCCGCCTCGAGGTGCGCTTCTGCCGCAGCCTGCGGGATCTCGCCGGCAACCTGCTCGACGGTGACGCCGACGGTTTCGCCGGCGGCAGCGCCGACCGCCGGTTCCGCGTCGACACGGGCAATCGCTTCGCGAACGGCCACTTCGACTGCAGTCTCGACGGCTGGGGCGCCACCGCGCCGGCGGCGGTGGCGCTCGCCGACGACGACGCCTTGGGCGCCCCGGACTCCCACGCCGCCCGATTCCAAGACATCGCGTCGCGCGGCGAATGGCTCGACCAGTGCGTCCCGGTCTCGGGCAGCGGCCTGACCCTCGAAGCCAGCGCCCGCAGCGTCGGGGCGAACGTCGAGCTGCTCACGGGCTGCGTGTATTTCGAAGGCGGCGCCTGCGACGGCGCGATGCTCGGCAGCCGGGACCGGGCGGTCGTCCTCGACGCCGGAGCGTGGACCGAGGGCGCCGTGACGTTCGCCCCGGTGTCCTCGGCGACATCCGCCCTGTGCTACGCCGGCTTCCGCACCGGCGGGACGGACGCACCGTCCGCCACCCTCGACCGCCTCCGCCTCACCGAAGGCCTCTTCGCCGACGGGTTCGAGTCCGGGGACCTCTCGGCGTGGGCCGGCGTCATCGGGGGCTCCCCCTGATTTCGAAAGAAGTTTTCCCCACGGTCACCCCCGGCGCTGCCGACGCGGCGGCGCCGGGGTCTTTTTTATTCCCGCACGCGACGCCGCGTTTCCAGCCGACGCGCGGCATACTCGTGCGCTCGCGGGCTGCTCGGCTCGACCGCATCCTCTGGACCCGGCTGTCGCTTGAGGACCACGCAGAAAACGGCGCCGTGACCGGGCTCAGACGTCACTTCGATATCGCCCCCCCAGCCCGTGACGAATTGGATCGCCGTCGACAATCCGAGACCGGTGCTGCCTGGCTTGGTTGTATTGAACGGCTCGAAGATCGTCTCGTAGCGCTCCTCGGCGAGGCCGTAGCCGTCGTCGACCACGGCGATGGTCACCTTGTCCTTGCCGCACCTCGTGGCCAGCACGATTTCGCCGCCATCCTCCATCGCGTCCCGGACATTCATCACCAGACTCAGCACCACGTCCTGCAGCTGGTACTCGTCCGCCAAGCCCAGTCCCCCTTCGGCGCCGGGCGCAAAACGCAGGCGATGACTCGAGCCGAGCAGCGAGCGCATCGAAGGCACCATCTCGGCGAGCAAGCGATCGACCTGCAAATACTCCAGCGTGGTCCTCCGGTCGCGGTGGGCAAACGCCAGGATCTGGTCAGAGAGCTGCGCCGCGTGATCGCACGCCTGGCGGATCGCTTCCGCGGACCCGGTCTCGTCGTCCAGCAGCTCGGCGTTCATCGCGATCACGCCCAAGTAGTTGTTGAACTTGTGCACAATCTCAAACGCCGAGCTCGCCACCGCGTCGTTGCGGTGCAGGCGTTCTGCTGCACGGGTCGCCCGGCGCAATTCGGTCACGTCGCGGAAAAAGGCCTGCATCACCGTCCGCCCCTCCCACGGGCAGGGACCCAGGGTGAGGTCCACCACCCGCACCTCGCCCGTCGACTGGCTGATGTTCATCTCGAAGTGCTGGACCAGGGACAGCGCCTCAAAGGCCTCTTGGAAGAGCGACGCCACGTCGCCGCGCATATCTTCCGCCACCCAGGCCAAGACGCTATGGCCGATGATGCGTTCGCCCGGCTCGATCCGAAAAAGCCGGCGCAGCGCCGGATTCGCGGCCAGGATCGACAGATCCGTATCGACCAGGGCGACGCCGTGGGCGGCGAACTCGAAGAGCTGGCCGACTCGCACCCTTTCTTCGACGATCGTGCGATACCGATTGAGGCGGCAGATCGATCGAATGCGCGCCTGCAGCTCCAGACGATCCAGCGGCCTCGCCAAAAAGTCGTCGGCCCCGACCGCCAGGCCCCGCAGCCGAGAGTTACGGTCATCCGAGGCGGTCACGAGCAGAATCGGGACTTCCGCGGTGGTGTCGTCTTCGCGCAGCCGGCGGCACACTTCGAATCCGTCCATACCCGGCATCATGACGTCGAGCAGGATGACGTCCGGCTGGTAGAGCTTGGCCTTCTGGAGGCCCTCCTCACCACTCGACGCCGTCTCAACCCGCAGCGTCTCGCTCCGCACCTTCGCGGCCAGCACCTCCCGGCCGATCTCGAGATCGTCGACGATCAACACCAAAGGTTTCTTAGACGGCATCGAAGCACTCCTACGGTGAGACCTGCAATCCATGCCGGTCTTCGCTCTACCAACAGGGAAGGCGCCCGTCTCTCGGCGGTCGCGATCTCACCCACTCAGGGCGAGCCGTGGATATTAGCTGCTTGGAGACAGCTAGCCGTGCACCGCCAGGCCAAAAACTTAGTCTCCTGTCGCCAATCCTCTCTGGCTCGCG
>JBCDKB010000044.1:0-29113 GCA_038747035.1 Acidobacteriota bacterium | reverse complement strand
GACCCGAAAGCCCTCCTCGAAACCCGCGGCGAAATGAGCAGCGACTATTCGATCGACATCGAGTGGATTTCAGGCATGACGCTCAAGCGCGGCTCGGTGAACCCGAGTCCGTCTGCCGCCCCCATTATTTTGCGAAGCAATCAAGGCAATATTCGTCTGCTGCGCCGGATCGAAGACCGCCTTGAAGCACCGTTTGAGACCGAAGGTGAATCCCTGGAGAAGCGCTAAATGAGAAGAAGCATCGCCTCCCGAAACATTCTGATTTCTTGCCTGACGCTAACCCTCTGCGCTCTATGTGCGCTCCCGATCACCGCCGATGAAGAGCGCGTGGTGATCCAAGGGGCTGAAGTGGTCGGTGATTCGATCGAGCCCCACCGCTTTTATGGTGACGTCCGTGATCTGCCGCGGGTTAACCACTGGGAACCCGGTGATCCGTACGTCCCGAGCCCGCGCCGCTGGTACGGCGCCGACACGAGCTTTGAAACCGAAGCCCAGCTCGACCCGCTCGTGATGCAGCAGCGTCAGGTGCCGGCCCGCGGGGCGCAAACCACCATTCTCCAGGCTTTCGAAGGCGTGGACAACGGCTTCCTGCCGGATCCGAGTCTGGACGTCGGCCCGAACCACGTCATCCACGTGGTGAACGCGAGCGCCTTCGCGATCTACGACAAGTCCGGGAATATCCTCGCCGGCCCCACCGCCCTCGACTCGCTGGGTTCGGGCGCCTGCGCCACCGGCCGCGGCGACCCGATCGTGCTCTACGACGAAGCGTCGGACCGCTGGTTGCTGAGCGAGTTCTCGAGCGGCTTCGGCCAGTGCCTCTACATCTCGATGACCAACGATCCCGTCAACGGCGGCTGGTGCCAGTACCTCCATCCGCCGGGCACCGACTACCAGAAGTACGCCTTCTGGCCCGGCGTGATCGTCGGCACGGCGAATGAGGGCAACTCGCCGCCGGTCTACCTCTTCGACTACGACAACATGATCAACTGCGACACCGCCCGCCCGGTGCAGAAGCTGACCGGTCCCGGCCTTCCGGGTCTCGGCTTCGAGGCCTTTACCCCCGCCGATCGCGACGGTCCGAATCCGCCGCCCGCGAACACGCCGGCGTTTATGCTGCGCCACCGCGACACCGAGCTCGGCAACCAGGGCCCGTCGCTGCCGACCCAGGACATCATCGAGGTCTGGCAGGTCGAGGTCGACTTCGACAACTCCTCCAATACGGCGCTCACCCAGCTTCCGGATATTCTGCTGAGCGAGTTCGACTCGAACCTCTGCCCGCCGATCAGTCAGTTCTCATGCATTCCGCAGCCCGGCACCGGCGTCCGGGTCGATCCGCTGCTGGAAGTCGTCATGTACAAGGTGCAGTACCGTAATTTCGGGACCCACGAGACCATGGTCGCCGTCCTGCAAACCGATATCGGTGACTTCGAAGACCACGCGGGCGAGCGGTGGTTCGAGCTGCGTCGGACCCCGGCCGGGTCGGGGGACTGGACCCTCTTCCAGGAAGGCACCTACTCGCCGGATTCCGACCACCGCTTCATGGGCGCGGTCGGCATGGACGGCAGCGGCAATATGCTGATGGTCTACGCCCTGTCGAGCTCCACGACCAACCCGAGCGTGGCGTTCACGGGCCGCCTGGCCGGCGATCCCCTGGGCACCATGACCGAGCCCGAGCAGATCGCCCTCGCCGGCGCCGGCAACACCGGTTCCATCCGCTTCGGCGACTACAGTCACCTGAGCCTCGACCCGGTGGACGACTGCAGCTTCTGGTTCACCGTCCACTACACCGAAGGCACCGACAACTCGGCGGCCAGCATCGGTTCGATCCGCTTCAACTCGTGCTCGGGCGATACGGCGGAGATCTTCTCCGACGGTTTCGAAGCCGGGGATACGGATGCCTGGACGATCACCGACCTGGGTGCCCCGTAGCTCGAGGTTTCGAATCGACACCGCGGCTCCCTGCGAAGGGTAGGGAGCGTCACATCAAGGCGGGGCCGGGTGGCCCCGCCTTTCTTCATGCCTAGAGGCACTCACCCTCAGGCCACTCTGTTGTATTTTTGAAGCCCTTTGTTGCGAATGTCATCGCTATTGGCGCCTCGCCTGCGCCTTCACCCGAGGTTCAAACAGATGCGGATCCGCAGTGCCTACCTTCAAAATTCCCTCCTTCTGCTCCTCCTTCTGGGCCTAGGCCTTGCGCCGTCGGTCGACGCCGGCGGCTGGTCTTTCCCGGATGATGACCCGAGTCGTCTTCACCTCCAGGACGTCTTTCAGATCGAAAGGGCGTCCAGTCCACAGCTCTCGCCGGACGGCGAGAGCCTGGTTTACATCCGCAATAGCTTCGATCTGATGGAAGACCGCCGGCGCGGCGCGCTGTGGCTGATCGACGACCTCGACGGCGTGGGAGAGCACCGGCCGCTTTTCTCGACGCCGGACGGGGCTAGCGACGGTTCGCCGCTCTTCTCTCCGGACGGTGGCAAAGTGCTCTTTACCCGCAGCGACCAGAACGGGACGCAGCTGATGCTCTTTGACCGTCGCACCGAGGTCACCACGCGACTCACCCAGCTCACCGAGTCGCCCCGGTCCATGGCTTTTTCACGTGACGGCGAATGGCTGGCCTTGACGATGTTCGAGCCCGAAGCGTCTCCGGCCCTCGTCGACCTGCCGAAGGCGCCCGAGGGCGCGTCGTGGGCGCCGCCGCCGATCGTGGTCGACGATGTGGTTTACCGCGCCGACGGCGCCGGCTATCTGGAAGACGGTCACACCCAGCTTTTCGTGCTGCCGACCGAGGGCGGCACGCCCCGCCAGCTCACCCGCGGCGCCTTCGAAGTCAACGGCACGCCGGAGTGGAGCGCCGACGGCGGGTCGATTCTCTTCACGTCGAACCGCAACGAAGGCTGGCGTTTTGATCCCCTCGAAAGTGAGATCTACCGGATCGACGTCAAGACGGGGGAGATCGAGGCGCTGACGTCCCGCAAAGGGCCTGATGCGGAGCCGACGATCTCACCGGACGGCCGGACGCTCGCTTATACCGGCCTCGACGATCGACTCCAGGGCTACCAGATCTCTCGGCTGTCGGTCAGATCCCTCGACGGCGGTGAGGCGCGGGTGCTGGCCGCCGATCTTGACCGCGATCTCTCGTCGCCGGTGTGGGCGCCGGACGGCAGCGGCCTTTACTTTAGCTATAGCGACGAGGGCAACGGCAAGGTGGGCTTTGTGCCAATCGACGGCGGTGCGGTCGAGGTCGTAGCCCGTGACGTCGGCGGCACCAGCCTCGGGCGGCCCTACGCCAGCGGCTCCTTCAGCGTCGGCGGCGACCGGGTGGCCTACACCATGACCCGCCCGGATCACCCCGCGGATGTGGCGACGGTCCAGCGCGGCGAGCCGGGGGCCAACGTCCTGACGCGGCTCAACAAAGATCTCTTCGGGCATAAAGAGCTCGGGGCTCTTGAAGAAATGTGGGTCGAGTCCTCCCACGACGGCCGCCGGATCCAGTCTTGGATCGTGAAGCCGCCGGGATTCGACCCGGCAAAGAAGTATCCCTTGGTCCTCGAGATCCACGGCGGGCCCTTCGCCGACTACGGCGACCGTTTCGCCGCCGAGGTCCAGCTCTTCGCTGCCGCCGGATACGTGGTGCTCTACGTCAACCCCCGCGGCTCTTCGAGCTACGGCGAGGAATTCGGCAATCTGATCCACCACGCCTATCCGAGCTACGACTATGACGACCTGATGTCGTCGGTGGACGGACTGCTGGCCAAAGGCTACGTCGATGAAGACCAGCTCTTCGTCACCGGCGGCAGCGGCGGCGGCGTCTTGACGTCGTGGATCGTCGGCCATACCGACCGCTTCCGCGCCGCGGTGGTCGCCAAGCCCGTCATCAACTGGACGAGCTTCGTCTTCACCGCCGACAACGGTCCGTTCTTCTGGAAGTACTGGTTCCCGGGCCTGCCGTGGGAAGCCCCGGAAAATTACTTCGAGCGCTCCCCCCTCTCGTACGCCGGCAACGTCAAGACACCGACGATGCTGCTCACCGGCGACGAGGACTACCGGACGCCGATTTCTGAATCGGAGCAGTTCTACCAGGCCCTGAAGCTGCAGGGCGTGGACGCGACGATGGTCAGGGTTCCGGGGGCGTCCCACGGCATCGCGCGGCGGCCGAGTCAGCTGATGGCCAAGGTCGCCTACATCTTGGCGTGGTTCGAGAAGTACAGGCCGTAGGGGAAAGACAGGCCGGCCGAGCCGCGTCGAGTCACACCGGCGCAGCTCGGTGCCGTTTAGATTCCCGGCGCGCCTCCGGTCGCCGGGGCCTGAACGGGCGGTGGTAGGCTGACCGAAGGGATGGAGGGTCAAGGTCAGCCGCCGCCTCGGAACTCGATGTCTGGGGCGATTACCGTCGGGCGATACCGCCTCGGGGATCAGCTCGGTGCCGGCGGCATGGGCGTCGTCTACCGGGGCTTTGACCCGGAGCTGCGGCGCGCCGTCGCCCTCAAGCGGGTCCGGACCGGCGGCGCCGACGCCAAGGCTGTCCGCCGCCTCCGCCGCGAAGCGCGGGCGGTGGCCCAGCTCAGTCACCCCTGCATCACGCAGGTCTACGACGTGATCGAGGACGCGGGCACGCTCTGGATCGTGCTGGAGCTGATCGACGGCGTGCCGCTCACCGCCCTACAGCGCCGGCGCGAGGTGCCGCTGGCGGACCAGGTGCGCTGCTTCCTTCGGGTCTCGGAAGGCCTGGGCGCCGCCCACGACCGCGGGGTCCTGCACCGCGATCTCAAGCACGAGAATGTGCTGGTGACCGCCGCGGGCGAGGTCAAGATCCTTGATTTCGGGCTCGCCTTGCGCCCCGGCGCCACGACGGACTCGCAGGCCGGGCGCCTCGCCGGCACGGTCAGAGCGATGGCGCCGGAGCAGATCACCGGCGGGCCGCTCGACGGCCGCTGCGACCTCTTCGCTTTGGGTGTCTTGATCTACGAAGCGATTGCGAGAAGGTCGCCTTTCCACGGCGACACCGTGCCGGCGACGGTTCACCGGGTCCTCACCCACCGGCCGCCCTCGCTTTCGGAACTGATCCCGGAGACGCCCGCGGCACTCTCCGAGCTGGTGGAAGAGCTGCTCGCCAAGTCGCCGGCGGATCGCCCCGTGGACGCGTCGGCGGTGACTTTGAGGCTCGGGGAGATTCTGGCGGAGATCCCCGCCGCCCCGGGGCCTGAGGCACAGAGCACTTTGGGGGCCTCGGCCTGGGAGGTGACGGGGACCGAGGGGCTCGCAGAGACGCCGCCGCCCGGCGACGACGCTTCGGCCCCTGGACCGGCTTCCGCGCTGGCCCCGGTGCCGGCCCCGGGGACCTCCAGGTCCGATCTGAAAGCGACCCGCAGGTCGCGATGGCCGCTCCCGCTGGTCTTGCTGGCCACGCTGGGGGCCTCGGCCGTCCTCGAATTCCGCCAGCCCCGGGGCCAGCCGATGGCGGCGGCCTCGGGACCCGTCGTCGACGTGCTCGCCCCCGAGGTCTTCGACGCTCTGCTATCTGTCCGCGCCGACCTGCTGCTGGCCCAGAGTCCGGAACAGCTGCGGGCTTTGGACGGGACGCTGCGGCAACTCGAACGCAAGGTGCCTAGGACCTTGGAAGTCCTCCGGCTCCGGGGGCGGGTCCTGCGACGGCTCTACGATGCGACCCGCGATACCGATGACTTGGACCGGGCTTTGGGTCTCGTCGCCCGGGCGCGGAGGTTGGCCCCCGATGAGATCGAACCGGTGCTGCTCGACCTGGAGGTCGCTTCGGCCTTGGCCCACAAGGGGCGCGTGGAGGAGCTGCTGGCGGAGCTTGCGGAGCGGTTCCCCGAGCGCGTGGGCCATGGCCAGCTGCTGAGGGCCTGGGCCTTACGGGTGAAGGGACAGCCTGAAGTGGCGCTCAGCATCCTCCGGACCCTAGCGGCGACGCGGGGTGACGGGGCGACCCTCTTCGAGCTCGCCCACCTGGAGTTGGCGCTCGGGCTTTATGACGAAGCCCGCAATCACTTGGCCATTCTGATCCGCCGAGTGCCCAGTATGGTTAAAGCGCGCGCCCTCTTGGCCCAGGTGGAGTTGCTCGGCGGCGACCTCGGTCGCGCCATCGAGCTCTACAAAAGTCTCGTGGCGGAGGAAGGGGACGTCGAGAGCCTCTCCAACCTCGGCGTCGCGCTCTGGCTCGCGGGGCGTCTTGAAGACGCCAAGGAACCGCTTCTTGAAGCCGCCCGCCTGGTTCCCGACCATCCGACGGTGCAGCTGAATGCGGCCGAAGGCCTGCGATACGCCGGAGACACCGCCGCCGCCCTCGACCGCTACAGGACCGTGGTCGAGTTGACGGAGCGTCCGGAGGTAAGCGGCGACTGGAGCACATGGACCCACAGGGGCCAGGCCCTGGTCCAGCTGGGGCGGGCGCCTGAAGCGATGGCTGCGCTCGAGCGGGCACGGGCGCTCTCGGATCGGCCGGAGGTCGCGCTCGAAGGGGCGGTGATCTTGGCCGAGCTCGGCGAAGATGATGCCGCGCTCGAAGTCCTCCAGGAGGCCATCGGCGAGCGCGGCCTGTCGGCGGTATGGCTCCGTCTTCCGGCCTTTGACCGAGTCAGGGATCGGTGGGAACCGTAGAAGCCTCGGGCGGCTTATCGCACCCCTCCGGACAGTTGGGCACCTGGACGACCGCCGGGTCCACAAGATACTGGCGGAAGTATAAGACGTCGCCGATCCGAGAGAGGCCATCTCTAGTGGCTTTGACGGCGATCAGGTAGTCGAGAGTGATGAGGTCTTGCTCGCAAAAATTCACGTTCTTGATCTGCAGATCTACCGAGGTTGCGGTCGCATTCGCGTGACAGAAGATGTCTTCCACTTGGACACAGGGATCGCAGGGAATGAGGTCGGTACTGTTGACTTGACCGCAGGTCACACCCTCGAAGGGGGATGGGTGAGGATCGCAGAAGCTCCGCTCGGTGACCGGTATTTTGCAGGGAGGCTTAGATCCGACAAAGCGCAGGTCGGACTGTTGGTCCTCGGCGATTTGGTACCGAATGACCGTTGATTTGAAGGGCCCGAGCCGCGTAGCCCGTAAGCAGCCGTCTCCGCGTAAGCTGGCGAAGAGGTCTTTCTCCAGATTTTCGACGTAGATCTCGCACGTCTTGTCGGGATCCGGCAGCGGGACTTGGCACCGAGGGACGCTGATGCCGTTGTGGTAAATCAGATACGGGCTATGGTCTTCCGCTCGGCTTTCAGCGGAGGCGAGACCGACGAGACCGGCGAGACCGGCGCAAGCTGCTAAGCCTATGAGCGCGGATCGGAATAAATGGCCCGGGAAGGGTTCGGGCCGGAAGGTTTTTCCGATCTCCCCAGCTTTCAGGTTATTGAACCGCTTTTTCAGGTTTCTAAACATCGTTCACTCCTCCAGGTTCCTCAATTCCGACGGCAGGCGTCGCCCGCCGTCGGTCGACGCGGGCTACTGCCGCCTTCGATCGTCAACGCCTCGGGCCCGGACGAGATCCGAACCGCGCGGCGGGGCCTCCTCAAGACAATGGAATAACTAGCTCGAATCTATCGCAAACGCAGGGGCGCGATGGGCGATACGTCGACGAGCTGAAGCGGGACGGCTAGCTCTGGCGGCGGACGAGGGGGCCGCTTTCGACCTTGACGAGGGCGAACTCTTCGCCTTTCTCGCGGCGTTCCTGGGCCTGCTCACGGACGATTTCGAGCACGCGGTCCATCTCGTTCTGCATTGCCGCCATGCGGTCGCGCATGTTGAGGATCACTTCGACGCCGGCGAGGTTGACGCCGAGCTCCCGGGTCAGGGTCAGTACGATTTCGAGCTGGGCCAAGCACTCGTCATCGTAGAGACGCGTATTGCCGCTGGAGCGCGCCGGTCGGATCAGGCCCTCGCGCTCATAGAGGCGGAGGGTCTGGGGGTGGATCTCGAACCGTTCCGCGACGGCGCTGATCATCAGGTATTTCTTTCCCGAGTCTTTGCGGCGGGGCATGGCGGAGATCCTTTCGTCCGGGACGTGGGGCGTACTGCGATGGGCCGGAGTCGATTGGCTGAGTTTAGCTCGATCTGCACCGGGCGGGTGCGGGCGAGTCGGCGGGGCGGGCTCCGGCGATAGAGCCTGCCCCTGCGAAAACGGCGCCGGTGCCGGGGGGCTCCCCGGTGCCGACGCCGTCTTTCGGTCTGAGCGTGGCGGCCTTTGTGGCCGCTCCGGTCAGTTCTTGCTGTTGTCGACGTCGACGTACTCGGCGTCGATCACGTCATCGTCACCGCCGGCGGCGCCGCCGTCGCCGGGCGCGGCACCCGGGGCGCCGCCCGGGGCACCTTCCGGACCGCCGGCCTGGGCGTAGAGGTGCTCCGCGAGGGAGTGGGAGGCCTGGAGCAGGGCTTCTTTCGCCGACTCGAGGGCCGCCAGATCTTCACCTTCCAGTGCTTTCTTGGCGTCCTCAATCGCCGACTCGAGCTTCGAGACGTCGTCCGCGCCGAGCTTGTCCTTGTGCTCGCCGAGGCTTTTCTCGGTCGAGTAAACCAGGCTGTCGAGCTCGTTGCGGGCCTCGATCGCCTTGCGACGCTCGGCGTCTTCCGAGGCGTGGGACTCGGCGTCCTGCACCATCTGCTCGATCTCGTTGTCCGACAGGCCGCTCGAGGACTCGATCTTGATCGACTGCTCCTGGCCGGTGCCGCGATCCTTCGCCGACACCTGGACGATGCCGTTGGCGTCGATGTCGAAGGTCACCTCGACCTGCGGCATACCGCGGGGCGCCGGCGGAATGCCGACCAGGTGGAAGCGGCCGAGGGTCCGGTTGTCCTTGGCGAGCTCGCGCTCACCCTGGAGCACGTGGACTTCGACCGAGGTCTGGTTGTCGGCGGCGGTGGAGAACACCTCACTCTTCTTGGTCGGGATCGTGGTGTTGCGCTCGATCAGCTTGGTGGTGACGCCGCCCAGGGTCTCGATGCCGAGGGAGAGCGGAGTGACGTCGAGCAGGAGCACGTCCTTGACGTCGCCGGCGAGCACGCCGCCTTGGACCGCGGCGCCGATGGCGACGACCTCGTCCGGGTTGACGCCCTTATTCGACTCCTTGCCGAAGAACTCGGTGGCCCGCTGCTGGATATAGGGCATGCGGGTCTGGCCGCCGACGAGCACCACTTCGTCGATCTCGGAGGCCTTGAGGCCGGCGTCGTCGAGCGCCTGGCGGCAGGGGCCGAAGGAGCGGTCGATGATGTCCTGAACCAGCTGCTCGAGCTTCGAACGGCTCAGGCGCAGGTTCAGGTGCTTGGCGCCGGAGGCATCGGCGGTGATGAACGGCAGGTTGATTTCGGTTTCCTGGGCGCTCGACAGGGCGATCTTGGCCTCTTCCGCGGATTGCTTCAGGCGCTGCATGGCCATGGCGTCGCTGGAGAGGTCGATGCCGTTGTCCCGCTTGAACTCGGCGAGCAGCCAGTCGATGATCTTTTGGTCGAGGTTGTCGCCGCCGAGCTGGGTATCGCCGTTGGTGGACTTCACCTCGACCACGCCGTCGCCGACTTCGAGGATCGAGATGTCGAAGGTGCCGCCGCCGAAATCGTAGACCGCGATCTTCTGGTCGGTCTTCTTGTCGAGGCCGTAGGCGAGGGCCGCCGCCGTCGGCTCGTTGACGAGACGCCGCACTTCGAGGCCGGCGATCTTGCCGGCATCTTTGGTGGCCTGGCGCTGGGAGTCGTTGAAATAGGCGGGGACGGTGATGACCGCTTCGGTGACCTTCTCGCCGAGGTAATCCTCAGCCGCCTGCTTGAGTTTCTGCAGAATCATGGCGGAGATTTCGGGCGCGGAGTAGTCCTTGCCTTCAACCTTGACGCGGATACCGCCATTGGAAGCTTTGGTGACTTCGTACGGGATCATCTTCAGGTCGTCGTTGACTTCGTCGAAGCGACGGCCCATGAAGCGCTTGATCGAGTAGACGGTGTTCTGCGGGTTGGTCACCGCTTGGCGCTTGGCCACTTGGCCGACCAGGCGCTCGCCGCTTTGCGCGAAGCCGACGACCGACGGGGTCGTGCGCGCGCCTTCGGAATTCGGAATGACTTTAGGCTCGTTGCCTTCCATCACAGAGACGACGCTATTGGTCGTGCCGAGATCGATACCGATGATCTTTCCCATATTGAAATTCTCCTCGTCGTGATGCTTATCAATGGATCGTTGATGAACGACTACCTGGTGTTCTGGCTGTCCGGCGGTCTTGGCTGTCCGACGGAAAGTCTTGACGGTCCGACGGAATTCAAGCGCCGAGAGCGGCGATGGCCGGGTGCCCAAGGCGCCGAGGTGCGGGGCCGGCGGAGCGTCCGACGGCCGCAGGGTACAAACCTTAGTCTTTGTTTGTCAAGTGTGCAGTCCGCCGAGAAAATCAAGCCTCGACGGGCGCTGACACGATATATGACAATGTATCGCTTAGATTTATTCCCGCCGGCGCCGCCTTGATAAGTTTCTGATGTGAATCAGCTCCTGTGGATCGGCCTCGGCGGATTTTTCGGCGCCATCGCGCGCTATAGCCTGTCCGCGTGGGTCCAGCGCTGGGCGCCGCAGGCGTTCCCGCTCGGAACGCTGGTCGTCAACGGGCTGGGATGTCTGGTGATTGGGGCGCTCATGGCGTGGCTCGAGCGCGGAGCTTCGCCGGTCCTTCGTCCCTTGATCGGGGTGGGATTCTTAGGGGCGCTGACGACTTTCTCGACTTTCGGCTACGAGACGCTGGTGCTCCTACGCCAGGGGGACGCACTCCTCGCCGCCGCCAGCGTCGCGGCAAATGTGCTGGTGGCCTTGGGCGCGGTGTGGCTCGGCGTGACGCTGGTGGAGTCACTCGCCGGCTAGCGCCCCGTCGACCAGGGCGCCCGCCGCGCCGTGCGATCCGCAGGTCCGGACGCGTCCGGCGCCCGCGACTCGGACCCCGAGCCGGATGCCGGCTGACTAATAAGCCGAAAGCTCGTCGAGGCGTTGGCCGATCTGTCGACGCAAGTCGTCGAGGAGGTCGACGATATTTTGCATCGCAGGGGCGACGTGGGTCTTGAGCTCATCGCCGCTGAAATTGAGCTGGCAGAGGAGCTGGCAGTCCTGGATCAGCCGGTTGGCGTAGCCGCCGAAGTCCTCTTCGAGCGGCCCCTCGTGGAGCCTGGGCAGCAGCTCGTTCATCAAGTCGAAAAGATACGGCTGCATCGACTGGACCATCGCCGGCGGGATCGCCCGACCCCTCTTGAGGAGTCGATGGATCATCAGGAACGACTTATGGTGCGACGACGAGCTCGACGTCATGCGGTTGATCAAGACCTCGAGGTCGCTCAGGATATTGAGCTGCTCCTGTTTGGTGGGGCCCGGGGCGGCGACGGGCTGGGACGCTTCCAAAGAAGGCACCGCCAAGTCGCTGTCGAAACCCCCGGTCCCCCAGTCGATCGTTTCGGGGCTGTTGCCGCCGAAGAAGTCATCGGCGCTGAGGCTCGGTGGGCTGAGGAGGTCTTCCGCCGGGGGGGCGAAAGCCTCGAAGCCGCCGCCCGTGCCGTCGCCGGAACCGACTCCGCTATCCACTCCGAATTCCTCGGCCTCTTCCGGTTCGGCGAAGCTCCCCCCGTAATTCGGGGTGACCTCGGAGCCGCCCGTCTCAATGACGGGCGGGGTCGGGGCTTCGAGTCCGGCTGCGCCAAAATCCACCTCGGGATAGTCGAGGACCGGGGCTGGCGCCTGTGGCTCGATCATCGATCCGGGCGGGGCCGCGGTGGCTGGCGTCGCCGCGGCAGAAGTTGCGGCGGCGGGCTCGGGAGCTTGCGCGTGGCCGTAGTCGATCTCCGGCATGTCGACGACGCCGATATCCGGCACCTCCGGCGGCGCCGCGGTGCGAAAAGCCGTCTCTTCCGCCGATCCGGCCAGCGCCACGCCGAGCTGCGCGGCCGGGGCGGCGGACGCGGGCGCTGCCGAGGCGACCACCGACGGGGCGGCCACCGCCGGCGTCGGGTTGACGTCGGGCTCCGGGGGTTTGGCGGGCGGCGCGAGCGGCGGCTCGGTCCCCGTCGCGGGCGGCGTCGCGGGCTCGGCGGCGGGAGACGGCGCCGGTGAAGATTCCCCGAGGGCTTCGAGCATCTCCTCCATGGCCTGCGGCGTCGGCGTGTCCTCGAGGTCCCGACGCACGGTCAGGGACGCGCGCTTGAGTACGGATCCGAGCAGGAGCTCGAGGAAGGTATTCAGATCCTCGTCGTAGAGCAGAATGATGAGTGAGTGGAGCTCTTCCGGGATGCGCCCGCGGCTGCGATGCGGCTTGATCTCGTGGCCGGATCGCCAGCGGTCCACCGATGAATTCGCTTCCTTTTCGAGCATCACGACGTGGAAGAGATCCTCGACTCGCTTGCCGCCGATGATCTTCTTCAAGATGTCCGTGGAGAGCACCGTCGCGAGCTCGGTGGCCGCCTGGACCATGCGCGGGTAGGCGTCCTCCGGGGACAAGCCCATGCCCGGCGGCATCGTGCCCCAGGTGGTGTTGTGCAGCGTCGTGAGCTCGTTGACGCGGGCGGCGAGCAGCGCTTCGCGTCGCTGGATCTGGTGGTAATCGCCGGAGTAGAGGGCCCGACGGCTGTCCTCTCGCATCAGCTTGCCGAGGTTTCCGAGCAGGCTGTAGAGCGCCGTCAATGCGTACTGGTCGACGCGCTGGCCCTGGCTCCAGCTCGCCACCAATTCGGCCAGGGGCACCTGCTCGAGCAGATTCTGAATATTCTCGGTGACCTCGCTGAGGGTCTCCACCAGCTTTTCGTTGCGTTCGAACTCTTGGGCTTTTTCGGGGAAGAGCACCGGCTCGAATTCAACGCCGCGCCAGTCGGTGCCTTCGGCGATCAGGCTCGCTGAAGCCCCCATGATGGAGCTTGAGTATTTCCCCTTGAGATCCGCCGAAAGCTCGCAGCTGAAGTCCCGCTCATCCGGCGTCGGGTCCTTATCCGGCGCCGCCCGTTGGAAGCTGGCGAAGAGGGCCTTGAGCTTGGTGAGCTCTTGCTCGACGCTGGTGTGGATGCCGTGGAAAAAGAATTCGAAGTCCCCCACCAGCTCCTCCGGGGCTTTCAGGGCTTCGAGCTCCCGGGTCAGCGTTTCGACGCGCTCCGGAATGCCTTCGATCACGAGGATCAGAAGGTCCGTCATGCGCAAGAAGTCTTCCGTATTCGCCGGCGGATAGTAGAGCGAATCCCACGGCGCCGCTTGCTCGAGATCGTTGAGGATCTGACGGACGGCCCGATAGATGCTGGCCTTCGCCTCGCCGCCTTCGGCGAGCAGCTCTTCCCGACTTTTGGTGAGGGCGGGGGCCGCGGCGGTGGTGTTGCTGGGGCTCACTCGGTGATCCGAAATACCCCGGGCGCTTTCCACGGCAGGATGGCGGCGGGGGCTTGTGGGCTCAAATTGGCGACGGGACGGGAGCTAAAAAGGTCGACGGAACGGAAGCAACAAGGCGCATCTCGCCTTTCATCTGGCCGCAGTGTATCGCGGCCAACGCCCGGAGTCATCCAGGGAAATCGGGGCGTCGGAGCGTGGCGTTCAGCGGCCGGGAGCCTGCGATAGCGCTTCTCGCCGGACCGCAAACCAGTCCCGGGCCCCCCTGAGCTTGATGTCTCGCTCGCCGGCGTTGCGCAGCTCCGCGGCGGCGGCGAGTCGGCCGAACTCGACGAGCATGAGCCCGGTGATTTCGCCGTCGGTCAGCTGGAGGTCGCCCCGGCTATGGAGGCGGCGGCCGCTGGTGACGTCGAGGTCCTGGATCACCAGGGCGCTGTCGCTGAAGTCGATGTCGGCCTGGGCCCGGACTCGCTTCTCGTCGAGGACCCGCTGGAGCCACGCGATGCGTCGCTCGTTGTCGAGGAGCAGGGCCGCCATGGGCCGGGCGTCGCTGAGCACGGCGGTGGCTCCGGCCGACATCAGCAGCGGGCGGCCGAGGGTCGCGACGCCGTCCAGGATCTCGATCCGCGCCCACCACCCGTCGACGCCGCCGGAGCTGACGTCGTTGATGTCGAGGGAGACGTCGCTGATGGCGAAGCGTCGGCTATCGATATCGCCGCGGGTGAGGCTGGCTTGTAGGGAGAGATCTCCGGTCACGCGGTGCTGGTCGAGGTCGGCGACGAGGTCGTCGCCGCGCAGGGCGACCCGGCCCGACACGTCGAGCGCTTGCGGATCGAGGCGAAGCTCCAGTTCCATGGCGCCGCGTCCGGAGCGGATATGGAGCGGAACGCCGGGCGGAATGGCGTCGTCGAAGGCGGCGAAGTCGGGCACCCTCGCTTCCGGGATCTCGATCTCGGCGACGAATTGGGGCTCCGGATTGGCGAGGTCGAGCACCGGACCGCGGCCGACGAGGCGAAGGAGATCCCCTTCGACGTGGGGGGCCGCGCCGCGGTGGCCGAAGTTGAAGTTCGAGACGGTGGCTTCCAATCGGGACGTGCGCTCCGCGATATTTCCCTCAAGGCGGAGCTGTCCAACCCCCTCAGCGCGGTAATCGAGGTAGTCGATACCGAGCTGGGCCTCTTTCACGTCGAGCTGACTTTCCGGCTCGAGCACACCGTCGGCGATGACCAGGCTCGCGTCCAGGGCGCCGCGGCCGTCGAGGCCGACGGGGAGTCCGCGGAAGAAACTCGACAGGCTGGAGAGATTCCACGCCTCGGACACGAGGTCGATGCGGCCGCTCGCGAATCGCAGGGCGGCCGCGCCACGGTGCACCTTGGGCTCATAGGGTTTCAGCGTCCCGGCGACCTCGAGGCTGCGGAGCCGGCCGAGGGCTTCGCCGCTGCGGTCGACCACCGCGTCGGCGAGGCTCAGCCGCATCCGCGGCGCTTCGAAGGCGCCGCGGATGCGCAGGTCTAAGGCGAGCTCCGCCGTGCCCGGACGGACGGCGGCGTCAACGAAAGTGTCGTCGAAGGCGAGCCGACGGACACCGGCGATGTCGATATTCGGGAAATGGAGGCGCCAGCCGGGGCGCTTCTTGGCTCGTCGGGGCGGCAGCTCGATCGGCCCGTCGTGGGTGGTCCAGCGGAAGGTGGCGCCCCGCGCGTCGATGCGCTCAGCCCAGAATGTGCGCTCGAGGAATGGCCGCAAGCGGTGCTCGAGGGTCGCCTGGTCGATCTCGAGACGCCACTCGCCTCTGGGCGTGATTCCTTCGAGGCTGAAGCCCCGGACCTCGACGCGTCCAGGAACCCAGGCCTGGCCGCCCCGCCAGTCGAGGGTGACGCGCCCGCCGCCGCCGAGCAGCGACGGGCCCAGGGGCGTATTGAGGAAAAGATAGGTCGCGACCCAGTAGATCACCGGCACGGCGAGGGCCCCCGCGACCGCGGCTAGCGGCAGCAGCCACAGCCAGCGTCGCCGCCTCGCCGGCGGCGCGGGGGAAGGCGTCGGCGCCGCGGGCGTCGTCGGCTCGGCCATCGGCGCCGCGACCGCTAGCGCCGGATGCGCTTGGCGACGTTGGTGAGGGCGCGCTTCGCCGTCGACCGCACGACCGGGGACGCCGACGGGTTCTGCGAGATTTTCTCGAGGGCCTGCCGCCCCTGGCGCGACCTGGTCATCGACGGCGTGTACTTATTGGCGAATTCCTGCGTGCACTTCGGATGGTTGAGCGCGGCGAGGATCGCCTGCTGTCGGGTGAAGAGCTCGGGCTTGCGCAGGATGGCGAGCAGCACGCTCGAGTTGATCTCGCGCAGGCGCAAGACGCGCTCCACGTGCATGAGCCCGATATGGCGCAGCGTCTCGCAGGCGATTCGGGGGTCCGGGTGGGTGACGAACCAGTAGATATACCGCGCCTCGCCGGCGAGCCGGCGCTGGATGGTGAGCGGCAGGCTCTTGATGCCGGCGGGGGGTTTGGCCGGCCCCTTGTCGCCGGCGGTGCGCCGCGCCTCTTCGAGCGTCTTGCGCAGTTTTTCAAAATAGTCGATCTTCATGCCGACGCTCTGGGCGCGGTTGAGGAATCGGGCCAAGAGGTCGTCGAAGCGCTCGAAGTAGCCGGTCTCCACCAAGAAGGCGAAGCCGAGCATTTTGACGATCAGCTTCGTGAGCAGCTCGAGCTGTTCTTTGGTGCGGAAATTCTCGACTTCCTGCTCGAGTCGCGCGCGTACGCAGTCGAAGAAGATCTTCTTCGCGTCTTCGCCCTCGGCCTTCGCCATGCGTTCGGCGATGGCGTAGATGGCGGTCACCGGAATCGACGGGTGGGAGACCACCGACCACATGGCGAGGGGCGTCAGCTTCATGGCGGCGACGGCGCGCACGCCCTCGGTCCCGTGGCCGATCACCAAGCAGCGCCACACGACCTGGAGATCCGTCGGCGTCGGCCGCAGTCCGGCTTCCTGGAAGAGGCTGCCGAGCACCACCTCTTCGGGCTTTTCCCCGGATTGGAGGGCTTTGGTGACCAGGATGAAGCGCGGATCGCGGCAGACGCCGGTCAGCAGGTCGAAGACCCGCGGCTCGTCGGCGCGGCGGTGCCCGCGGATGGAGTAGAGGTCGTCGAGCAGCAGCAGATCCGCCAGCTCCCAGAGCTTGTGCACGAGTCGCTGGTGGCGCTCGCGCTCGTCACCGGGCTTGGCGAGGAAGGCGAGGAAACCCTGCTTGTGGTGGAGTAGCAGGTCGGTGATGGCGGTTTCGTTATCGAGCTCGTCGGCCTTCAGCAGGCGGTCGATGACCTTGAGCAGCTCGCCGAAGTCCATCTCCGCCGGCGGCTCCGGTTCATGGCCCGAGGCGAGGCTCCGGCAGCGCTGCTCCAGCTTCTCGAGGATCACCACGGCCCGGGAGCGCCGCCTGGACGCCGCGCGGGCGAGGGCGTCGAGGCGACGGGCGATGGACGCGTTGAGTTTGCCTTCCGAGGACCGCTCGCGCAGACGTTCCCACAGCTGCGTCTCTTCCGTGCGCAGTCCGGCGGCGGTATCACCGAGCTGGCGGAAGAATTCCGGCGGCCAGGTCCGGTCGACCGAGGAGTAGGTCTGGCAGAAGCGGTTCATCACGCCGTAAGCCTCGTCGATCGACGTGGCGAGGGAATCCGTGGTCGAGACATCGAGCCCCGACGCCGGCCCCTGCAGGAGGCCTGAAGCGAGGGACGCGTGGCGCTTGAAGCGGGTGACGTAGTCGTCGAGATTGGCCTGCTGTGCCTTGGCGCCGGTGGACGGCAGCTTGCACGAGTAGATCGGCTCGCGCTCGAAGCGGCCTTTGAACTTGAAGTGCGGACGCAGGCGTTCGTCGATGCGCTCGAGCAGGCGGCGGGTGATAGTCAGCTCGCCGCCGTCGGTATTTTGGCTCTGGAGCTCGCCGACGTAGGTGATGTCCGGAGAGGAGATTTCCTCGATGGGCAGCTGGAAAACGATCACCGCGTCGTGGGCGGCGACCCGAATCTCGACGTCCGCCTCGAGCGGATTTTGCTCGAGGTCTAGATTGAAAACCGGCAGGTTATGGAGCACCTTCAGGCCGGTCATGATCGCGTGGTCGAAGCTGCGCTTGGCCCAGAACATCACCAGACCGCCGCGCGGCGACCACGAGAAGATCTCGCCACCGTAGGTCTTGGCGGTGGTTCGGGCGAGCTCGAGGAAAGAGCCGGCGAGGGTGCGGATCTTGTCGGCGGACGCTTCCTGCTGGCTGAGTCGGGGCCAGTCGCCGATCTCCAGGCTGAGGAACGTCACCTCGTAGGCCTTGCCGGGCTCCATTTTGCGCTCGAATTGGGTGCCGCCGCGCAGCTCTCCGCGGGGTTCCACCGGCGCCGGCGGAGGGGGTGGCGTCTTGTCCTGCGCGAGCGCCTCCAGCTCACCGACGAGGACCGCGTCGAGCTGTTCGTCACTGTCGAAGCGATGGAATCCGAATCGATTTTTTTCCGGCGATGCGAATCGCTGAAAGAAGTGGGTCAGCCGGTCGAAGCGGCGGCTGTCGATGTCGTCGAGGCTCGCCGGTAGGCGCATGCAGCGCAAAAAGAATGCCCGCGGACGTCGCAGCGTTTTCCAGTAGGAGTAGGCGAGCTCGACATCACGTTCCGAGCACCGCGACCCGCCGGACGCGTCGTCGCCGTCATCAAAGCCGAGCCAGCCGGTGCCGATGAAGATGTCATCCTCGTCGACGTCCAAGTTCCGGAAGGCGACGGTCTCGGGGAGGCTGGTGAGGCCACCGACGGTGCGGTGCCAGTCCACGACCTGGAGGTGCCGGGGCTCGCCTGGCTGGGCTTGGGATTGCTGATTGATCCGTTCGGCCAGGGCCTCGATGCGCTGGCGTTCGGCACTTTGATCAGAGGGGGTGGCGAGGAAGAGGCGCATCTGGGGGCGTTTCTCTGAAAATCAAGGCCCGTTTCTAGGGGGACTGGGGCCTGAATTTGAGACGGAACGACGTCGCAGAACGGCGGCTGGACGGCTGAATAATGGGTGGGCATGGTAGCACGAGCGCGCCCCCTCGCCGGAGTTCTCCGGGGTCGGTGTCGGGGTGGCGCGAGGCTTGACAGCTTGCGTCACCGCTGCTGTAATCCGCGCGACGCGCAACGAGCGCGCTACGACCATGTCGAAACCCAACACCCTTTCCGCCGCCTCGATCACGATCGTCCACGCCGACGGTGCGTGCTGGTGGTGGCATGGCGTGCATCACGGTTTCTGACAGGTCGGGTCCAACGTCCCGGCCATAGGATCCCGGGACGAGGCGAGGGGCCATTCCAAGCTCGACACCTCTGACCGGGCATCCCACCGGGAGATCAACCAACGGTTCGAGGTCGAGCGAGCGGAGTCGGCTCAGTGGAAGAGAAAATGAAAGCCCCCGGGGGCGCCGGTTTTGAGAGTCAGGCGAGCGGCGCTGGTTTAACGTCCGGCCGCGCGACGATGGTCGCGAGCTTGACGCAGCCACCGAGTGAGAGCGGCGACGAATTGCGGTCGCTGCCGGACGGCGTCGAATATCTCGAGGTCCGCGCTGACCTGCTCGGCGAGATCGACCCGGCGTGGCTGCGGGATCGGTTCCCCGGACAGTTGATCTACACCCTGCGCTCGAAGGCCGAGGGCGGACGTTTCGAAGGCGGCGTCAAGTCCCGCGGCAAGCGCTTCAAGGCGGCCGCGGAGTCCGGATACGAGCTGATCGACCTCGAAGCCGACCGCGATCTACGGGCTGAGATCCTGCTCGCCGTTCCTGCGGATCGCCGGCTGCTCTCTTGGCACGGTTCGTCGCCCCATTTGACCTCGCTCAAGCAGCGTCTTGAAGACCTGTCGAAGACGCGGGCCCGTTTCTACAAGCTCATTCCCCACGCTTCCCAGTCCGGCGACGACATCCGCTGCCTGGCTTTGCTCGAGGGGCTCGAGCGCGACGACGTCATCTGCTTCGCCACCGGTGAAGTCGGCACCTGGACGCGGGTATTGGCGCCGCGCTTGGGCTGTCCTTTGGTCTACGCGTCCTTCGGCGACACGCCGGCGGCCCCCGGACAGCTTTCGGTGGAAAAGCTCGTGCGCGACTACGGTTTTCCCGAGCTGCCGGCGATGGAGGGGCTCTTCGGCATCGTCGGCCGACCGGTCGCCCAGTCCCTCTCGCCGCGGCTCTACAACGGGGCGTTTCGCGAATTCGGCATTCCCGGCGTCTATGTGCCGTTCCATATCGAATCTTTCGGTGACTTTTGGATCGACGTGATCGAGTCGGGCAGCTTGGAGCAGCTCGGCTTCTCCCCGCGGGGTCTATCGATCACTTCCCCCTACAAGGGCGTGGCGCTCGCCGTCTCGGGCGCCTCCAGCCCGCGCGCCCAGCACATCGAAGCGGCCAATTCCATGTTCCTCCATGATCGCGTCTGGCAAGCCGAGACGACCGACCTCGAAGGGGTCGTCGAGGCTTTCCTCAACCGCGGCGTCGCCCTCCGCGGCGCCACCGCCGCGGTGGTGGGGTGCGGCGGCGCCGGCAAGGCGGCGGCCTACGGTCTGCAGCTGGCGGGGGCGAAGGTGGTGCTGGTCAACCGCGGCCGCGAGCGCGGGGAGAGCGCGTCCGCGTCGCTTGGACTCCCGTTCGTGCCGCTCAAGGACTTCGACCCGGGGCGCGTCGACCTGGTGGTGCAGGCCACCGACGTCGGACGCAGCGACGACGACCCCTTGATTTTTGATCCGGAGCGCCTGCCGTCCCACGGCGCCGTGCTCGACATGGTCTACCGCGACCGGCCGACCCGGCTCTTGGACCGCACCGCCGAGCTGGGCAAGACGGCGATCGACGGCCGCGAGATGCTGCTCCACCAGGCCCTCGGCCAGTTCCAGCTCTTGACCGGCCATCCACTGCCGCGGGACGTCGCCGAGCGACTCCTCGGTTTTGACACTTTGAGAACCCCCGACGGCACCCGCGAGGAGAACACCGGGCGATGAGAGAATCCGCGTCCTTACCCACCGGCGTTGCGGCGCTGCTCTTTGAAGGCGCCCGCCGCCACCGGCGCCTCGAAGGTGACATGGTCGAACGCCTGGAGCGCGACGGTTTCGGCGAGATCATCCTGCCGGTGGTCGACTACCTCGAGCCCTACGAAAAGATGCTCAGCCGCGCCAGCCGCAGCGAGCTCTACCGTTTCGTCGACCGCGACGGCGAGATGCTCGCCATGCGCGCCGACTTCACGCCGATGCTCGCCAAGCTGCTGGCGCCGCGCCTGCCGTCGCTGGAGCTGCCGCTACGCGTCTTCTACCGCGGCGACGTCTTTCGCTACCAGGAAGAGCGGGCCGGTCGGCAGCGCGAGTTCTACCAGCTGGGCGCTGAAGTGCTGGGGCGACCCGGCCCGGAAGCTGAGGCCGAAGCGCTCGGCACTTTCGTCGAGCTGCTCACCGGCGGTGAACGGCGGTCGCTGGTGGTGGTGCTCGGGTTCGCGGGCGCCCTCGACCGGCTGATCCTCGACGCCGCGGATGCGGCCGAAGGAGGCGGCGTCGGTTTGGTCGACGCCGTCGGCCGTCGGGAGCGCCGGCACGCCAAGAAGGCCGGTGAAGCCCTGCTCGAGGTGGTGGAGACCGGCGTGCCAGCGGATCCGTCGATCTTGGGCGAGCGCGCCGCCGGTCGCCTGGAGCGCCTGGTCGCCCTGCGCTCGGAACTGGAGGGCCGCTTCCCCGAGGTCGATCTGCGCATCGACCTGGCTGAATTCGCAGACCAGGTGCTCGCCCCCGAGCTGGCGGAGGCGCTGGGTGCCCGGGCTTATTACGACGGGCTGGTCTTCCGCGCCTTCGCCGGCGCCGCCGCCGAGCCGGTGGGCGCCGGCGGTCGCTACGACGGACTTTTCCAAAGCCTCGGCGCCGAAGTGACGGCGGCCGGCTTTTCGATCAGCCTCGACCGCCTCTTGGGGCGGGCGGGCCGGGAGCAGCAGCGATGATCCGTCTCGCCTTGCCGAAGGGCCGAAACCTCAAGGCGGCGCGCGCCGCCTTCGAAGCCGCGGGCTGGCCGCTGACGTGTCTCGACACCGACGACCGGCGGCTGCAGTTCATCGATCCGGAACTGGAGCTCGAAGTGCTCCTGCTCAAGGACTGGGACGTCCCGCTCTACGTCGAGTACGGCATCGCCGATATCGGCGTCGTCGGCAGCGACGTGCTGGAAGAGGTCGGCGGTGACGTCTTGGTGCCGGCCCGATTCACCGAAGGGCGTAGCCGCATGTCCCTGATCGGACCAGCGGGGACCGACCTGCCGCGGGCCGGTTCTCAGGTGCGCGTGGTGTCGAAATTCCCCGAAATCGCCCGCGCCGTCGTCGCCGGCAAGCCCTGGGACGCCGAAGTCTTGAAGCTCTGGGGCTCGGTGGAGCTCGGGCCGCTGCTCGACCTCGCCGAGCTGGCGCTGGACATCGTCCAGACCGGCCGGACCTTGAAAGAAAACCACCTGGTGGAGCTCGAGGTCGTGCGCGAGATCGCGCCGATTTTGATCGTCAACCGGGCCGCCTTCCACAAGCACCGCGATCGACTAAACGGCCTGGCGCGCAGTCTCGAAGCCGCCGGCGTCGTCGAGTGAGATCGGTCGCCCCGCCTCGATATCCCTGATTCCTCCCCACTTTCCACGAAGGACAGACAGTCACATGAGTGATCTCCGCATCGTCAACGCCACGGGCCGCGCCGGCGCCCGCCTCCTCGCTCGCCTCGAGCGTCGCGGCGACGGGGTGCTTGACCCGAAGGTCTTGCAGCAAACCGAGCGCATCCTCAAGTCGGTGAAGACCAAGGGCGACCGAGGTCTGCTCGCCGCCGTGCGTCGATTCGACGGCGTCAGCGCGTCGAAGATCGACCAGCTGCGCATGGTGCCCCAGCGCACCGATCGCCGCCAGCTGCCGCCGGGCTTCGAGCACGCCCTGGAGCGCGCGATCGTCGCCGTCGAGCGCTACCATGAGGAGCAGGTCCACGGCGGCGCCCGGCTTCAGCACGGCGGCGTCGAGCTGGTGGAGACCCGCCATCCGCTGCGCCGCGTCGGCGTCTATATCCCCGGCGGCCGGGCGACCTACCCGTCGTCGGTGGTGATGACGGTGGTGCCGGCGAAGCTCGCCGGCGTTGAAGAGATCGTCGTCACCACCCCGATGGGCGGCTTCCAGCGCAGCGCCGCCCTGCGCCACACCCTCGAGCGGCTCGGCGTGACGGAAGTCTGGGCCGCCGGCGGCGCCCACGCCGTCGGCGCGCTGGCCTACGGGACCGAATCCATCCGCCGCGTCGACAAGATCGTCGGCCCCGGTAACGCCTGGGTGACGGCGGCCAAATATTTGGTGTCGAGCCACGTCGCGATCGACGGCTTGGCGGGTCCGAGCGAAGTCGTGATCGGCGCCAGCGGCGACGACGTCAACCCGGCGTGGCTGGCGGCCGATCTGCTGGCCCAGGCGGAGCACGATCCGCTGGCGATGTCGGTCTTGGTGACGGACCGCGCCAGAACCGCCAAAGCCGTCCGGCGGGAAGTGAAGCTCCAGCTGCGCTCGCTGCCGACCGCCAAGGTCGCGCGGGCGTCCCTCGCCGGCCAGGGCGCGGCGGTGGTCGTGCCGGATATGGAAGTGGGCCTGCACTGGATCGAGAAGCTGGCGCCCGAACATCTCCAGCTGGTCGGCGCGGAGGCGGAGGCCCTGGCCGACCGGGTCCGCAACGCCGGCGCCACCTTCGTCGGCGCCCATTCGCCGGTGGCCTTCGGCGACTACCTGGCCGGCCCGAGCCACGTGCTGCCGACCGGCGGCCACGCCCGCTTCAGCTCGAGCCTAGGCGTCGAGGATTTCGTTCGCCGCAGCCACATCGTGCGCTTCGGCGAAGGCGCGGCGTCGCGCAGCGCCAAGCCGGTGTCGATCCTGGCCGACGTCGAAGGCCTGCCGGCCCACGCCCGCGCCGCCCGGTTCCGGGTCTCCGAGGGCGACGCATGATCGACCCCGCCGCCCTCGTCCGCGACGACGTGCGCGGCCTGAGCGTCTACCACCTGGACCTCACGCCGTGCCGCCACAAGCTGGACCAGAACGAGGTGCCCTACGACCTGCCCCGTCGGCAGAAGCGCCGGGCGGCCGAACGTTACCTGGCGCGGTCGTGGGCGCGCTACCCGGATTTCCACGCCGATGCGGTCCGCGAGCGTCTCGCGGCGCGCCATGGCTGGACGGCCGACGGCGTCCTGGTGGGCAACGGCTCGAATGAGCTCCTGGGGGTGGCGCTCGAAGCTTTCGTCCGGCACCCCGGTCAAGAGGTCCTCGGCACCCTGCCGAGCTTCGGGCTCTACAAGATGTTCGCGCTGCGCGCCGGCGGCGTTGCGAAGTTCTTGCAAGCCGGCGACGATTTAACGCTGCCGATGGCCGCGCTGGAGGCCGAGATCGAGCGCGATCCGACGCGGCCTGTGATGCTGTGCACGCCGAATAACCCGACGGGCGACGCGGCGACGCCCGAGGCCGTCGAGCGCCTGCTCGAACGCCTGCGGGCGCCGCTGCTGCTCGACAACGCCTACGGCGAATTCTGTCAATACGACTACCGGCCGCTGCTCCGTCGCCACCGACACCTGGTGATCTTCCGCACCTTCTCGAAGGCTTGGTCCTTGGGGGGCCTGCGGCTGGGCTACCTGCTCGCCGACCCGGCGCTGGTGCGCGAGTTGATGAAGATCAAGCTGCCGTACAACATCGGCCTCGGACACGTGGAAGCGGCCTGCGAGGTGCTGGACCGTCCGGAACCGGCCGAGCGGCGGACCCGCGCCATCCTCGGGCGGCGTCCGCAGTGGCGGGCGATGTTCGACGAGGTGGGCTACCGGGCGCTGCCGAGCGAGGCGAATTTCTTCCTCGTCGAGGTCGGAGAGACGGTGGCCAGGATCCGCGAAGGCCTCGAGCAGCGGGGGATCCGCGTGCGCGACGTGTCGAAATATCCGGGCCTCAAGGGCTTCATGCGCGTGTCCGTCGGCTCCGGCCCGGCGCTGCGCGATGTTCGCCGGGGCATCACGGAGATCCAAGAGCAACTCCGCCGGGAAGGGGAGCGACCGTGAGTACCTGGAGCGAGAAGGAAGGACGGCGTCGAAGTTTTTTCGAGCGCAAGACGAAAGAAACCCAGATCGTGCTCGCCCTCGACCTTGACGGCGGCCGCAAGGCGCTCGACGTGCCCGGCGGTTTTTTCGCGCACATGCTCGATGCGCTCGCCACCCACGGCGGCCTCGGCCTCGAGGTCAGCGCCAAGGGCGATACCCACATCGACCTCCACCACACGGTCGAGGACGTGGGCATCGTGCTCGGCGAGGCGATGGTCGAGGCCCTCGGCGACCGCAAGGGCGTGGTTCGCTTCGCCTCGGCCTATGCGCCGCTCGACGAAGCTTTAGCGCGCGCGGTGGTGGATCTCTCAGGGCGCGGCTTCTTCGTGCACTCGATGCCCGAAGAGCTCGAGCAGGTGTGGGTCACTCAAGACTTTCCGCTGTCGCTGATCGTCGATTTTTTCCAAGCCTTCGCCGACCGCGGACGCTTCACCCTGCACCTCGACATCCTGCGGGCCCGCAACGGCCATCACGCCGCGGAGGCGGCCTTCAAGGCCGTCGCGGTGGCGCTTCGCCAGGCGCTGCGGGTCCGGGACGGCGGCGACGTGCCGAGCACCAAAGGGACGCTGACGGTATGAGCGACGCGACGTCCAGCCCAACGTCGAGGTCGACGCCGGTGACGGTGATCGACGCCGGCGTCGGCAACCTCGGCAACCTGCGCCGGGCGCTTGAAAGCGTCGGCGGCGAGGTGGAGGTCACCCGGGATCCGGAGGTCGTTCGGCGCGGCGGCATTTTGGTGCTGCCCGGGGTCGGCGCCTTCAAGCCACCCCGCGAGCAGATCCGCGGCGCCATGGAGGAGGCGCTCCGGGACGCGCTCGACGGCGGCGCCCACCTGCTGGGGATCTGCGTCGGATTTCAGCTCCTCTTCGAGTCGTCGAGTGAATTCGGCGAGACCGACGGCCTGGGGCTCTTGCCCGGCCGCGTCGACCGTCTGCCGGACACCGTGCGCCTGCCGCAGATCGGCTGGAACGCGCTGGTGGAGCGGGCCGACCACGCGCTGCTGCGCGGCCTCGGCGACGATCCGCACTTTTACTTCGTGCACTCGTGGGCTCCCGTCGACGTGCCGCCGGAGGCTCGCCTGGCGCAGGCCGTCCACGGCGCGTCTTTCACCGCCGTCGCCGGCCGGGGCCGGGTCATGGGCACGCAATTTCACCCCGAGAAAAGCGGACCGTGCGGCCTGCGGCTCTTGCGCAACTACCTGGAGCTGGCATCATGGGCGAGCTGATTCCTTCGATCGACCTGCGGTCCGGCCGGGTCGTCCGCCTGCTCAAAGGTGACGACGGTCAGCGCACCTTCTACGACCGTGAGCCGCGCCAGCTGCTCCGGGACTTCGCCGCCGCCGGCGTGCGTCTGGCCCATATCGTCGACCTCGACGCGGCGTTCGGCGAAGCGCCGCAGCGTGAGCTGCTCGAATCGCTGCTCGACGATGCGCCGCTGCGCGTCGAGCTCGGCGGCGGGCTGCGCGACGAGGCGGCCATCGCCTGGGCCCTCGGCGCCGGCTGCGAGCGCGTGGTGCTCGGTTCGATGGTGGCGCGGGACACGGATCGATTCTTGGCCCTCGCTTCGAAATTCCCCCATCAGCTGGTGCCCGCGGTCGAAGTGCACGGGGGCGAGCTGAAGGTGGCGGGCTGGGTCGAATCGGCGCCGATTACCCTCGAAGCCCTCTGCGGACGGCTGCGGGGCGCGCCGTGTCCGGCGGTGCTGGTCACCGATGTCAGCCGCGACGGCACCATGGAAGGACCGAATGTCGGCCTCGCCGAGAGCATCGCCGACGCCTGTGCGATCCCGGCGCTGGTGTCCGGCGGCGTGCGCTCGGTGGACGACCTGCGCGGCTTAGCCGGCCGGGAAAGCATCGGCGGCGTGATTTTCGGTCGCGCGTTCTACGAGGGGCAATTCACCCTCGACGAAGCCATGGCGGCCTTCGCCGGCGCCGTTGCGGCGGAGGGCGGAGCATGAGCGCCGGCGAGACCGGAACTGCGGGGCCCAGCGGCCTGACCTTCCGCGTGATTCCGTGCCTCGACGTCAAGGACGGCCGGGTCGTCAAAGGCGTGAAGTTCAAGAACCTCCGCGACCTCGGCGACCCCGCCGAGTCCGCCGAGCGCTACGCCCGGGACGGCGCCGACGAGATCGTCTTCCTCGACATCTCCGCCGCCCCCGAAGGTCGCGATACGGACCTCGACTGGGTGCGACGCACCGCCGAGCGGGTCTTCGTGCCGCTGAGCGTCGGCGGCGGCGTGCGCCAGCTCGCGGACGCCGACCGGCTGCTGCGCGCCGGCGCCGACAAGGTCGCGGTGAATACCGCCGCCGTCGAGCGTCCCGAGATCTTGACCGAGATCGCCGAACACTTCGGCAGCCAGTGCGCGGTCCTGTCGGTGGACGCGAAGCGCATCAGCGATCGATACGAGGTGGTCACCCACGGCGGCCGCAAGCCGCGCGGCCTCGACGTCTTGGAGTGGATCGAGCGCGGCGTCGAGCTCGGGGCGGGGGAGATCCTGCTGACCGCGATCGACGCCGATGGAACGAAGGAAGGGTATGACCTCGAGCTGCTGCGCGCCGCCGCAGCGCGGGTCTCCGTGCCCGTGATCGCCTCCGGCGGCGCCGGCACCGTCGACCACCTGGCCGACGGCCTCGGCACCGGCGCGTCGGCGGTTTTGGCGGCGTCGATTTTCCATGAAAGCACCCACGGCGTGTCGGACGTCAAAGCGCAGCTCGCGGCCCGCGGCTTCGCCATCCGTCCGCCGGAAAAAGGCGTGGAGGCCTTCTGACCGTGACGACGACCGAGCTTCCCCCGACCGAATCCCCCAAGGACGCTTTCGATCCAGGGGCGCTGAAGTACGACGACCGAGGTCTTGTGCCGGTTGTGGCCCAAGACATCGGCACCGGCACGGTGCTGATGCTGGCGTGGGCGAATCAGGAGGCGCTGCGTCTGACCCTCGAGACCGGGCAAGGCTGGTTCTGGAGTCGTTCGCGTCAAGAGCTCTGGCACAAAGGCGCGACCTCCGGCAATACGCTCGAGGTTGCCGAGGTGATCGCCGATTGCGACGCCGACAGCGTGCTCTACCGCGTGCACCCGGCGGGCCCCGCCTGCCACCGCTACACGCGCAGCTGCTTCGAGCCGTCGACCGGCGAGCTCGAGCTGGGCTGGCTGTGGAAGGTGCTGGAGTCGCGCAAAGGGGCCGCCCCGGACTCCAGCTACACGGCCCGGCTGCTTCACAAAGGCCGTCCGCGGATCGCGCAAAAGGTCGTGGAGGAGGCGGGGGAGACCGTCATCTCCGCGATGGAGCTGGCCGTCGCCGACGCCAACGGCGACGACGAAGCCCGCGCCCGCGCCGCCGACGAGCTGGTCGGCGAAGCCGCCGATTTGATGTACCACACCCTGGTCCTGCTGCTCGACTGCGGCCTCGAGCCGCGCGAAGTCGCAGGGCGCCTCCTCGAACGCCACCGACCCGTCGGAGAATCCCCGTGACCGTCTCGGCCCCCCCCGCGTCCGCCGCCCCGTCGGCGAAGCCGTCCGATCCGCCGCCGCCGCGCCGTGCGAAGGTGCACATCCGCGAGCTGCTCGCGGATACCCTGACGCCGCTCGCCGTCTACCAGCGCCTCGCCGAGTCGTCGCCGATCCGGTTCCTTTTCGAGAGCGTGACCGGCGGGGAGCAGGTCTCGCGATTCAGCTTCCTCGGCGCCGAGCCCCTCGAGGTCTATCGACTCTATGAGGATCGCCTGGAAGTCGAGCGCGGCGGCTTGCGCCGGGAGGACCTGCCCGGCGATCCGATCGACGCCCTGCGGCGGGTGCTCGACTCGGTGACCTGCGAGCCGGGCCCGAGTCCGTTCACCGGCGGGTTCGTGGGCTTCTTCGGCTACGACGTCGTGCGCCTCATCGAGCGCCTGCCCGGCAAGCCAGAAGATCCTTTCGAGCTGCCGGTGGCCGTCTTCGCGCGCTTCGACACGGTGGTGGTTTTCGACCACGCCCGCCAGCGGGTGCTGGCGATCGCCAACGAGATCGAGGGCGAAACGTCGTTTTCGGCGGCCGAGCGCGAGCTCGGGCGGATCTCTCGCCTGCTGACCAGCGACGTCGCGGGGCGCGCCGTGCCCATACCGCCGGCGGCCGAGGCCAAGCCGGAGCTGCGCGGCACGCCGTCGATGGACGGGGCGACCTACCGGGCGGCGGTCGAGCGGGCGAAGGAGTACATCCGCGCCGGCGACATTTTCCAGGTCGTGCTAGCCCGCCGCTGGACGGTGCCCGAGGCGCCGGGGGCGCTGGCGCTGTACCGCGCCGTCCGCATGATCAATCCGAGTCCCTATATGGTGCTGCTCGAGCGGCCGGACTGTAATTTGATCGGCGCGTCGCCGGAGATGCTGGTGCGCAAGGCGGGGGACCGCATCGAGAATCGGCCGATCGCCGGCACCCGGCCCCGCGGCGCCGACGCCGAAGGCGACCGGCTGCTGGCGGAGGACATGCAGGCCGATCCGAAAGAGCGCGCCGAGCACGTCATGCTGGTGGATCTCGGCCGCAACGATATCGGCAAGGTCGGCACGCCGGGCACCGTCCGCGTGCAGAGCTTCATGGACGTCGAGCGCTATAGCCACGTCATGCATATGGTGTCGAGCGTCGTCGCCGACCTGGAGCCCGGCCATTCCGGGCTCGACGCGCTGCTGGCGTGCTTCCCGGCGGGCACGGTGTCCGGGGCGCCGAAGATCCGGGCGAT
>JBCDKB010000043.1:0-29118 GCA_038747035.1 Acidobacteriota bacterium | reverse complement strand
GCGCAGCTGGGCCGCCAGCTGGTTCGCTTCCTCAACGTCGTCGACCGGCGTCAGCTCGAGGAAAGCTTTGGGCATGCCGTAGAAGACGCCCCATTCCATCCGCTCGACGACCATCGCCCACTCGGGCTCCGTGCTTTCCGCCACCTCCCACTGGTTGACCCAGGAAAAGTGATTTTGCGTGACTTTAAAGTTGCCGGTGCGCAGCAGCTTGCGGAAGGCCCAGCCGTCGTTCTCGGCGAGTTCTTGGCGCGCGTTCTCGGCGATGACCCCTTCGAGGTCGTTGATGACATTCGACCCCGGCTTATAGGTGTCGTCGCGGGTGACTTCGCCCATATAGACGCGGCCGTCCGGGGTCTCGACGTGCACCACCGCCCGCGGCCAAAAAGTGCTCAGGCCGCGCGCCAAAACCAGCAGCAGCAGGCCGGCGACCATCAAGGCGCAGATCGCCAAGGCGCCGCCGGTCAACCACACCATCGGCTCGCCCGCCGCAAAAAGCGAACTCCGCGAGCGCTGGCGGTTGCGCCGCCCCCAGCCGTCGCCCGACTTGTTCTGCCCGTTGCCGTCCTTCGTCTGGCTCATAGCTGGTAGGCCCTCTTGCGGAAGCGCTGGCGAATGCCTTCGGCGATCGTATTGACGACGAAGGTCATCATGAAGAGCACGAGCGCCGCGAGGAAAAGCGTTCGGTAATGGGTGTCACCGCGCACCGCCTCCGGCAGCTCCACGGCGATATTGGCGGAGAGGGTCCGGAAGCCCTCGAAGATATTCCATTCCATGACCGGCGTATTTCCGGCGGCCATGAGCACGATCATCGTTTCGCCGACGGCGCGTCCGAGCCCGACCATCATCGCCGAGAAGAGGCCGCTCATGGCCGTCGGGATGATGATGCGCGTCGCCGTTTGCCACGGCGTGGCGCCGGCGCCGAGGGACGCCGAGCGCAGGTGCTCCGGTACCGTCGACAGGGCGTCTTCGGAGATCGTGTAGATAATCGGGATGATGGCGAAGCCCATCACGAAGCCCACGATCATCGCGTTGCGCTGCACGTAGGTATCGACGTAGCTACCGCGCGGGTCGAAGCCCAAGCTCGCCATCAGCGCCGAGAGGGCCAGCGCTAACAGCACGGTACTGGCCAAGGCGGCGAAGAACTTCACCAGGTCCACCGTCGCGTATTGACGCCGGTCCCACTGGCTGCCGCGGCCGCGCATGAATGGCCCCGCATAGCGGCCGTTGACCATGGCGATGGTGAAGGCCGAGATCGGGATGAAGAGCAGCATCCAGCCGCCGATGGGGTTGGCGAATTGCTCATCACCGCCGGGGACCCAGGCGAGCCAGCCCTTGATGTCGCCGGCGAAGAGCCATTTCTCAACCAGCGGGCCGACGGCGCCGGCCATCAAGACGCCCACCGGGATCAGCAGCGCCATGAAGAGGAAGCGCCAGTTCTGCCAGCGGATGGCCTTTTCGCCGGGGAGCAGCTGCCATAGATAAGCCCCGAGCAGGAGCGTCACCGGCAGCGTGACAATGAGCGATAAGGTGCCTGGCACTACCTTCTCGATATAGGGCGCGAAGACGAGGGCGGCCAGGAAGCCGAGCACCACGCTGGGCAAGCTCGCCATCAGCTCGATCGCCGGCTTGATCACGTTCTTGGCGCGGGGGTGCAAGAACTCGCTGGTGAAAAGCTCCGCGAGCAGCGCTAGGGGCACGCCGAAGAGCATCGAGTAGAAGGTCGCCTTGAGGGTGCCGAAGACCAGCGGCATCAGGCCGAGCTTCATCTCAAAGTCGTCGGTCGCCGAAGACGACTGCCAAATATGCCGGGGCTCCGCGTAGCCTTCGTACCAAACCGGCTTAAAGAAGGCGGCGACGCTCGCTTCGGGGTAGCGGGGATCGAGACGCCCGTGCCAAAGATTCTTGGTGGTGGCCACCAAGATGCCGTCTTCTTTCGGGGCCATCAAGAGCCGGACCACCGGCTCCTTGTCCGGCAGGCTCGTATACAAGAGCCTCGACGCGTTGGTGACGTTATAGAGCTCGATGTGGCCGTCCGCGAAGCCGGCGAGGGCCATGCGGCTGCGGGCCGACGGCGATGAGGCGGTGGCCGCCGCCGATTCCGAAGCGAGCTCCTTCGTCCGGGCGAAGGTCCTGGGATCGGCGCCGGTCTGCTCCAGGTCGTAGAGGCTGCGGACCTCTTCGACCGCGTCTTCCGTGCGCACGGTGAATCCGCCGTTGATGTCGCCCGCCGAGTCACCCCAGAGGAAAGTCGTGCCGCCGAGGATCGGCTCGAAGAAGCGGAGCTCGCGTTCGGAACCCGGCGCTAGCAGGCTGCCGCGCTCGGCGACGAGGGGCTCGCTAAGGTCGCGGATATAGAGCCGCACCATGTGGCCGTCTTTCCACACCAAATACGCTTCGACGCCGGCGCCGCTCACTTCCATGAAGTCGGGCGCCGTTTCTGCGTCAAACGGCAACGGAGCCGGGTCCAGCAGACTCAGGCTCGACTCGCCGGTGAGGAAGTTGGTCTCCTCTTCCCATGAGAGCGCCAGCAGGCGGAGCGGGTCGGCCTGGACCGCCGCGACCTGGGCGCCAGCCGCCGGCTCCGAGGCTTCAGCAGAAGTCGCCGTCAGCTCAGAACCTGGGTCGGTCTCGCCCTCAGCGGCGGCGTTGGCTCCGTCAGCCGCCTCGGCGTCCGCGTCGAGCTCGGGGCCGGGCTCTCCGCCGCGCACCAGGGCTAGAACGAAGGGGCCGGACGCGCTGACGACGTGGTCCACCTTTTCCACGGGTCCTTCCGAAACGCGGGAGCGGGGGCCGTCTTCCACCTGGAGCTCTTGGAATCGGAACTGGCCGGCGGGGGTCGGCTCGATGACGCCGTTGCCCATATTGACCAACGGGTCGCCGGCTTCGAGCTTGGAGAGCACCGCCGGATCGAGGTCGGGGGCGTCGAGGATCTGGGTGCTGAAGCCGATATCCATCAGCTGGACCGAGCCGTCGGCCAGACCGAAGGCCGCCACGTCGGAGGAGACGAGAAAGGAAGACGAGAGCATCTCGCCGGGTTCGAAGAGCTGGTGCGTCCAGCGGGCTTCGCCGCTATCGAGCCGCGTGACCACGATCTGGCCATCCCGATCAAGGGTCCACGTCAGCAGCTGATACTCGTCCAAGGCGATGTGCACCAGCTCGTCGCTCATCTCATCGACGGCGTGGAGGTCGTCGACTTTGGCCGGCAAGAAGAGCGGCAGGACGACGTACATCAAAAAGACAGCCACGCCGAGCACCGACAGGATGGTGCCGAGGCCGCCGATCGTGATGATCCACTTCGAGGCCTTGTCCATCAGCAGGATGCTGCGTCGGGTCTTGCGCTCCCGCTTGACACCGGTGAACGTCTTTGGGGGGCCCACACTTGGCGGCGCAGGGCTTTTTTCTTCGGCCATGGGGCTAATCCAGTCTTATGAAACCCGAATCGAAACGTGGGCGAGAAGAAGACAGAAAGGTCGACCGTCAATTTCGGCCGACCCCTCAAAGGGAGTCGCAGCGGCGACTCCCTTATAAAACAACGGACGCGACAAAGCCACCGATCCGAAGACCGGCGGCTTCACGCGGCCGACTCCATCAGTTGACGCCGGCGCCCTTCAAGGACCGCGCCGCGATTTCCATGGAAACCGGGATGTAGCCGTCCTTGACCACGACTTCCTGACCGACCTGCGAGAAGATCATCTTGATGAACTCGCGGCGCAGCGGATCGAGGTCTTCGCCGGGCTTCTTGTTGATGTAAACCACCAGGAAGCGGCCGAGCGGGAAGTCACCGGCGCGGTCGAAGTCGGCCGGGATCATTTCGCTGCCTTCTTTCTTCGCGAGCGGCACGGTGGCCACATCGGCGGTCTTGTAGCCGATGCCGGAGTAGCCAATGCCGCCCTTGTCGGACGCGACGCCCTGCACCACCGAGCTCGAGCCGGGCTGCTCCTTGACGGAGTCCTTGTAGTCGCCCTTGAAGAGGGCCTTCTTCTTGAAGAAACCGTAGGTGCCGGAGGCGGAGTTACGGCCGTAGGACGAGATCGGCAGTGACGCCCACTCACCCTTCACGCCGACGTCACCCCAGGTGGTGATGTCGGAGGGGTAACCGCCCTTGCGGGTGGAGGAGAAGATGGCGTCGACCTGCTGCAGGGTCAGGCCGGACTTGGCGATGGGATTGTCCTTATGGACGTAGACCGCGACCATGTCGATGGCGGTGTTGACCACCGTCGGCTTGTAGCCGAACTTCTTCTCGAAGGCGTCGATTTCCTTGTCCTTCATCGGGCGGGACATCGGGCCGAAATTGGACTGGCCTTCGATGAGGGCCGGCGGGGCGGTCGAAGAACCCTTGCCTTCGATCTCGACCTGGACGTTCGGGTAGACCTCTTTGAACTTCTCGGCCCAAAGGGTCATGAGGTTGTTAAGCGTGTCCGAGCCAACGCTCTTGATGGTGCCGGAGACGCCCTGGACGGGCTCATATTCCGGCAGGCGCTCGTCGACTTCGACGGCCATGGCGGGGACAACAGTGAAGAGCATCGCCAGCGCGGCGATCACACCAATTGACTTCGTGCGCAATTTTTTCTCCTTGGGTACGGATTGGACCCGCATCGGTGACAGGGGAGGCTTGAGAGCTATCCGGCGAATTTCAACTGGCCAGGGGAAGGAAGACCGGCTTGTGGGGAGCGCATGACTTGTCGTCGGCTGGCGCGGCCCTATGCCGCACAGCGAATCGCGCGTCGCCCTGTTAGGTGCAACGGAAAAATATCCCCAGCTTGTAAACCGGCAAGGGAAGAAAAGTGAAGAATTGGTGAAGGGTCGCTCGTTAAAGCCGCTCCGACTCACCCGTCGACGCCACATTCGCCCGAGAAAACACCGCCAAAAGACCGACCGTCCCTTTGACCGGCCCGCGAACGGGCGAGACTCAGATCAGAACCCGTTCAGCGCCCAGTCATATCCAAAGACGATTTCGCCGGAAAAGGCCTCGAGCGCTTCATCGAGCGGCGACGCCGCGTGCTCCGCCAGGTGCTCGAGCAGCTCTTCGCGATCGGCCCCGAAATCTTCCCCGTACCAGTCAAAAAGACTCGACAGCGTCAGCGTATCGCCGTCGAGCGCGACCGCCCGCGGATGGTTGATGAAAGCGGCGGCGGCGCGGTCGAGCAGACCGTCGAGCGTGCGACCGGTGAAGGGCACGGCGGCGAGGTTGGGACAGCCGACGGCGGCGCAGTTGACGGCGTAGTGGATGCGCTCGTCGGCCCAGATCGGGCGCAGGATCCGGTGCTCGATGTCGTTGAGGGAGAGCGGCGCGCCGAGCACCTCGACCAGCGGCGCGTCCCAGGGGCCGCCCCCTTCGGCGGCGGGCGGCAGCGCAATCTCTTTGATCGACTCGACCGGGTAGTGCTCAAGCACCGTCTTCACGGTGAGCGCGTTGTAGAGGTTGATCCAATACGCCATCTGCTCATCCCGGTTGAGCTTGTGCGGTTCGAGGCCGGCCAGTTCGTCGACATAGGCGGCGAGGCGCTTGGTCTCGAGCTCCCCGACCTTGCGGTAGTCCAAGCGATGGATGCCGTCGGCGTCGGCGCGCACGTAGGTATTGAGGAACGTCGCCCACGGAGCGAAGTCGAGGCGGTCGGTGCTTTCTGCGTCGAATCGCTCGAACGGCGCGCGATCGAAATCCTGGGCGCCCAATCTGGGGCTCAGGAGTAGCACTGACAAGAAAAGAATGGTGATCGTGCCCCGGCGCATGGTGTTCCCTCCATCACGAAGTTCTAAGCGACGGCGGCGCCGCTTTGGACGTCAATCTTACGCTCGTCTCCGTTTACGACCGCAGCCGAACGTCGGTTTGTCGCGTCCTTGGCCCGATGGCGCTGGATGAGGGCGCTAGATGAGAAGGCCGCCCGCAGCGTGGGCCACCGGCTGCTAAGCTCGCCCCAATCATGGACAGTGCGCTGTACGGTCTCTCCGGTCCCTGGGCCTTTGTCGCCCTGGCGGCCCTGGGCTTGGTGACCGGAACCCTCAACGTCATCGCCGGCGGCGGCTCTTTTCTGACCCTGCCGATGCTGATTTTCCTGGGGCTGCCGGCGGGGGTCGCCAACGGCACCAACCGCGTCGGCATCCTGCTCCAGAACGTCTCCGCCGTGTGGAGCTTCAAGCGTCACGAGGTGATCGACCGCCAAGCCCTGCTGTGGGCCGCCCTGCCGTCGACCTTGGGCGCCGGCGTCGGCACCTGGCTGGCGCTCCAGGTCAGCGACGACGGCTTCAAACGCATCCTCGCCTTCCTGATGGTCTTCATCAGCCTGATCTCTTTCTGGCGGCCCCGACGCGCCGAGGCCCTCGAAGCCCGCACGCTGCTGCTCGCCGTCGGGTTCTTCGCGGTGGGGATCTACGGCGGTTTCGTGCAGGCGGGCGTCGGCTTCCTGATCCTCGCGGTGACGACGTTCGGCGGGCTCGACCTGGTGCGGGGCAATGCCGTCAAGGTCCTCGCCGTGCTCTGCTTCACCGTTCTGTCGCTGGCCCTCTTCGCCCTCGACGGCAAGGTCAGCTGGCCCCACGGTCTCGCCCTCGCCGCCGGCACCGTGGTCGGCGGCGCGCTCGGCGCCAGGCTCACGATCACCCGGGGTCACGGCTGGATTCGCGGAGTGGTGACGGCGGCGGTGCTCATCTTCGCCGTCAAACTCTGGTTCGGCTGACGCGCGACCCGGTGATTTCGCGCTAACATCGAAGCCACCTTCGAGGCCCCAGTATTGAGCGCACTAAAGCTGACACCCATCCGCTCTCAGCGGCTGCCGCCGTCCAAGCGGCATTTGATGCGAGATCGCTTCGAGTTCGACCTCGAGAGCGACCGCCGACTGCCATTTCAACTCGGCGGCTATGCGCCGGGCCAAAAACCTCCGATCTCCGCCGCGTCGTGGCTCGTCGCCAGGCTGCATCATTTGGTCAAAATGCCCCTGGCCGAGTTCTTCCTGCAGGACCACGAAGAGACCAACCTCCACTTGGTCGCCCAGGAGCCCGGGGTCAAGGCGATGACGTTGATCGTCTTGACTTTCGCAGTGGAGGGCCAGGTGAGCTGCCTGGTCCGCGGCAGCTCGCTCGCCGAGATCAACGGCGCGTTGAAACGCTTTGTCGACACGCTGCTCGACGAGCCCGCCCAGGTCGCCGAAGGGGTGTTGGTACTGCCCAACGGCGAACGCTACGGCTGGGAAAGTAGCCCGTAGACGGCGGACGATCGGCACCCGCCGGCGGCTCCTAAGCCCCGGGGTGATGGGATCCAGGGCGCGGCTGCGCACTTCGGAACGGGGCCGCCCTGGCGCCGCAATTCGGCGAGCCGAATCCGCGCGACCGACGGCGTCCCCGACATCCCAACCCGTTCACCGTGACCCGTCGCATCCCCAAAGGAGCTCACCATGACCTTCCATCCCCAACACCGCCCACACCATCCCCGGACCCCTTTCCGGACGCTCGCCGTCGCGATGCTCATGCTGGGCGGCCTGCTCGCCGGCTCCTCGGTCGACGCCCAGCCCCTCTTCGTCAGCTCCTTTACGCCGACCGCGGGTGATGAAGGCACCCAGGTCGATATCTTCGGCGGCGTCTTTACCGCCAACCCCGACGACTTGGGTGTCTTCATCCACGACGGCGCCGATCTCGGCGTGGTCCTCGACGGCGTGCAGAGCACTCCGAGCCAGTGGACCGGCACCCTCGGCCCTTCAGCCGACACTTTCTACGGCGAAGTTTTCGTGTGGCGGGGGCAGCTCTACGCGCAAGCCCCCGGCGTCTACGCCGGCAGCAGCGGCGCCGCCTATTGGATCGACCGGGCGGAGTGGTTCGTCAAACGCCCGACATCCGCCGGCGCCACCGGGCCGGGCCTTTTCCACGTGGAGAGCGGCTCCTCCGGCACCGTCGGCGGCCTGCTATCGCAGCACATGCTCGAAGTCGACTTTTCCTTGCTCCATGGCTTCGGCGGCGGCGAGCTGCGCATCGACCTGGACGTGATGATCGACGGCGGCAGCTCCGACAACAACGGCAATACGGGCAACGGCGAGGGCCGCATGATGGAGTTCGGCATGACGCTCGTCGAGGGCCATCTCTTCTCCCCCAAACAGCTCGCCACGGATACGGCGGGCGCCCTCGAAGCCAGGTTCGGTGCCTTCGGCCTCACCACCGAAGTCAACGGCACCGTGCTGCGCATCGGCTTCGATCGATTCCAGATCGCGAACGGATTCGCGGTGCTTTCCAAGCGTCGCTGAGTCGAGGCCGCATCGCGGCCGAAGATTTTTTGCACAAATTTTCGGCCCGATGATGGGATCCCCGCTTCTCCTCCGCACTCGCCACTGAACGGGTCCTCCGGCCCGGTCCCCCGCTCCCCGACGGTCGCCCGTCGACCGCGGGTTGCGGGGGCCGGGCCGCGGGATGAACCCGCTCCCTGTCCCCTCCCGAGTCCCCGCCGGGGCGGCACCCCCCAAGAGGACTCGACGACACCGAGTGCGCCTACTCTTTTGGAGAAGCCATGTTTTCGAATCGAATCACCCGCCGAACGTCGCCGACTCGTCGTTTCAATTTTCTAAAGCCCGCACGCCTCAGCGCCGGGCTCATCGCCGCTGCCCTGCTGGCGGCGCCCGCGTCAGCCCAGTGGACCCCGGACACGACGCTCAATACCGAGGTCTCCTGGGCCACCCAGCACACCGTCGAGACCCAGATCGTCAAAGGTCCCGCCGACGGCACCTACGTACTCTGGGACACGGTCTGGGCCGGCGGCTCGGTCTATCTGCAATTCGTCGACACCAACGGTTTCCGGATGGGCAGCGACACCCTCGTCACCAACAATGGCTATGACCCGGTGATGACCGCCGACGGCGCCAACGGCGTCATCGTCGCGTGGCGCGACGCCTCCACCAACCTGCTCTACGTCGCCCGCTACGACGCGGCCCTGGGCACCCCGACCTGGGGCCCCAACCTGCTGACCACCTCGGGCCAGGCAGCCCACATCGCGATCATCGGTGACGGCGCCGGCGGCGCCATCGTCAGCTGGTCGCACCGCCCGAGCTTCTCGTCGAATTACGACATCCGCGCCCAGCGCGTCGACGCGGCGGGCACCCCGCAGTGGACCGCCGGCGGCTTCGCGGTCACCAACCTCTCCGGCTCGCAGCAGCGCTTCAGCGGCCTGACCGCCGGCGGCGCCGGCGGCGACGCGTTCATCGCCTGGGAAGACGGCCGCTCCGGCGACACCGACATCTGGGTGCGCTACGTCGACGAGTCCGGCGGCGGCACCTGGGCCGTCGAGCAGCCGGTGACCACCGCCATCTATACGCAGAGCCGGCCCCAGCTCGTTTCCGACGGCGCCGGCGGCGCGGTCATCGGCTGGCAGGATAGCCGCAACGGCCTCGGCGAGCCCTTCGCCCAGAAAATCAACGGCAGCGGCCTGCACCTGTGGAGCCCGTGGAACGGCATCCGCGTCGGCCAGGGCGGCATCTACAGCTCCGGCTGGGAGCTCGGTGAAGACGGCGCCGGCGGCGCGGTGATGGCCTGGAGCTCCTACCAGGACATCCGCTACCAGCAGATCACCGCCGCGGGTTCGCTTTTCTGGGGCATCGACGGTCTCCCGATCACCTCCGGCGGCAATATGTTCAACCACCGCCTGGCGCCCGCCATCGCCACCGACGGCGCCGGCGGCGCGGTCATCACCTGGGGCACGATCCACAAGACCAACAGCAGCATCGGCGACATCTTCGCCCAATACGTGGACCCGATCTCCGGTCCCGGCTGGACGGCCGGCGGCATCACCATCAGCGACGCCGCCGACTGGCAGGGCCTGCCGGACGTGGTCTCGAACGGCGAATGCCCGGCCAAGGTCACCTTCACCGACTACCGCACCGACGGTGACGCCACCATCCAGCGCATCGTGTGCCCGGGTATCGCCGGTCTCATCGGTTTCGACGTCGTCCACGAGCTCCACGTCGGCGGCTCCGGCACCGTGGACGTCATCGGCTGGGTCGATGAAGCCCACGCCGACAAGGGCGGATTCACCCTCGTCTTCGACCCCGACATCGTGGACGTGGTCGACGTCGTCGACGGCACGCTCCAGGGCCTCGAGACCCGCATCGACCGCGATCGCGGCACCGTCACCGTCGACTTCAACCGCGGCGGCCGATTGGATCGGAACCGTCCGCTCTTCTCGCTGAAGGTCCGCGGCGCCGGCGAAGGCAGCGCCGCCCTCGCCTTCACCCGCGCCGAGCTGAACCGCGACCTGCCCCTCGCCGGTTCGGCGTCCGTGATCACCGTCAACCGACGCTGACCGCAGCGGGTCTTTCGACCCACACTCGAGCGCAGATGGGGCGGCGGCGGCCCGGAGGTTAGGCCTCCGCTTCGCCCGCACTCGTCGCCCCATCTGCCTCCGCCTCGGTTTCCCAGAACGCCCTAGCCCTCAACGTTTCTGAGTCCCTCAGAAGCCACTTGGTGCTTCACGCGCCTCGGCGCGTCATGCCCAGGTTTGCTGACCCGAGTCCCCTAACCCCGAGCCTCGAGGAGAGATGATGTTTTCATTCCGCCCCCGTTCGACGGCCCTCGCCGTCGCCGCCAGACTCACCCGATTCGCCGCCGTCGCGGTCGTCGGCTGCCTGCTGCTCAGCGCCTTCGGTTTCTTGAGCACGCCGGCCCACGCCCAGTCCTTGACCTGGATCGCTAATCTCGGCGGCTTCTCCGGCTGGGGCGCCCTCGAGCACGGCAACGGCGACAAGGTCGCCATCGGACGCTTCAACACCCTGCACGTCGTGTGGGAAGACGGCGGCTTGATCAAATACTCCACGTCCAATGACGGCCTCGGCTGGTCTGCCCCCGAGCTGGTCGCCCCGGGCATCCCGGCCGCCATGCCGGCCATCGCGTCGGACTCGAACGGCACTTTGGTCGTCGCCTTCGTCGCCAACCCCGACGCCAACGGCATGGGCACGATCCGCTACGCACGCAAAGCCTGGGGCGCCACGTCGTGGTCGAATGGCGAGATCGTCACCGTCGGCACCCAGCCCGATATCGACGCCCGCGCCGGCCGCGTCCACGTCGTCTGGACGACCATCGATCGCGTCCAATATACGACTTTCCCGACCACCGCCCCGCCGGCGCCGATGACCTTCGGCGAAGAGATCGAAGTCTCGGCGTGCCCGAATACGGGCTTCACCCGACCGTCCGTGGCGCTGCCGCGGGAAAGTTGCGATCTGGCGCCGAAGGTCGCCTACCTGCGCTATTCCGACGAAACCGCCAACCCGGACCCGGCGTGCGCGGCGATCATCACGGAAGTCGGGCCGCGCGTATGCGCCCGCGACGGGGACACCGGCACCTGGGGACTCGAGTACACCGACCTGGTGACCGCCACCGCCCCGGCCCTCGGCATCGACGCCATTTCGCTATCGATGAACGCCCACTATTCCACCGGCAACGTTTTCCTCGCCTGGTCCGACCGGTCCGACGCCGACGCCCGCACCCGACTGGCCCACGGCCGCAACGGCACCTGGGACGCGATCACCTTCGATAACGAAGAGCGCCACGCCCACGTCACCGCCAAACGCTCGAGCACCGACGGCGATTTCCGCTTCGCGTGGGTCGCCAAGGACGGCTTCTTCCCCTTCGTAGACTGGGACGCGTCCTTCAGGACCGGGGAATGGCACAGCGGGGCGACGCCGACCTGGACCGATACGCCGACCGTTATCACCACCACCTCCGGCGGCGCCACCATCGGCCGGCCGCAGGCGACCTACTGGGCGAAGTGCTCCGGCGGCTCCTACGACACGGTCGAAGCCGTCGCCGAGGTCGAAGGCGTCTGCGCCACCACGCGCTTGATGAACCACATCACCGAAGACCAGTCCTGCCCGCCGATCACCGCCATCGGGCTCGACCCGTGCAACAAGCATTACTTCGCCTACGCGTCGCCGGGCCTCGCCGAAATGCGCGTCGACACCGAAGAGCTGGGTCCGCCGTCGCGGGTCTCCCAGCGCTCCGTGGAGTTCTTGCTGCGCTCGGAAGAGGGTCTGGCGTCGGTGGTCTTCGAGTGGGACCGCGGCCGCCTCGTCGAAGCCGGCCCGACCGGCTTCGTGCTCGATGACCCCGAGGCCACGGTCCGCCTCGTCGCCGACGGCGTGCGGGCGACGCTCGAGCAGCTGCCGCCGAATCTGATCTACGACCAGATGAAGCCGCGTCAGGAATGCCGGGATCGGTGAGATTCCCCATGGAGGTGCCAGGCACTTCTAAGCTACCGTGAGATTCCCCATGGAGGTGCCAGGCACTTCTAAGCTGGCCGAGGGTGCCAGGCACTTCTAAGCTGCCGAGGGTGCCTGCTGCTGAGGGGTGCCAGGCACTTCTAAGCTGCCGAGGGTGCCAGGCACTTCCGATGAGGAGGGTGCCAGGCACTTCTAAGCTGCCGATGAGGCGGGTGCCAGGCACTCCTAAGCTGCCGAGGGTGCCAGGCACTTCCGATGAGGAGGGTGCCAGGCACTTCTGAAGAAGCGGGCACTTCTGAAGCGCAGGCCGGTTCCGGCGGGGCGAACGCCCTACCCGGACCGGCCTTCACCCCGTTCGAGCGCTTCGAGCTCGCGGCGGCAGCGCTCGACCAACTCCTCCGCGGTCCGGCGGGCAGGGTGGCTGGAGGCGAGGCCTTGGCGGGCGGAAAGGGCGGCTTCCGCCAGCTCTAAGGCGCGGGCGGCTAGGGTCGGCGACGGCGGTTGGGCCCGGGTGAAGCGATAGAGCTCCAGACGCGCTAGACCTTCAAGGGGCGACGCCAGGCCCGGGTGGCCGTCGCGCAGGATGCCGCGCCGGATCGCCAGGGCCTCCAAGTAAAGGGACTCCGCCTGATCCAGGTCGCCGGGGTCAGACCGCATTCGAAAAAGATCCGCCAGATGGATCAGCGGATAGCTGACGTGCAGGCTTTCCGGGCCCCGCCTCAGCCGCTGGATCTCGATGGCGCGACGCAGCAGCGTCTCCGCTTCGGCGACCAGATCGGAGTCCGACTCTTCCCGGCCGCGGTCACCCAGGAGCGCCGCGAGGTTGGCCGACGTCGTCGCCACTTCGGAATGGTCCGCGCCGAGTAGCTCGGCCTGGTCGGTGAGCACCCGTCGATAGAGCTGCTCCGCTTCCGCCACCGCCCCCGTCGAGTGCAGGAGCCCGGCGAGGTCCGCGCGCGTACCGACCACCGCCGGATGGTCCTCACCGTGGAGGCGCAGGCGGAGGTCGAGGGCCTGGCGGAAATAGTCTTCGGCTTCCTCGATCTTGCCGACACCCATGGACACGTTGGCCAGATTGTCGAGCGCACTCGCCACCGCTTCGTGCGAGTCGCCCAGCAGACGCCTGCGGGTCTCGAGATTCTTCCGCAGGAGCTCTTCGGCCTCGTCGCGGTCGCCGAGCATGTAGCGCAGCGCGGCCACGTCATTGACGCTATCGAGGGTGTGCTCGTTTTCGTCGCCGAGCGTACGGCGCCGGATATCGAGGGCTTTCCCGGCGTGTTCAAGGGCTTCTTGAAATTGCCCCTGCTCATAGAGCGCCTCGGCGAGGTGGTCATGGCTCGACGCGACATCCGAGTGCGACTCGCCCCACAGCGTCCGGCGATTTTCAAGCGAGGTCGTGAAAAGATCCTGCGCCGATTCGTAGAGCCCGAGCCCGTGGTAGACCCGCCCCATCGTCTCGGCGAGCGACGCCTGGTCAAGCGGCTGATCCGCGAGCTCGTCGGCCAATCGGTCAGCGGCGCGGTCGAGGATCTCGCGGGCGGTGATGGTGTTGCCCCGGGCTTCGCTCGGGTCGGACACCTCGAAGATATCGACCATCCATTCCGAGACTTTCTCCGCCCGCGCGCTCTGCGCCTCGGCGTGCTCCCGCTGCTGCTTGGCGATGTGGGCCTGGCGGGCGGTGATCACCGTGGCGGCCGACAGCACCACCACCAGCGCCGCCGCGGCCGCCACCGCCGCCCGGTGGCGACGGACGAATTTCGCCAGGCGATAGCCCCTGCTCTCCGGCCGGGCCCTGATCGGCCAATCCTTCAGATAGCGATCGATATCGTCCGCCAGCTGCTCCACCGACGGGTAGCGGCGGTCCGGCTCCTTGCGCAGCGCCGCCATTACGATGACGTCGAGGTCGCCCCGCAAGCGGGCCGGAGCCACCGGCGGTGACGACGCCGCGCGGGCCCGCACGCTCGGCAGCTCCGGGGTGCGTTCGCAGATAACCCGCTCGAGGCCCGAGGCGTCCAGGCCCTCGAGCCGGTGGGGTCGGGCGTCCACCAGCAGCTCATAGAGCAGGGCGCCCAGGGAGTAGACGTCGCTGGCGGTGGTCAAGGACTCACCGCGCACCTGTTCCGGACTGGCGTATTCCGGCGTCAGAAGCCGCAGCCCCGGCACGGTCATCGCCGCGTCCCGCGGGTCGTGCTCGTCGGGGTTGAGCAGCTTGGCGATACCGAAATCGAGCAGCTTCGGCTGTCCGTCCGGCGTCACCAGGATATTCGCCGGTTTGATGTCGCGGTGGATCACCAAGTTGCGGTGGGCGTAGGCCACCGCTTCACACACGGCGAGGAAGAGCCGCAGCCGCGGGCGCAGGCCGAGCCCCCGCCCGCGGCAGTACTCGTCGATGGCGACGCCCTCGATGCGCTCCATGACCACGTACGGTCTGCCGTCCGCCGTGCTGCCGCCGTCCAAGAGGCGAGCGATGCGCGGGTGGTCGAGGCGCGCCAGGATCTGGCGCTCCTGGCGCAATCGCCGCAGCAGGTCCGCCGTATCGAGTCCCCGGCGAACCAGCTTGATCGCCACCTGCATGCGGTATTCGTCGTCGTCGCGCTCGCCGAGGAAGACCGTCGACAAACCGCCGCGGCCGATTTCGCCGGCGATTCGATACGGGCCGATGCGTTCCGGCGCCGGTTCATCCGCCTCGACGTCGCACACGGCGCGCCGCACCGAGGTCCCGATCCACGACTGTCCCAGGTCGACCGCGAGCATCTCGTCGACCTCGCCGCGCAGCACGTCGTCGCCGGCGCATTCGCGGTCGAGGACAGGGCCGCGCTCAGGCGGCTCAAGACCCGAGGCCTGCTCGAAGAGCTCCTCGATCCGGCGCCAGCGCTCGGGATTCATCGCCACGGCCGAAGCGCAGTCACGGTCGAGACGCGTTCACGCCTCGGACTCCGCCGCGCCTCCAGAGCCGATCCCGATCTTTTTCAACGTCTTGCCGAGCCAGGCGCGGCCGGTCCGCAGGTCGCGCTCGACCGTGGCGGTGGAAATATCGAGGGCTTGACTGATCTCCGGGATCGTCAGTCCGGTGAAATAAGACAGCTCGATCACTCGACACTTGCGCTCGTCAAAAGTCGCGAGCTCCGCCAGGGCTTCGTCGAGGGCCAAGACGTCAACCGGCGGACCGCCGGCGACTTCGCCTTCGACCAGCGTCACCTCATGGCCCGGAGCCTCCCGCTTGAGCGCCGCCCGGCGACGCGCCATGTCCACCAGAATGCGCCGCATCTGGCGAGCCGCGACGACGTAGAAGTGTCCCCGGCCGTGCCAGTCAACTTCAGCGCCGACCAGGCGCAGGTAGGCCTCGTGGACCAGCTCCGTCGTTTGCAATGAGCGCTGTCGCTCATCGCGAAGGTAGTGGCGGGCGAGCCGGTGGAGCTCGCCGTAGATGATCGGCGTCAGCTGATCGAGGGCCCCGGCTTCGCCGTCGCTCCACGCGACGAGCAGCCGGGTGATGTCATCGGATCGGGGTGGAGTCATGTCGCCTCCAGCTCCCGCCGGGCCGCGCGCCGGCTGACGGCTCGTGACGGCACCGGCGGACAAAGCTGCGGGTTGGAGGCCGACATTTTATCTCCGCTCGAGATCGCTAACCGAGCGACGTCGGCGGCTACGGGCTGTCCTGTGAAGCTTCGATCTGGGAGCTCGGCAACCACGTTTCGTGCAGGTGGAGCCAGCGCACCCCGCCCGGCGCTTCCGGGTCGCGCTGCAGCATCGCCGTCGACACCCGGCCGGTCTTCGATCCCCGGCGTTGCTGCCACTCTTCGTAGTTGACGATCGCCAGGTCCCCTTGCTCGAAGCGCACGTCAAAACCGCGGATCCAGATCTTGACGCCGGTTTCTTTGCCGCTGCCGTGGGCCCCGCGCAGGCTCTCGAGCAAGCCATCCCGACGCGAGACCCGGCCGCTCGGGGAAATGATGATGAATTCCGGCGCCAGCGCGTCGGCGAAGCGAGCATAGGCCTCGTCGGTATCGGGGAGCTCACCGACAAACCAATCGTGGAAGAACTGGTGGAGGCCTTCCACTTCATCGGCGCAGGCTTGGGCGAATTCCGACCGCTCCGCAGCACTCTCGGCGGCGGGCTCGGCGACGTTCTCCGGGGCGGGCTCGCCGGGAGCCGTCGCCATCAGGCTCAAAGTCAAAAGGGCGGCAGTGATCATCGCTTATCTCCTGGGTTTCTCAGGATAGGGATCCCGAGGCGTGACGGCACCATCGGACGCGCATCAGACAGACGCACAAAATGTGTTGCTAGCATATAGACAAAGTGCTATAGTCGGTGCGTCTCAAATGCGGTTCCACGACGGATTTGAGACTCGACTCGGCACCGCGCCGCTATTGACATTATCGACTTTTGGCTCGAATTGCGCTGCTAACGGTGGGGCCGGCGACGGCCGCCCCCGCCCTCGGGTGCCACGGCGTGATCGACCGGAGCGGTCAGTTGCGGCGCGGTGCTCCCTATTCCACCGGAGACGCAGCCATGAAAGCCCCCGCCACTTCCGCGGATCCGAAAGTCGACGATCCCAGCGCCGCGACGCGCGCCCAACCTCTCCTCAAAGCGGACGCCGCCTCTTTGGCCACCGCCACGGCTCTTCTCGGGGTCGGCCTCTGGCTGATCTTGATGAGCTGGAACGCCGCGCTTTGGTCTGATGATCGGCGGCTCGACCGAGTCGAAGAGACGCTTGGCCGGGCCCACGAGCTCGGCGTCGCCCTCGCTCGACCTGCCCTCTTCGACCGCGCCCTCTCGAACCTCGATGCCGCGCGTAGCGAGGCTCGGCGCCAGCGCGCGAATCCGTGGCCCCGCCGACACTTCGCCACCGCCGAGGCCCACCTCGAGCACGCCCGGCGCGACGCCTCGGCGCTCGCCGCCGCCGCCCCCACTTTCCGTTTCGACGTCGAGAGCCACGCCCACCGGCACCTCAACCGGGCCCAGCGCGCCGTTGACCAGGTGGTCGATCTCTACGGCCGGGTGCCGCTCGGACCGGAGACCCGGCTCGACGTCGCCTTCATGCAGCGTGACGTGCACCGGCTTACGGGCGACCTGAATCTGGCCGAGCTCGCCTACACCGCGGGCGAACCGATCCTCGCCGGCAGCTGGGCCCGCCACGTCGAGCGCGAAGCCGCCGAGGTCGCCAAGCTGATCGACCTCTCCCAGGCCCACCGCTTCACGCCGTAGCGGGCTCCTGAACCTCCGTCGGCGACCGGAAAGTCGCCCAGGCTTTCGGCGCGAGGTAGGCGACAAAAAGCACCAAGAGCGCCCACGACAAAACGCCGTAGCGCATCTCGAAGGAACGCTCTGTGAAATGTAGACCGTAGAGCCCCAAGTTGATGGCGAAGACGCCGTAGAGCAGGAAACGGTCGCGCAGCAGCGGTGCGAGCAGCAGCATCTGCCAGTAATAGCAGGTCGTGAGCACCATCACGAAAACGACCACGAAGCCGAGCATCGCGGAGCGGGCCAGGTCCATCCGCCAGACGGCCGCGGCGAGCACGAGGAGCAGCAGCGCCTTCACCGCCAGCAGCACGGGCCGGCGTTCGACCTTGGTCTGGTCCATGTGGGCTTTCCACGGCGTCCGCGGATCCGGCAGCGTCGGGTTCACAAGCTTGAGCTCGTAGGTCTCGGGGCCGTAGAGCAGCACATTATCGAGGCCGACGTTATTCGTCAGCCAGGTGCCTCGATGCAGGCTGATGGCCTCCGCGAAGTCCGTCCACGCCGCCGGGCCCCGACCCACCAGGCAACCGGCGGCGAGGGCGACGGTGAGCGACAGCGCAAAGCCGACGCCGAGGTCGAAAATCCACCGCGGCCGCTCACGGCGAAGCAGGGCGCGCAGCGCGAGCACGGCGGGGCCGAAGAGGAAAAGCACCGGAAAAACGCGAACCGCGGTGGCGTAGCCAAAGAGCGCGCCGGCCCATCGAAACCGGCGCCGCTCCAGCAAACAGATGCCGATCACCACCGCCGCCAGCCAATCCTCGCGCAGCAAGCCGCCGCCGACCCAGTAATACCGCCCGGCGTAATTGGCGCCGAAGAACGCCAAGGCCACGCAGCCGAGGCGTGCGCCGTAGGTCTTGAAGATCGCCACGAAGAGCGTCAGCAGGATCGCCATATCGATCATGCCGAGCAGCGTCAGCGATTCGCGGTCCAAGGTCGGCCAGCCGGCGAAGAGACGGGCCATGAAGGTCCACGGCGGCGGCGGGTTGAAGCCGTGGTCGCGGCGGATCCCCGCCAGGTAGCCGCGGCTATTGGCGTCTAGGAAATGCCGATGGTCGGTCACAAAATCGCGCCACCGCTCCGCGCTGAATCGCTCCCGGACCTCCCGCCGGTGGGCCGCCGATTCCGGCGCGTCGGTGTGCATGATGACGTTCGTGCGCAGGTCACGGATCTGAGACTGGACGGGCTGGTCCGGGTAGGACACCCGCTGGGCTTCGATCGACGCGGCGTAAAGGCCGTCGTGGCCGAGCTCGGGGAAGTACTTGGCGCCCAGCGTGTAGTGGAATTGCTCCCAATAGTGCACCACGGCGTGACCGTGGAAGGCGCCGAGGTTGAAGTAGATCCCGACCCCCAAAATCGCGGCGATCACGAGCGCGGCGCCCGCCCGGCCCCGGCGAAGACTCGGGGTGAATTCCCGGGCCAAGACCAGCGCCAAAATCGACACGGCGAAGACCGCCTTGACCGCCACCTCCGCAGTCTCCGCCCCCGGGAATCCCGGCTTCCAGACGAAGAAAAGCGCCGGCACGCCCAAAGCCGCCACCGCCAAGAGCGCCTTGCGCAGCAGGTGTCGCTGCTTAAAGCTCAACCGCATGGTCTCCCGCTCTTCGAGGTCAAAGACGGGGAGCTCGACCGCTGGCTTTCGGGGCGTCGCCGTGCGCGGGGGCGTTTCGGCCCTCGGCGCGGCGTCGACGGCCGCCGCCTGCGGCTCTCCACTCGGGTTCTTACCTTTTTTTCTTCGGCGCGAACGAGCCATGGCACACGTTCCCTGGGCTGCGCGTCGAAGCGACCGCGCCACCCGCGTGACGATCGACGCCGCGCCGCCTCTCGGAGCCTCGGCCCCTGCCGGCGCATCGAGTGGCGCTAAAACGGCACTGAAGGCACCAAATCGCGGACGTCTGAAGGTTTTTGCTTAAGCTCCGTAGAGCGTATCCGATATCCTGCGCCGATGCAGAAGCACTCCTCCGCGGCCTTCCGGCCGGTCCCGCGCACCGGCGTCATCTACACCACTTCCGAAGCGGTGGCCCGCGGCTACCACGCCGGCCACTCCGAGTGGGCCAATCTCGGTCAGGGCATGCCGGAAACCGGCTCGCTCCCGGGTGCACCGGAACGCGCCGAGGCGGTGCAGATCAATCCGGCGGACCACGAATACGCCCCGATCTCAGGCCTTTGGGAGCTGCGCGAGGCGGTGGCTGCGCTTTATAACCGCCTCTACCGGCGGGGCATGAAATCGCAGTACAGCGCCGAAAACGTCTCGATCTCCGGCGGCGGCCGGGCGGCCCTGACCCGCGTCGTCGCGTCGCTCGGACAGGTGAACCTGGGTCACTTCCTGCCCGATTACACGGCCTACGAAGAGCTGCTCGACATTTTTCGCCTGGTCACGCCGATTCCGATCCTGCTCTCCCGTGACGAGGCCTACGCTTTCTCCGCCGCCGACGTCGAGCGTGAGGTGGTCGGCCGCGGCCTCGGTGCCCTGCTGCTCTCAAACCCCAATAATCCGATGGGCAAACTCGTCTCGGGGCGAGAGCTTTCGGAATGGCTCGGCGTCGCCCGCCACCTCGACTGCTCCCTACTCATCGACGAGTTCTACTCCCACTACATTTGGAAGCCAGGGGTCGACGAGCCGGGGCCTTCCGTCTCGGCGGCGCGCTACGTCGAAGACGTCGATCGGGATCCGGTGGTGCTGCTTGACGGCTTGACCAAGAATTGGCGCTACCCGGGGTGGCGCGTGACGTGGACGCTCGGCCCCAAGAAGGTGATCGACGCGGTCGAAAGCGCCGGCTCTTTCCTCGACGGCGGCGGTTCGAAACCGCTCCAGCGCGCCGCCGTCGATCTGCTCGAGCCAGATCGCGTGCAGGCCGAGTCCGAGGCGATCCGCAAGAGCTTCCAAGCCAAGCGGCACTTCATGATCGAACGCGTTCGCCAGCTCGGAATGGGGCTCGACCGCGAACCCGACGCGACTTTCTATGCCTTCGTCTCCCTCCAGGACATGCCGGCGTCCCTCGCCGACGGCCTCGACTTTTTCCGCGCCGCCTTGGAGCGGAAAGTCATCTGCGTGCCGGGTATTTTCTTCGACGTGAATCCCGGCCGCCGCCGCGGGGTCCACCTCTCCCGCTTCCACCAGCGGGTTCGGCTCTCCTTCGGCCCCAGCCTCGCCGAGGTCACCCGCGGCATGGACCGCCTCGCGTCCATGATCGAAGCCGCGCGCCACGGCGAGCCGGTCGCCGCCGCCCAGCGGTAGACGAGGCCGAATTCTCCGAGTCTTTCCTTTCTGTTCGCCCACCTTCCATCGGCGGCCGCCACGCTTCGCCCCGAGGCGCGCTCAGGCGGTCACTTTGAGGCGCTTGCGGGAGCCGAGTTCCTTCCGTCGGCCCCATCGATCGTGTAGCGTAGCCGCGATGGGTATTGGAAGGTGTTGCCTGGCAAACACACCTCCGACTCCACTGAACGCACAAGAGCCGCCGCGGCTCTTCCATATTTAGGGGATCCGAACCTCCGGAGACCCCACACAGCGACGAGGGTCAACGGCCGCCACGGACGGAGGGAAAGCTCCATGGACACGTTGGTATTGAACGCGCACTTCCAGCCGGTGGGCCGGGTCTCCTGGCAGCAGGCTTTTCGGCTGATTTTCACGGGCCGGGCCGAAGTGGTGGAGAACTATGCGGATCGCGTCGTGCATTCGGCGCGCGACGCCTGGCCGGTGCCGTCGATCGTGCGATTCCTGCGCAAGGTCACGAAGCTTCCGTTCCATCGGAAAGTGATTTTCAACCGTCGCAACGTGTACCTCCGGGATCGGGGCCGCTGTCAGTATTGCGGCGTCGTCGTCCCGTCGAATGAATTCGAATTCGAGCACGTCATTCCGCGCGCCCAAGGCGGCCGCACCGCCTGGGACAATATCGTTGTCGCGTGCGTCGACTGTAACCAGCGCAAGGGCGGCCGGACGCCGGAACAAGCCCGCATGCGCCTGCTCTCGGAGCCGCGCCGCCCGTCGTCGCTGCCGATCAAGGTGCCCGCGGGCCTGATCTGGCGGGAAGGCATGCCGACCTCATGGCGGGACTACCTGCGCTCAGTGCGGTATTGGCACGCCCAGCTCGACAACGACTAGCGATCAGCCATCGGCCGGACGGATCGAACCCATCGGGCACAAGTGACCCGGTTGACAAGAACCTTCCAGAAATCTCCGAGGATCTCGTGGTGCTGGCAAGGCGCACCGACGCAGGAATAGCCCAGCTCTTTCGAGGAGGCGCAACGCAGCCAGCGCCGCGAGAGACCGAAGAGGGTGGAAGGGAATTGTCAAATGGGGCACTAGCGCCTGATCACGGGCGACTCGCCCCACCGGAGCTCCCCGGTGCGGCGCCGGCCTTTGCTTCGTCGCTCGCATTTGGCATCCTTGCGCCGCTTCGTCGCTGCGGAATCGCCCGCGCTTCGACGCTTAAAGGAATGTCGGCCTCGGCTTCATCCCGCCGGCTCTATCCGGTGGCTGCGTCCGCCGCGGCGCCGCCTCCGACTCCTTCCCCTCCTCCAACCGAGCCCCGCCGACTCGACCCGCCCGCTTCACGCCACGACCACGAGATTTCACCCCGCCGGTCGGTCCGGACCGTCCACCCCGTCACTTCTCCGTCTCGTCTGCCCTCCAGAGGGCCATCGACCCGCCGAACTTTCCGCTCTCCCGGAGCTTGCGCATGCCCCGACTGACTCTTTCCCTCCTCGTCACCCTTCTTCTCGCCCCGAGCATCGTCCATGCCCTGGAGCTGGAAGGCCGGGTGGCGACCGCCGGCGGCGTTTTCATCGAACACGCCCGCATCGAGATCGTGTCGACGGAAGAAACGGTCCACACCGACGCCCAGGGGCGCTTCAACCTCAGCTGCGAATTGCCGTGCCTGCTGCTGGTGACCCATCCGCGCTTCAATGAACAGCTGGTTGAACAGCGGGAGGCGCCGTCCGACGCCTTGGCCATCACCATGGAGGCCAAGCAAGCGGTCTACGAGCGCATCGACGTCACCGCCTCCCGCTCCGCCGGTGAGACCTTCGTGGCCGAAACCGTGGCCGCCACGGAAATCAAGGTCGAAGAGCGCGCCGCCGCGCCGACCACTTTGACCGAGCTCGTCGAAGGCGTCGCCGGCGTCGCCGAAAACGGCCAGCCCGGCCTCTTCCAGGTCTATTCCATCCGCGGCGTCTCCCGGCACCGGGTCTTGACTTTGGTCTCCGGCATGCAGATCACCGGCGAGCGCCGCGCCGGCGTCGCAACTTCGTTCATCGACCCCCTGCTGATGGGCGCCGTCGACGTGCTGCGCGGCCCCGCGTCGACCTACTACGGATCCGGCGCCCTCGGCGGCGTCGTGCAGATCTTTCCGCGACGCTTTGAAGGGCTCACCGTCGAAACCGGCTGGGAGGAATTCGGCGACCAGACCTACCTCGCCGTCGGCACCGGCGGCGATGACTGGTCGGTGGCGGCGGTGCGGCGCAACGCCGAAGACGATGAGGTCTCCGACGGCACCCTGCAGAACACCCACTTCACCCAGATCTCCGCCGCCATTGAAAAGACCTGGAAACGCGGCGACCTGCTCTGGGAGCTCTCGATCCTGCCGTCCCGCGGCGACGATATCGGCAAGCCGAACCTGCGCTTCCCGAATTCCCGCATCGTCAACTATCCGCGGGAAGAGCATCTCTTGGTCAAGCTCGGCGTCGCGTCGACGGAGGCCTGGAGCGCCCACGTCTTCTTCCACCCGAACTCGCTCGAGACCGAGACCGTGCGTCCGGCCAACCGTGTCAACCTGGTGGAAAACTCAGCCTTCGACCTCGGCGCTAACTTCCAGCGCCAGTGGACGATCGGCGATCGGGTGACGCTCCGCGGCGGCTTCGACTATTTCGGCCGCCGCGACGTCTCCGCCGACGAGACCGAGACGAGCCTCACCGACGGCGGCGTCAGCTCGTTCTCGTCGCTGAGCGACGGCGAACAGGATGAAGTCTCGGCCTACGGCACGCTGCGCACCTCCTTCGGCTCCACCATCCTGCAGATGGGCAGCCGCCTGACCTGGCAGCAGCAGCAGAACAGCACCTCCCCGAGCACGAGCGACGATGCGCTCACCGGCTTCGTCGGCGTGGTGCAGCCGCTGGGCGGCGGCGTCGAATTGACCGCCAACGTCGGCACGGGCCTACGCTTCCCCAACCTCTCGGAGCGTTTCTTCACCGGTACCACCGGCCGCGGCGGCACGATCGGCAACCCGGACCTCGAACCGGAGCAGTCGGTGAACCTCGACCTCGGCGTGCGCTATTTCGGTAACCGCACTTTCGTCTCGGCCCAGATCTTTCGCCTCGAGGTCGACGACTACATCGAGCGCGTGGATCTGACCGATGACATCCTCACCTTTGTCAATCTGATTTCCGGCACCATCGAAGGCGTCGAGCTCGAAGGCTTCTACAAGATCGACGACGCCTGGACCTTCTCGTGGAACGGTCATCTGATCGAAGGCGAGGGCGAAGACGGCTCACCGCTTGCTGACATTTCCCCCGACCGCTTCCAGGTCGGCCTGCGCTACCAGATGGACCGCATCGACGCGAACGTCGAGTACCAATATCGCGCGTCGAAGAATGACCCGGGCCCCGGCGAAGTGGACGTCGAAGCGGTGGACCTGGTCTCGGCCTCGCTGACCTACAACCTTCGCGACGATCTCCGCGTCACGCTGCGCGGCCGCAACCTGCTCGACGAGGTCTACTTCTCCTCAGCCGACGACCTCGCCAACGCCGCCCCCGGGCGCTCGGTCGGTGTCGGTCTCTCCTGGTCCCGCTGATCACAGCGGTTCCCGAGACCGGTCCCCGAGCGCCGATGGCGGACGCTGACCCGAGCCGCTAGTCCTGCCGTAGCGCCGTGATCGGGTCGACCCGGGTCGCCCGCAGGGCCGGCACCGATATCGCCACCAGGGCCGTGGTCACCAGCACCAGGCAGACGTAGAGGTAGACCTTGGGCTCCACGGTCTGTACGCCGTAGAGCAGGCCGCCGAGCCCGCGTCCGGCGGCCGCCGCACCGACGGCGCCGAAGCCCATGCCGACGGTCACCACCAGCAATCCCTGCCGCACGATCAGCGCGAAGACATCCGACATCTGGGCGCCGACCGACATGCGGATCCCGATCTCCCGACGGCGGGCGACGACGGCATGCATGAGCAATCCGAAGAGTCCGACCGACGCCAGAACAAGCGCCAGGCCGCCGAAGAGCGCGACCAGGTGGGTCGCGAGCTTCTGCAGGAGCAAAGACTCTTCGAGGTGTCGATCCATCGTCCTGAGGTCATAGAGCGCCACCGACGGGTCCAGCTCGGCCACCGCCCGACGCACCGAAGGGACCATGGCGATCGCGTCGCCGGCGGCTTTGACGTGGATACGCTGCTCCGGCACCCACCACTGACGCAGCGGCACGTAGAAATGCGGCTGCGGATCGCCGCGCCGGGTGGTGATTTGCGCATCGACCGTAATGCCGACCACTTCCCGCCACTCGTCACCGGTCCACAGCTGACTACCGAGGGCCGCCTGGTCGGGCCAATACCGATTCGCCAACGCGCGGTTGATCACCACCACCGGCCTCGACTCAGCGCCGTCGGACCGCGAAAACCCGCGCCCTTCTTCAAGACGCAGCCCGAGGGTTTCGAAGTAGCCCTCGGAAACCACGTTGTAGTCAATATTCATCCGCTCGCCTTGCGCCGGGTCGTAGCCCTCCACCTCGATGCCCTGCTGCTGGTTACCGATCATGTTCAGCGGCACCATCTCGCCGAACGCCACCGACTCGACGCCCGGGGTCGACGCGACCTTGTCGCGGAGCGCCTCGAAGAAGCGCAGGCCTTCCTCCGGTCCGTAGCCGTGGAGCGACGGATCGAGGCCCGCCAGGAGCACACCGCTATCGTCATAACCGAGCTCCACGCCGCGCTCGTTCTGGAGTGACGAGACAAACAGGCCGGCGGTGATCAGGAGCATCATCGACACCGCCACCTGGAAGCCCACCAAGACCTGGCGCATCGGGATGCGGCTACGGCCGCCCTCGGACTGAGCCTTCAGCGCCGTCACCAGATTCCAGCGGGTGCTCGACAGCGCGGGCAGGAGACCGAAGACGAGACCCGTGACGAGCGTCAGCGCGAGCGTCGCGCCATAGACCCTGAGGTCGGGGGCGATATTCACGGAAACCGGAAGGCCGCCGAGGCTCGGAAAGAGACTTGGAAAAGCGCGCGACGCCGCCACCGCCAGAAGCGTCCCGAAGACGCCGCCGAGCCCGGCCAGTACGGCACTTTCAAGCAATAGCTGACGCAGCAGTTGGGGCCGTCCGGCGCCGATCGCCAGCCGGATGCCGATTTCCCGGCGCCGCTCTTCGGCTCGGGCGAGCAGGAGGCCGGCGATATTCGCGCACGCGATCAAGAGCACGCAGGCCACCAGGAAGAGCATCGCAAAGGAGCCCATCTCGAGCACCCGCTGGAAACTCGGCGGAAAAGGCACCACGCCGCGCACCGCCAGGACGGTTTTCGTGTCGTTGAATCGGGGGTACTCCGCCGCCAACGCCGCCGAGGTGACGTCGAGTCCGGCCTGGACCTGCTCAAGATCGAGGCCGGGCTTGATCCTGCCGGCCGACATCAACCAGCCCATGCCGCGGGCCTCGAGCACATTCGGCTGCGCCGGCTGCAAGAGGGGCTGCATCTGCATCGGTAGCCACAGGTCGAGCACCAGCCCGGGGAAGGTGCCCCGCCACTCCGGCGGCGTCACGCCGATGATCGTGATCGGCTCACTATTGACCAGCATCGTCCGCCCGATGACGTCGGGATCGGCGCCGAAGCGCGTGCGCCAGAAGCGATCGCCGATCACCGCCACCGGATGGCCCATGCGATCCACGTCGTCGGCCGCGGTAAACACCCGTCCGCGCGCCGCCCGGACGCCGAGCGTCTCGAAGTAATTGCCGCTCGCGAGCACGGTCGGGAGTCGTTCATTCCGACCGTCCACCGAGACGTTGGCGGCGGCGACGGAATAGGCCGTGAGGTCGGTCAAGACCTCGTTCTGCTCCCTTAGGTCGACGTAATTCGGATATGAAAGGCTGGCGTATGCGAAGCCCGGGTGGGAGCTGTAGAGACGCACCAGCTGGTCAGGATCGTCCGCCGCGGGCTCAAAGAATGCGACGGCCGACACCAGCGAGAAGATCGTGGCGTTCAATCCGATCGCCAGGGTGGCGCAGAGCACCACCAAGACGCTGGTGCGGGGCCGTCGAAGAACGTGCCGAAAGGCGAGCCGGATATCGCGCAGAAGAGTTTCCATGGTCGCTCCTCAAGACATAGGTGTGATTTGTCATCCACCCTACGATCCGGCCCGTTCTGCTGTTACATACAGGCGCGCACTTTCTCTAGGCCGCGGTGCGTGGCCTCGCCAGCCAGCGACGTCGGCCAGCCCGCATCAAAGCCGGGTAGACCAGGCCGTGGCGGAATGGCGAAATCAGAGCCATATACGCCCGCCCCACGCGTCCTTTAGAGATGGCATAAACGGCCAGCTGCGCAGTGTATTTTTCGCCGGTCCCATCACCCTCAAGCGGCACCCAGCCGAGGTGCATGAGTGCCGTGACGGTGGCGTTTTCCGTCCGTAGAACAAGTTCCCGATCGTCACGGTAGACCTCGTCAAAGCCGGCGATGCTGCCGGCAGCGCGGGTCGGACCGTCGTCCACAGGTGGACCGTCCCAGCGGAAGATCTTCCCCAGTACCAGCCGCACCGCGAAGAGCGCGCGCACCGCGACCGAGGTGTCCTTGACCATCTCCATCATGTCGTGGACTTCGAGGAAGGTCTCGAAATCATCAGCCCGATCCGACTCGATGGGGTACTGCCACAGGTCGAGCAGTTCGAAATCTTTGGCGTAGTTGTGTACCCACCAGTCATGGCGGCGGTGCTCATCGGTAGCCAGTCTCATCGCAGGTCTCCAAGGTGAATGCGTGGGCTCAGGCGGCGGCGAGGTCGGCGGGCGGCGGCCACATGCGCCCGATGCGGAGCGGCACCACGCGATCGAAGTGCACTTCCCGCCCCCGGGCCAGCCCGCTCCACAGCAGCTGATATCCCTTCGTCCAGCGCACGGGTCGGACCCGGCGTTGGAAAAGCTCGACCTCGCGCTCGGTCGCGTCCCGGAGCTCGGAGGCTCGACCGGCGAGGCGCAGCCCCGGGGCGGCGGGAAAGCCGCCGCGCAAAAGCGCCTTCAGCCACAGCGAAAGTCGCATATCGACCGCCATCGCGCAGAGGTTCGCCTCGCGCTCCAGGTGACGGGGGAGGTTGGCGGTAAAACGCTCGAAGTAGAAACCGCGACCTGGCTCCTTGAGTAAAACCAGCGAGCCGATGGGAGACACGTGGGGCAAACCGTCGGCGTCGACGCTGGCGATCGAGCTATAGGGGGCACGGGCGAAGATGCGGCGAATTTCCGGCCAGTCCTGCTCTAAGTCCATGGAAAAGCTCCTTAAGTTTCGGACAGTGGCGGCTGGGGACCGATTTCGAGACCCAAGCGCTCGGCGAAAGCATTCAGCTCGCGGAGCGCATCGCGCGACAGATCCCGATAGAGCATCTGCGTCCCGACCAGGAGCGCCATATGACAACGCGCCGCGAGACGCGCTTTGTGGGGACTGCCGGTGACGGCTTCGAACTGGGCATAGAGGTAGCCCTCCCGTCGTCCGTCGACGCGATCGAGGGTCGCACGCACCGACGGCTCGCGGTCGGCCCAGACGCGGATCGCCCGCTCCAGGCGCAAGTCGACCTCTTCCGTCGTCAACGCGCCGAGCTCGATCAGCCGCTGGAGAGGGTCGTCGTGGGGGGCCATGGCGTCGATCACCCCGGAGGTGTAGCGCTCCTCCCAGTGGTCCATCAGGGCCTGGATAAAGGCCTTGCGTCCTTTGAAGTGGTGGTAGAAGGAGCCCTTGGTCCGGCCCATGAGCGCGCACAGGTTGTCAATGGTCAGCGCTTTTTCGCCGTCACGGCCGAGGATTTCAAAGCCCAGCTCGAGCCAGTGCTGACGTTGGGAAGGGGTGTCGGGCTCCATGAACATACCATACCGTATGGTACGCAAAAGAAGCAAGAATCGCTTTGATCCCTCAAGGTTCCATCCCCCGTCCGCGACGTCGAGGTTGAAGAAAGCCCGGAGCTCCACAAGGGAGCTCCGGGCTTTTGGACTCGCTGGGCGCCGCGACCTTGAACCCTCCCGCGGCCGCGGCGCCCGACTCTCTCTATTCCTCAAGACCCGACTCAGGATGCAAGATCGGGTTCTTACTGGAGAAGGCGGGAAGTCTTCAAAAAGTGGATCAATCGATCCGCCCAATCTCGCCTTACCCTCAAGTGCCAGGCACCTCCTAGGAGAAAAACGAAAATGCGAAGGAAGTGGCGCCTTGCCATGTGCTGGAACCAGAGAGTCTCGCCGGAAGCGCCATTTCATCTTGAGTCAGAAGGCGATCAAGGAGCATTTCGGACGCCGGAAGCACACTCAAACGTCGGCTGATCTATTGAACAAGGACCGGTAGCTACACCTCTTCCTTGGCACCCTGCGGGGCGAGCGCCGAAAGAACCGTTCTACGCGGCTCTAGGGATTCAGTTCATCTGCCGTACACCGATCACTGTCCTCAAGATGGCCGCTATCCCAAGCTTTCCTCCGTTGGTCGCCCCATGCCGTACTGCGACGTGCGGATCGTCAGGCCAGACGATGCGCCAT
>JBCDKB010000042.1:0-29436 GCA_038747035.1 Acidobacteriota bacterium | reverse complement strand
CGGCATACCGGGCGCAGCTGGCGGACGCGCTGGTGCGCGCCATCGCCGGTTTCAAGACGCAGCGGGCGGGGCGGGACGGCGCGCCCCGCGGCCCGCGCGGGGCGACGCCCGGATTCCAGACCCCCGGCCCGCGGGAGTCGGGGCCGGGTGGAGACCGTCCTTGAGCCCGAAAGTCGCCATCGCCGTCATCCTGCTCGCCCTCGGCTTGGCGGCGGGGGCCTGGGTGCTGTGGGCGCCTTCCCCGGTGGAGGCGCCGACGGCGGAGGATCCGACGGAGCCTGCGGAGGCCGCCGTCGAAGATGAAGAGCAGGTGCTGTCCCCTGCGTCCCTCTACTTTCCCGGTGACGACGGCTGGCTCCACGGCGTCGAGATCAACGTCCCGGCGGACGATCGCGACGCGCGGGTGCGCGCCCTGGTGGACGCGCTGATCGCCGGGCCGCGCGACGCCAGCGACGGCTTTCTGAGCGCACCGATGCCCGAAGGAGCCCAGCTGGACGCGCTCTACTTCCTCGGTCCCGGCACGGTGGCGCTCGATTTTCGACTCGCCACATCGGAGGCGCCGGCCGAAGAGGCGCCGACCCCAGATCCGTCGATTGAAGAGCCCGCGGCTCCGGGTGAAGACGCGGTGGCCCCGGAGCCGACGGAGGCGCTCTTGCAGTCGAGGATGGCCCGGATGGGCTCCAAGCAAGAGTTGCTGACGGTTTACAGCGTGGTGAATACGGTGGTCCTCGGCTCGGAAGAGGTGGAGCGGGTGGTGCTGATGGTGGACGGCAAGCAGCCGGAGACCCTCGCCGGCCACGTGGACTTGACCCGCCCCCTGCGCCCGGATCCGTCGTGGGCCCGCACGCAGGCGCCGTGAGCGACCCGCGACCCCTCGGCGTCTTTGACTCTGGCGTCGGCGGGCTGACGGTCGTGGCGGCGCTGCGTCGCCTGGTGCCCGCGGAATCGATCCTCTACCTCGGCGATACGGCGCGTTTGCCGTACGGCACGAAGTCGCCGGAGACCGTGGCGCGCTACAGCCGCCGCAACGTGGACTTCCTCATCGACCGCGGCGTCAAAGCGGTGGTCATCGCGTGCAATACCGCGTCGGCGGTGGCGATCGATGAGTTGAGCAACGAGGTGCCGGTGTGGGGCGTGATCGGCCCAGGGGCGCGGGCGGCGATCGAGGTCGCCGGCGACGGTCCGATCGGGGTGCTGGCGACCGAGTCCACGATCCTCTCCGACGCCTACGGCCGGGCGATCCGCGGCCTGCGGGGTGACTCGGCGCCGGTCATCTCACGCCCCTGCCCGCTCTTCGTGCCGCTGGTGGAAGAAGGCTGGATCGATAATGACGTCGCCGAAGCTGCGGCGCTTCGCTACCTGACGCCGGTGCTCGACGCCGGCGCCAGAACGCTGGTGCTCGGCTGTACCCACTACCCCATGCTGCGTCCTCTCCTGGCGCGCCTGGCGGCGGAGCTGACCGGCGGCGAACCGGTGGCCTTCGTCGACTCCGCCGAAGCCGCGGCGGTGGAGGTTTTGGCGCGGCTCCAGGAGTCCGGGCTCGGCCGCGTCGATCCGGAGCCGCCCGGCCATCGGTTCTGCGTCACCGACCACGGTGATCGATTCCGCCGCGTCGCCGGTCCGTTGCTGCAGGGGGAGGTCGTGGGCTCAAGCGGCGACGGCGCGCTGGCCCTTGAGCTGGTCGAAGTGTAGAAATCCCTCGACCCCCGGGATTCGGCGAAATCGAACCCTCCGTCGACGTCGGGGGATCCACGGACCGGCTGCGGGTGATAAAAATCAGCCATGACCACATCGACGACTGCCTCCGTGCGGCCCCACGGCCGCGCGGTTGACGCCCTGCGCCCCTTGAGCCTCGAGCTCGGCGTGCAGAAATATCCGGAAGGCTCGGCCCTGATCACGGTCGGCGACACGCGGGTGCTCACCGCCGCCTCGATCGAAAAACGGGTGCCGCCTTTCCTCATCGACTCCGGTCGCGGCTGGGTGACAGCGGAGTATTCGATGCTGCCGCGGGCCACCCACACGCGCAATCGCCGCGAAGTCACCAAAGGTAAACCGAGCGGACGCACGATGGAGATCCAGCGTTTGATCGGCCGCAGCCTGCGGACCGCCGTCGACCTGGAGAAGCTCGGCGAGATGACCTTGACGCTCGACTGTGACGTGCTCCAGGCCGACGGCGGCACACGCACCGCGTCGATCACCGGCGCCTGGGTGGCGCTGGTTGACGCGCTGGCGGAGGCCTATCTGGCGGGGGACCTCAAGACCTGGCCGGTGATTCGCCAAGTGGCGGCGGTGTCGGTCGGCCTGCTCGACGGCCAGGCGCTGCTCGACCTCGAGTACGTGGAGGATTCGGCGGCCGATGTCGACATGAACGTGGTCGGCACGGCGGACGGCGAGTTGATCGAGATCCAAGGGACGGCCGAAGGGAGGACGTTTACCCGCCGCGAAAGCGACCGGCTACTCGACCTGGCTTTTGAAGGCATTGCGACGCTCTGCGAGCAGCAGAACGCCGTGCTCAAGGACCGCTTCGAACAGGTCGAGGCCCTCGAGGCCGGTGATCGAAAGAAAGCGGAGCCACGCAATGAAAAGGACCTCTGGGGGCCACCGACCTGATGTCGCTCACTTACTCCTCGTACCTCGAAGTCGAACGGCTGCTCCAGCTCCAGATTCCCCGCTCCGGGGAGGATTGGAACGAGGCGGAGCACGACGAGATGCTCTTCATCGTGATCCACCAGGTCTACGAGCTGTGGTTCAAGCAGACGCTCCATGAGCTCGATCACCTGGCGGGGCTTTTTGAAGAGCACCGTCCGGACGTTGACCGCACCGCGCGCATTCGCCACACCCTCAAGCGGGTGCTAACGATCTTCAAGACCATGGTGTCCCAGGTCGACATCCTGGAGACGATGACGCCGATCGATTTCAACTCGTTCCGCACCCGGCTGGACGAAGCGAGTGGCTTCCAGTCACCTCAGTTCCGGGAGCTCGAGTTCCTGCTCGGCCACCGTCGTCCCCAGATGTTGAAGTACCACGAAGGCAATGAGCCGGCGCTCGCCCGCTTACGCCAGCGACTCGCCGAGCCGACGCTTTACCAGCGCTTCCTGCGCTATATCTCGCGCTCGGGCTATTCCGTTCCGGACTCGGTCTTCGAATTCGATCCAGAGCATCCGATCGTCGAGGTGCCGGAGGTGCAACCCGAGCTGGTCCGCATCTACCGCGGCGACGATCGGCTGACCATGGTCTGCGAACGCCTGGTCGACCTCGACGAAGGGCTCCAGGAATGGCGCTACCGTCACGTCAAGATGGTCGAGCGCACGATCGGCATCAAGCCCGGGACCGGCGGCTCCCCCGGCGCCGAGTACCTGCGCAGGACCCTGCACCACGCCGTTTTCCCGGACCTCTGGGCGATCCGCTCAGAGCTTTGAAGCGAGGGCTCTCCATGCACCTGATCGACGACCTGCGCGCGGAGCCCAACGCCCTCGCGGAGCACTATTCCCACTTCCGGGTCGCCCGGCGACTGCTGCTGACCGGACACTCGCACCAGGCCTGGCCGGACGTCGCGCGCGACGCCCAGCTAGAGGCCTTCGACGACGCCGCCGAGCGGGTGGACCACAAATGGTCGCGGGCCTTCGAGAAGGCGGATCGCGTCAAGCGGGGATTCCAGATGCTGCTCGGCGACCGTTCGGGTTCCCTGGCGCTCGCCGCCAACACCCACGACCTGCTGATTCGCTTCCTTTCGGCCCTACCCCTCGAAGAGCGTCCCCGGCTGGTCACCACCGATGGAGAATTCCACTCGATCCGGCGCCAGCTCGAGCGCCTCGAGGAGGCGGGATTCGAGGTGGTGCGAGCGTCGAGCGATGATCCGTCGACCCTGGCGGAGCGCCTCGCGGCCCTCGTGGACGACCGCACGGCGGCGGTGCTGGTGTCGACGGTGCTCTTTGGCAGCGGGCGCATCGTGCCGGGGCTCGGGCACGTCGTCGACGCGACCCAGCGCCACGGCGCCGAGTTCCTGCTCGACACGTATCACCAGCTGGCGGCGGTGCCGTTTTCCATCGAAGAGAGCGGTCTCGGCGCGGCCTTCGCCGTCGGCGGCGGCTACAAATATTGCCAGCTCGGTGAAGGCAACTGCTTCCTGCGGGTGCCGCCGGGCCGGGACCTGCGGCCGGTCGTCACCGGTTGGTACGCCGAGTTCGAAGATCTACAGACGACCCCCGCGGGCGGCGTCGCGTACGGCCGCGGCGCGGCGGCCTTCGCCGGTGCCACCTACGACCCCACCAGCCACTACCGGGGCGCGGCGGTCTTCGACTTCTTCGACGAGCACGGCCTCGACGGCGAGTTCCTGCGGCGGGTGAGCCAGCACCAGGTGGGGCGCTTGTCGGACCGCTTTGACGCCCTCGACCTGCCACAGTCGCTGGTGACGCGTCCGGCGGTGCCGCTTCGCGAGCTGGGCCCATTCTTGACGCTGCGATCTCCCCACGCCGGCGAGCTCGCCAAAGGCCTTCGGGAGCTCGGGGTGTCGACCGATGTGCGCGGCCAGAACCTGCGTTTCGGCCCGGCTCCCTACCTCTGCGATCGGCAGCTCGATGACGCCATGGCGGCGCTCGGCGACGTCGCGCAGGGTTTGGGCGTCCGAGGTTTGACGCCGTGACCGAGGGGCCGGTCTTCGGCCTGGCGGCGCCGCAATTCGTCGTCGCCGACGTCGAGTCCACCGCGCACTACTACTGCGATGTGCTCGGCTTTGAGATCACGGATCGCTTCCTCGATCCACCGGTCCACATGATCGTGACCCGCGGTTACGTACAGATTTTTTTGGCCCAGGCCCGGGGAGAGTCGAGCGTGTCGAATCGGCGCCTGCTCGACGTCGGTATCGACGCCTACATCCGCGTCTGGGGCGTCCGCGCCCTGGCCGACGAATTTCGCTCCCGCGGCGCCACGATCCTCGAAGGCCCGGTGATCCGGGTTTATGAGCAGGAGGAGCTGGTGGTGGAAGACTGCAACGGATTCGTGCTCGTTTTTGGCGAGGACACGCCGCCGAACTGACGGCCCACGCCCCCGGAGGATGCCGGCCCGGGCCACCCCGGAGTCCGGTCGCGGACAGCCTCCGCAGGCGTCTGTTTCGAAGTTTCGCCGAAGTCGGCGAACTTTTTTTGACGGCTTTCCGTCATAGGCGGTGATGGAGACCTCGAAGGGCGAAGCCCGCACCACCCACCCCGATTTATTGCTCGCCCGGCGCGCGCAGAAGGCCGACGACCGGGCCTGGGATGAAATCGTGGCGCGCTACGGGGAACGCATCTACAACCTGGCCCTTCGCTTTACGGGGGGTCGAAACGGCGAGGCGGAAGATCTCACCCAGGACGTGTTCCTGAAGCTCTATGGGCACCTCGGCAGCTACCGCGGCGAGGTGCCGCTGATGGCTTGGGCGCTGCGCCTGTCGCGCAATCTGTGCGTCGATTACTACCGGCGCCACCGCCGTCGCTACCAAGGCACGGTCGGCGCGGAGGTGCTGCAATTTCGCTCCGGCGATGACGACCCCCTCCGCGACTCGTGGCTCCAGCAGCGCCGCGAGCTGGTGCACCAGACGCTGGCTGAAATGGGCGAAGAGCAGGCCACGGTGGTGATGCTTCGCGACCTGCAAGGAATGGCCTACGACGAAGTGGCCCATATCCTCGAATTGCCGGTGGGCACGGTGAAGTCGCGGCTCAACCGCGCCCGTCGCGAGTTGATGAGCCGGGTGACGGAAAAATTGGCGGCAGCCGAAGCCCGCGACGGAGAGAATTCCAGCGGACCCCATCGCGCGGGGAACGGAGCATGAGCGACTTTTACAGCCAAGACGACCCCTGCGTCGCGCTCGATCCCCGCTGCGGCGGCGACGGCGGCGAGCGTTGCGAGCAATGCCAGCGCTATGCGGCGCTCGTGGCTCCGCCGAGACCCGCTCGCCTACCCGCCGGGCTGGCTTTGAAGCTGCGCGGCATGGCCGACGATTTCGCCGAGGCGGATCCGCTCTACATCCGAGCTTTGGCCGGCGAGCCTTTGGCCGGCGAAGTGCCGGCCGAGGAAGCGGAGAACCCGGGCCGTCGGGCCGCCCACGACGCGCTGGCGGTGACCTTCGCCGAGGCTCGCCGGCCGAAGCCCCTGCCGCCGGCCCTGCGGGCGCGGCTTCGCTCCGTGCCGCGTCGCCACGCCGCCGGCCGGCTGCCGGTGTGGCTCGCCGACTCCCGGTGGGCGACGGCGGCGAGCTTGGTGCTCACCGCGACCCTCGCGCTGCTCGCCGGCGACGCCTCGGCCCGATTCCAACAGACCGCCGCCGTCTTCGCCGAACCGCCGCCGCTGGTGCGGAGTCTCGAGACGCCGGAATGGGCCGAGCGCCAGGCCGAGCTCTCCGGCCTGCTCGCCGACGCCCGGCGGGCGACGGGTGACCGCCTCGGCGACGCCGGTGGAGCGGCGTCGAAGGAAGCGAAAAGCTTGATTGGCAGATTCCAAACGTGGCGCGTCGCCGCCGCCGACCGGGGGCAGCGCTCCGCGGAAACGACGTGGCAACGCGTCTATGACGGTGCGGCCCGGCGTCTCGACGCCGCCGCCACGACCCTCGAAGAGACGAAGATCGGCCAGACCGTGGTCGATCTCATGCAGGAAGGAGAAAACGATGACTGAAGAAAACACCTACGCCGCCGAGAGTGCCGTGCCTTCGACGCCGGCCCCAGAGGCGCCGCCGGCCGGGTCTGACCTGCGAGGCCGGCCCGATTTCGAGCCGCGTCGGCCGACACCGATGCAGCGTTCCCCCTTCGTCGCCGGCCTGCTGTCGGCCGTCTTGCCGGGGCTCGGTAACGTCTATAACGGCCTTTTCCAGCGCGGTCTGATGACCTTCCTGCTCGGCATCAGCCTGCTTTTCACGGCGTCTTCCTCGGACCAGGGACCGATCTTGGCCCTACTCGTGCCCTCGATGCTCTTCACCTGGCTCTTCGGCATCATCGACGCCGTGCGCCAGGCCGGCCTGATCAACTACGGCGTCACCGAGACCGATCTGCCGACGGCGAAGGCGCAGAGCGGCTCCGGCGGTCTCGCGATCGGCGTGGCGTTCTTCTTGATCGGCGCCTACGGCCTGTTCAGCCAGGTCTTCGAGATCGATCTGTCGGTGCTGATCGATTACTGGTACGTGCTGCTGATGGCCTTCGGCGGGTGGTTGATCTACCAGTCCATGCAGCAACGGCGCCTCGAGCAGGAGGCCCGGCGGGTCGAAGCGATCGAGGATCTCTAAGCGCCGCAGCCCCCGTGGGGGTAACCGGCGGAGGGCGATGGCCTGGCCGGGGGGTGACAGAATATGGCCATGCTTAAAAATCACGCCCTCCGCCCCTCCGGACCGCTATCCGCCGCGGTCCTCGTCTTTTTAGCTGCGTTCGCTCCAGCGGGTGCGGACGACGCCCCGGCCCCCGAGAAGCGGGTGCGCACGGCCCTCTTCGTGATCGCCGAGGGGGTCTATAACAGCGAGCTGATGGCTCCCTACGACGTGCTCCAGCACACGGTCTTCCGGGATGAGAACGACTACGTCCAGACCGCGGTCGTCTCCCACGACGGTGAACCCGTGCTGACCTTTGAAGAGATCACCGTCGTGCCGCACTACAGCTTCGAAAACGCGCCGACGGCGGACATCTTGGTGATCCCTTCCACCAGCGGGTCGATGGACCGGGACCTGGAAGACAAGGTTTATATGGCGTGGGTCAAGAAAGCGATCGACGAAGCGGAATGGGTGATCACGGTCTGCGATGGCGCTTTTCCGCTCGCCAAGACCGGCGCGCTCGACGGGCGGGTGGCGACGACCTTCCCCGGAGACCGGCAGCGGTTCCGAGACATGTTCCCCAAGGTCGATATGCGCGACGATGTGCGACTGGTGGTCGACGGCAAATACATCACGTCGGTGGGCGGCGGCATGAGTTACGAACCGGCCTTCTACCTGGTTGAGCGGCTCTACGGCAAAGCGCACGTCGAGGCGAGCGCCCGCGGTCTTGTCTGGCCGTGGGACCTGGAAACCGTGCCCCATACGGTCGTGCCGCCGCGCTGAGTCGGATCCTCGGCCTGGGCGCTCCAGGCCTAGCGATTGACGTAGCGTCGGTAGTCGACGTTCAAGATCAGGCCGGTGGCGAGGAAATTCGCCAGCGTGAACGAGCCGCCGTAGGACAAGAAAGGCAGCGGGATGCCGGTGATCGGTACGAAACCGATCACCATCGCCGTGTTGTAGAGCGTATGGAAGGTGATCGTCGACAGGAGGGCGATCACCAGCAAAATGCCGCTTCGATCCCGGCTTCTTCGGGCGATGGAGGCCGACGAGCTGATGTACCCGCCGTAGAGAATCAGCACCGTCAGAACGCCGATGAAGCCCCACTCTTCCGCCAGAACGGCCATCACGAAGTCGGTGTGTCGAGCGGGCAGAAAGCGAAGCTGGCTTTGGGTCCCCTGGCCGTAGCCGCGGCCGCTCCACTGGCCTGAGCCGACGGCGATCTTGCTCTGGCGCACCTGGTAGCCGGCGCCCAGGGGGTCGCTATCCGGCGATAGATAGCTGACGATGCGGGCGCGCTGGTAGGGCTTCATGGCGAAGCTCCAGACGCCGGCGGCGGTGATCAGACCGAGCAGGGCCCCCGCGACCAAGACCCGCGGTCGGACCCCCGCCACCAGCAGCGAACCCGCCAACATCGGACCGAACATGGCGGCGCTGCCCATGTCCCGCTCGAGCACGATCAAGACCATCGGCACGGCGACGATGACGCCGGCCACCCAGAGCTGCCGCCAGTCGAGGTACGGCTTGCGGATTGAGGCGAGGTGGCGGGTCAGCATCAAAGCCGTCGCGAGCTTGGCGAATTCCGAAGGCTGGCCGCCGAAGGGGCCGATCGCCAGCCAGCTGCGGGCCCCGCCGCGCACCTCCCCCACAAAGAGCACCAGCACCAGGAGACCGAGTCCGATGAGGTAGAAGGTCGGCGCCATATCGACCAGTTTTTTGTAATCGAGCTGGAAGATCACCAGCAGGCTCACGAGGCCGACGGCGAGCCAAATCCCCTGGCGCACGGCGTAGCCGCCGCCGAGCTCCGACGCCGCGCTCTTGACCGTGAGCACGCCGATGGCCGAGAGGCACACCGCGGCGATCAGCGGACCCCAGTTGATGATCGAGAGTCGCCGCAGCGGCGACGGCTCGTCAACCGTGGTGATGCGCGATATCGATCTCGAGATATTTCTCATACATTCTCTTCGCGAGCGGCGCCGCGACGGTCGAGCCGCCGCCGCCGTGCTCGACAAAGACCACGACGACGACCTTCGGATTCTCGGCGGGGCCGTAGGAGGCGAACCAGGCGTGATCCCGCTGGCCGGCTTCGAGATCTTCGTTCTTGGTCCACGTCGCTTGGCGGACCACCTGGGCGGTCCCGGTCTTGCCGGCGATGGGAAAGCCGGAGACCGACGCGGCGCGTCCGGTGCCGTCGCTATCCTCCACCACCGCGACCAGGGCCCCGTGGAGCGCCGCCGTGACTCGATCGCTGAGGCCGAGCGTCTGGGTGTCGCCGGCGGCGACGCGGTGGTCTTCGATCAGGTGGGGGACGACCAGCCGCCCGCCGTTGGCGACCGCGGCGGTCAGGCGGGCGATCTGGAGCGGCGTGACCAGCAGCGGGCCTTGGCCGGTCGCCACGGAGATCGTCTCCCCGGGGTACCACGGCTGGCCCCGCCGCCGTCGACTCCAGTCCCGGTCCGGCACCAAGCCGGACTTTTCACCGTCGAGGTCGATGCCGGTCCGTCGGCCGAGGCCGAAGAGCTTGGAGTACCGGGAGATGGTGTCGATATCCATCGCTTGCCCGAGCTGGTGGAAGTAGACGTTGCACGAGTACTTAAGGGCACCCTTGAGGTCGACCCAGCCGTGCCCGCCGCGCTGCCAGCAGCGGTAGCGGTGGTCGTAGATCTTGGAAAAACCCCGGCAAAAGACCTTCTTCGACGTGTCGACCACGCCTTCCTCGAGCGCCGCCGCGGCCATGACGATCTTGTAGACCGAGCCGGGGGGATAGGTATTTTGCAGGGCCCGGTTTTGCAGCGGACGGCGCGGGTCTTCGATCAGCGCCCGCCAGTGCTCGGCGGTAAGACCGCGGGAGAAAAGATTCGGGTCGAACGCCGGGGCGGAGACCATGGCGAGGATGCCGCCCGATTCCGCGTCCAGCGCGACGATAGCGCCGACCTTGCCGTCGAGCAGGCGCGCCGCTTCCTGCTGGAGCTCGAGGTCGATGGTGAGGCGTAAGGTCGCTCCGGTGACCGCGGAGTCTCGACGCAGCTGCTGGATGGTGCGACCGCGACTGTCGACTACCACCACCTGCTCACCGGAAGTTCCGCGGAGGAGGGCGTCGTAGATTTTCTCAACGCCTTTCTTCCCGAGGGTGTCTCCAGCCGAGAAAGGCGACTCGGGCTGCTGGAGCTCGATCTCGCTGACCTGTCCGAGGTAGCCCAAGACATGGGCGCTCAAGTGGGCGTAGCGGTAGAGGCGCAGCTGTTCGCTGCGCGTTTCAAACTCGGGGTGTTCGAGGCCGTGCACCGCGACGCGAGCCACTTGCTCGAGGCTGAGTTGGGACGCCAGCGGCACTGGCTTGAAGCTCGGCACGCGGCGAAACTCCCGGAGTCGCTCGCGCAGCTCGTCGGTGGGGGTCTTGAGGATGCCGGCGGCGAAATCGAGGCTGGCGTCCGCGTCCCGCATCCGGCTGCGGTCGATCAGGAGTGAATAGCTCGGCACGTTCTCGGCGAGGGCGCGGCCCTTCCGGTCCAGGATTTGGCCGCGCGGCGCGTCGAGGGCGAGCTGACGGAGTCGATTGTGGTCAGAGAGCTCGCGGTAGTAGGCGCCGCCGGCGATCTGCACCGAGCCGTAGCCGAGCCCGATGACCACCAGCGCCACCTGCGCCAAACGGACGATGACCAAGACGCGGGAGCTGAGCTCCCCGCGGTGTCGACGCAGCACGGCTACCGGGCCTCCTGGGTGAAGGTCGGGGCGCCGGCGCGAAAATCGGGGGAAGTAGGCCTAGGAATCATAGGTATCGAGACCCAATCTACTCCGTCTCCGTTCCCGCCAGCCCCGCTCCCAGGAAAAGAATCGTGTAGAGAGCAGATAGACCAGGGTGCCGAGTCCGCCGGTGAGGGCCGCCTTACCGAGAGCGTCCGCGGCTCTGGGTAGCTCGGCGTCGGAGACCAGCAGGAATTGCAAGAGTCCGAGGATCACGACCTGCGCGGCGCCGCCGAGTAAACAGAAGAGCGTGATCTGGGCCGGTTGCTGAATCACGAAATGCTGGCGGACGACGCCGGCGAGGTAGCCGGTGAGGGTGTTGGCGAAACCGTGGAGGCCGTAGAGTCCGCCGGTGAGGGCGTCGTGCACCAAGCCGATAACGGTGCCGGCGCCGGCGCTACCGAGGGCGGGTGAGCGCAGGCTGTGGTAGAGCACCACGATCAGGAAAGGATCGAAGATCTTCGCCGCACCGGGGTGGATCTTGAGGGCAAAGGCCCAGCAAAAGATCGCGACCAAGACTCCGAAGAGGAACCTAAGGACCGGCATCGCCATCCGCCTCCAGGAGATCGCGACGCACGTGCTCGGGCAGGGGCTCTTGGATGAGCACGTTGACCTGATCGAGCAGGCCGAAGTCGACGGTGGGATCGAGGGTCACGCGCTTGAAAAGTCCCTCGCCGTCGTCGATAGCCGCGACGACGCCCACGTCTAAACCCCGGGGGTAGACGCCGTCGAGGCCGGCGGTCAGCACCCGGTCGCCGACCCTGACGTCGCTGCGCGCCGGCAGGTTTTCAAGCGACAGCGCGTCGGCGCCGGAGCCCCGAACCAGGGCCTGCCGCCGCGTCCGCTGGATCCTGACGCTGGCGGCGGCGGCGCGGTCGGTGGCGAGCAAGACCTTGGCATAGCGGCCGGACACAGCGACGATTCGACCGATCAGGCCGCGCTCGTTGACCACGACCTGGTTGACCTGGGCGTGCTCGCCGCCGGTGTGGATGATCATCGTGCGCAGCCATGACTGGGAGTCGATGAACACCACGTCGGCGACGAAGCTCGTGCCGGAGACGGCGGGCTCGTAGCTCGAGAGCTTGGAAAGGCGCTCGAGCTCCTCTTCCACGCCGTAGAGGCGAACCAGCTCGAGCCGCATCCCTTCGACCTGCGTCCGCAGCACGTCGTTTTCCTCGCGCAAGCTGCCGGCGAGTCGCAGGTTGTCCGCCGTGCCGCCCACCTGCTGGACGAGGTCCGAGGCGGCGTTGGCCGTCGGGGAGACGGCGGCGAGGAAGAGACGTTCGAGCGGACCGCCGCCGATGCGCGGATGGTTGGACAGCAGCGCCAGATGCCCGAGAAGTAGAAGGGCGACGAGGGCGTTTTGCCAGCGGGCGCTCAGCGCAGGGACACCTTGCGCAGGAGGTTGATGTCTTCCAGCACCCGGCCGGTGCCGAGCACCACCGAGCAGAGCGGATCATCAGAAACCACCACCGGCAGCCCGGTTTCTTCCCGCAGCCGCTGGTCGAGGCTGCGGATCAGGGCGCCGCCGCCCGAGAGCACGATGCCTTTATCCATGATGTCGGCGGAGAGTTCCGGCGGCGTGCGTTCGAGGGACTGGCGCACCGCGTCCACGATCGCCGCGATCGGCTCCGCCAGCGCTTCGCGCACTTCGGAATCGGTGATCTCGAGCTCTTTCGGGACGCCGGCGATCAAGTCGCGGCCTTTGATCTCCATCTTCAGCTCTTCTTTGAGCGGAAAGGCGGAACCCAGCTCGAATTTAATCCGTTCGGCGGTGCGCTCACCGATCAGCAGATTGTGGTTGCGCTTCAGGTAGTTGATGATCGCTTCATCGAGCTCATTGCCGGCGACTTTCAGCGACCGACTGTCGACCGCACCGGCGAGGGAGATGACGGCGATATCGGTCGTGCCGCCGCCGATGTCGACGATCATGTTGCCCGAGGGCTCGGTGATCGGCAGGCCGGCGCCGATGGCGGCCATCATCGCCTGCTCGACGAGAAACACCTCCGACGCCCCCGCTTGCTCCGCGGAGTCACGCACGGCGCGTTTTTCGACCGGCGTGATTTCCGAGGGCACGCCGATGACGATGCGGGGTCTCACCCACCGCCGGCCGCCGTGGGCCTTGGCGATGAAGTACTTCAACATCTGTTCCGTGATGTCGAAATCGGCGATGACGCCGTCTTTCATCGGGCGCACGGACTCGATATTGCCCGGCGTGCGGCCGAGCATTTCTTTGGCCTCGTTGCCGACCGCTTCGATCTTGTTGGAGAGCTTATTGATCACCACCACGGTCGGCTCGCGGACTACGATGCCGTCCTTGCGGGTGAAGACCAGGGTGTTAGCAGTTCCCAGATCGATGGCGAGATCGTCTGAGAGGTATCTAAGGAGAGAAGGCACGGGCATGATTTCCTCGCGTTAACGGCCCGGGACAGGCCGCGGACGGATGCCTGAAAATACGGCTTAAATTCAAGGTCCGTCGCCCCCCGGATGGTAGCCGATCGGGGGCGCTACGGCCATAGAAAACGGGGACTTTGGGGGATTCTGTGGAGGCTGGGGAAGGCGGGCGTCGGAGGCGTGGGGTGCGGGCGCTTTAGTACGACGAGTCAATGAAGACTCGCCGCTGCTCGCGGGTCGTATTGCCGGCGGCGTCAGTGGCGGCGGCGTTGATGAATGCGAAGCCTTCGGTGTTCATCTGTAGACGGGCCGAGAAGGTGCCGTCGCTCTTGACTTCGGCGGCGGAACCGTTGAGCTCCAGCGATGAGCCGGGCTCGGTTCGGCCGCTGACGATCAACATGCTGCCGTAGCCCTGGACGTCCTCGAGCAGCAGCATCGGCGGCGTCTTGTCGTCGCCCGCCGAGCGCTGGGGTAAGCGGACTTTGAAGCTCCGCGGCTCGCTCCACGGCCCGCGGGTCTCGCCGTCGGAGCTGACGGCGGCCACCTGCCAGTAGTAGACGCCTTCTGACCGGAGGCCGATACGGGCTGACGTCTTGGTGCGCTCGTTGTCGATGATCGTCGAGGCGAAGAGGCGGTTGCGGGAAACTTGGAGGGCGTAGCCGCGGGCGCCGGAGACGGCGCGCCAAGTCAGTCGCATCTCTTTATTGGCCGTCGAGAATTGGCGGTCGGTCGGCGGGAAGAGCAAGCGCGGCTTGCCGGGCAATGACGCCGGGCCGCTGAGCAGGTCGCCGGTCTGGATGACCTGCTGGAGGGCGCCGATGGTCTGGGTTTGGCCGTTGTCGGCGACGACGTCCATGCCGCCGGCGTAGGCGGCGAAGCGGCTCTCGTTGCGCTCCCGATCGAATGAGACCATCGCCTGCGACGAGCTTTGCACCTGCGCCTCCGCCTTAGGTGTCCTCACCGTGCCGCGGCTTTGGCGGGTGGAGAGCTCAACCCAGCCGAAGGACATCTCGGCGACCTGCTGGCTGCGGCCGAGGCGGTCGGTCTGCGCCGACAGGTGGACCATGGTGTTGGCGCGCAGCGTGTACGACGAGCCATCGGGGAAGCGCACGCTGGCGGAGCCGCCCGCCGACGTCTTGACCCAGTCGCCCGGAGACAGGACGTCGTCCGGTTGCGCCCGCTTCCAGGCGCCGCGTTCGCCGCGTCGGTATTCGACGTTGCCGGACACCGAGAGGAACTGGCCTTGATTCGGATTGTCCTCCTGCTCCACCGCGAGGATGTCGCGGAATTGCCGGATGCTGCGGTCGAGCAGATTGACGGCTTCGCCGTAGCGCTCGTCCTGGAAAGCGTCGCCGCCGGCGTCGAGGTCTTCCCAGGCCGAGAAGAATTCGCGGCGGGTGCGGTCATAGTCCGGCCGATCTTCGATTTGCCGCGCCAGAGCTCCGGCGTCGTCCAGCATCAGCTGCGCCTGCTCGGCCTGCTTGGCGTGGCGGAACTGTTGATAAGCGAAGGCGCCGGCGATGAGCGCCACCACGGTGAGCAGGAGCAGCAGCGTCCGGCGGACGGACTCCACGGAGACGCTGTACCAGTCGCGGCTCGAACGCCGATTTGCTTGGGACATGACGGGAGGGGGCGGAAGCTCTGCCTGGGGGGCCGGGTCGAAGCCGTCGGGATCTTTGGGAGTCTGGGGCGAACCTCTCCAGAGAGTAGCACGATGTTGTACAGTATCGGGCCCCTCGCGCGTGCGGTTTCGGCCGTATGCGCCCCCAAGGAGACAACCCATGGCACTCAAGTGGCTTCGAGATCAGATTAAATACCTGGCGTGGATCCTGTGGATCATCGCTGCGGCTTTCGTCATTACCCTTCTCTACGATCCCGGCGCCGGCAACCAGGTCCCCGGCAACCAGGTCGCGGCGACGGTGGGCTCGCAGCAGATCACCTACGGCGAGTTCCAGCGCCAGTACCGCAACCTTGAGGACAACTACCGCCAGATGTTCGGCGAGCAGTGGTCGAATGACATGGCCAAACAGCTGAACTTGGCCAAGCAGGCGCTCGACCAGCTGATCAATCGCCGCATTCTTCTGCTCGAGGCGGAGCGCGTGGGTCTCACCGCTACGGATAAAGAAGTCCAGAACGCGATCGTCGACTACCCCGCTTTCAAAGACGAAAACGGCAAGTTCGTCGGTCGCGAGACCGTGCAGCGCGTGCTGGCGGCCAATCGCTTCACCGGCGAAGAATTCAGCGAGCTGATGCGCCAAGACGTCCTGCTCGAGAAGCTGCGGACGGTCATCGGCGACACGCTCTTCGTCGGCGACGCCGAGCTGGAAGCCGCCTACCGCGACCAGAACGAAAAGGCGTCGATTCGCTACGTCAAAGTGCCTTCGAGCCAATTCGCCACCGAAGTCGAAGTCACCCAAGAAGAGCTCCAGGCCTACTTCGACGAGAACGCCACGGATTACGAAGTCGGCGAGCAGCGCATTGTCGACTACCTCCTGGTCGATTCGGTGAAGATGCGTCGGGAAATCGAGATCCCCGACGAGGAGCTGCAGCAGTACTGGCAGGAGAACCAGGGCGACTTCGAGCGCGAAGAACAGGTGCGCGCCCGCCACATCCTCCTGCGCGTGACGCCGGACCGCGACGAAGCCGCGGCCGAGGCGGACCTGCTCGCCATCCGCACGCGCATCGAGGGCGGTGAAGATTTCGCCGTCGTCGCGCGGGAGACGTCCGATGACGAAGGCTCGGCCCAGCGCGGCGGCAGCCTCGGGTTCTTCGGCCGCGGCGACATGGTGGAGGCCTTCGACAAGGCCGCCTTCGACGCCGAGCCGGGCACCCTGGTGGGCCCGGTGAAGACCGATTTCGGTTTTCACCTGATCGACGTCCAGGAACACCGCGAGGGCGGTGTGCAGCCGTTTGAAGAGGCGAAGCCGGTCATCCGCTCCCGCATGCTCGGCGAGCGCGTCGACCAGCTGGCCGCCGACAAGATTCAGGACGTATCCCGCCGGATCACCGAGGAAAGCCTCACCGAAGCGGCGCAGCTCGAGACCCTGGCGACCGAAGAAGCGATCACTTTCCAGACGACCCAACCCTTCTCCAAGGGCGATGCGGTCGTCGGCATCGGTCGCGCCGCCGACTTCAGCGACTCGGCCTTCTCGCTCGAAGAGGGCGGCGTCTCCTCGCCGGTGAAGGTGCCCCGCGGCTGGGTGATTCTGCGCCTCGCGGAGATCAAGGCTCCGCACGTGCCGGAGCTGGCCGCGGTCGAAGCCCAGGTGCGGACCGCGGTCTCGGCGGACAAGCAGAAAGTGATCGCCGTGGAGCGTCTCCGCGACGCCCGCGCCGCCGCCGGTACCGAAGGAGAGGCCACCGTCCTCGATTCGATCGCAAGCACCATGGGGGTCGAGGTCCAGGAAAGCGGTGAGTTCGGTCGCCTCGGCACCATCTCCGGACTCGGTCGGCTCCGTGACGTCATGGACGCGGCACTGTCCATGGAGGCCGGAGATCTGTCGGAGGCCTACTCCACCGAAGATGGCGCGGTGATCTTCGAAGTCCAGAACCGCACCACTTTCGACGCCGCCCAATTCGATGAGGACAAGTCCGCCACGCGTGAGCAGGAGACCAATAAGCGTCTCGAGCAGCTCTTGGCTTCGCTCATCGAGGAACGCCGTCGCGACCTCGCGCCGAAGTACGACGCCCAGGTGGTGCAGGACTTCGGCCTCCAGACCGAGAGCACCTGATCTGAAGCGGGTTCCTGACCGGGAACCTCCAGGATCCGACCAGGACTCGAGGGCCGGCTCTTCTGGGGCCGGCCCTTTCATCTTGGGACGCCATGGGGGCAAGGGATGCCCGGAGGCCATGGGACGCCCAAACGCGAAGGACGCCAAAGAGTGATGCCAAGAACGTCGGTACCCATTCGGGGGCTCTCGGAGCCCGCCGCCACCGGAGGTCGGCCGTGATCGGCTGGCTGCGCGGCACCCTTCGCAGCGTCGAGCCCTCGCGGGTGCTTCTCGAGGCGGGCGGCGTCGGTTACGACGTGCACGTCTCGCTTTCGACCTATTACGAGCTGCAAAAGGTGCCTTCGGGCGAGGCTGCCGAAGTCTTCGTGCACACCCACGTGCGGGAAGACGCTTTGGTGCTTTACGGTTTCAAGACGGACCGCGAGCGCCAGCTCTTCTTGCGCCTGATCGGCGTCTCGGGGATCGGCCCCAAGCTGGCGCAGACCATCCTTTCGGGGATGCCGGGCGACGAGTTGATCGACGCCCTGGCGCGCGCCGACCTGCCCCGCCTCAACCGGATCCCCGGCGTCGGAAAAAAGACCGCCCAGCGCTTGGTGCTCGAATTGCGTGAGAAGGTGAAGGACCTGGCGCCGGCGACGTCGACGGCCGCGGTCACCGCACCGCAGGACGACGATCTCGTACAGGCGCTGACCAACCTGGGCTATAAGCAGGCCGCGGCGGAGAAAGCGGTGCTGCGGGTCGACGCCGGCTTGCCCTTCGCGGACAAGCTGCGCGCGACCCTTAGTCTGCTTTCTAAGGTCTAGCGCTCGGCTCGATCGCTAGAGGAGCTCTTCGAGCTCGAGCGTGAGCTCGAAGAGCTGGCCATCGCGGCGCACTTCGAGCGCGACCTGGGTGCCGGGCGGGTGCTGAAGCAGGCCGCGGGCTTTCGTGAGTCCGAGGTCGTTGAGGGCTTTGCCGTCGAGACGGAGAATCTCATCACCTTCCCGTAAGCCGGCTCGGGCGGCGGGAGAACGGGCGTAGACATCGTCGACTTGAGCCGCGCCGTCGTCGGTGAGGGCCGGGAAGAAACCGATCCCGGCGGTCGAGAATCGAAACGGCTCGTCCAGAGCCCCGTTCGGCTCGAGCAGCATCCGGTCACGGGAGTAGTCAAACGTCGTTTGGAATCGGCGCAAGACCTCCGCCCCCAGGTTTCCGTCGCTGCCGCTGGAGATGACGCCTGCGACGTCGGCCTGGGGAAACCTTGTCACCACGTCTTGGAATGCAAAGGGACCGAGTCGCAGGCTCGCGAGTCGCGCGATGCTGCCGCGGATGATGCCGCCCAGGCCACGCCCGAGCTTGACGTTTTCAAATTTCTTCGGCGGCGGCGGACCGACCTTTCGGGCGTCGAGGGACAGGGCGTGGAACGCCCCGCTGTCCACCACGAGGCGAACCGGACGACTGGGTTCGCCGTCGAAGGACACGTCGCCCTTAACGAAGATGTGCCCACGCTCGCGCTCGATCGGAAGTGCCACCGCCTTGGCGGGGGCCTTGAATGTCGCAGGGTCGGCGAGTCGGAGCACCCGCTGGCTCCAGTCGATGGTCACCACCAGGTTGTCGAAGATCTGTCGGCCGACGATCGCCTGCCAGTCGGCTCTGGCCATGGGGTTAGGTCCGCGCATGACCGCGAGTGAGGCGTTGTTTAGCGTCAGGTCGCCCAAGCCGAAGCTCACGCCCTGGGCCATCTCGACGCGGGGCATATCACCGCCGCCCCCGGCGCCGGCGACCTGGGCGACGCCCAAGATGTTGAAGTCGATCCGAGAAGCGATCTCATGGTCGAGCAGCAGGGCTGACGAGGCGCCGGTGTCGAGCACCGCCTGCACGGTCTCGGTGTCATTGATGCGCAGCGGCAGGATGATCTTCGTATCGTCGAGCCGGAAAGGGACCTCGATCCAGTCTCGGTCGGCGGGAAAGTCAACGGCGAGCGGTCCAGGCACCCACCGGGTCACCTGCGGTGCCGGAGCCCCGGACGACGTGACTTCGGAGGCGGGTTCTTTAGGAGCCGGCGTACCCTGGGCGAAAAGCGAGGCTGTCGACGTCGCGAGCAGCAGGCAGAACGCGGCGAGTCGAAGTCTCGGGTGAGGTGTACGTCGATGGCCAGGGTGGATGGCGCGGTGGCCGGCGGAGGGAGTTATTTCTTGAATCATGGGATTCCTCGAAGGTCGGGGGGTCGACGGCGCTCGGTGTCGACGGGGTTTCGAGGACGTTTCAGCAAAGTCCGGGCCAAGGCCGATGGGGGGTTTTCAGCGTAACGGGCGTGGTCAAGCGCAGGGCGGCGGTCCTTTCCGCGGAGCGTCATCTCCCGAAATCGGGAGTCGCCTCCCCAATTGGGCACGGAATGAGAATGGTCAGAGCCTAGGCCCGCCGCCACCACAGCAGGGCGACGCCGGCGCCCAGCACCACCGCCAGCTCGACGGCACCCGCCGAAATAAACGCCACTGCGAAGCCGTGGCGTTCGAAAACCGCATTGCCGACCAGCGGGCCGACGGCGAAGCCGAGGGAGCCGGCGAGGTTGAAGCCGCCCATCGCGCTACCCCGAATTTCCGGCGGACTGAGCTGGGCGGTGAGGGCCATGGCCGGCGGAAACATCACCGAGGCCAACACGCCGAGGGCCGCCATCACCCACCACAGCTCGTAGAGACTCGAAACGCCGACCCAGCACAGCACGACGCCGTAGATGGCGGAACCCGTGAGCAGCGGCCAAATCGGGCCGATGCGTTCGCTCAGCCGGCCCGTGAAGTATTGGAGGAAGGCGAAGGGCAGCAGGAAAAGCGCCAAATAGCGACCGCGAACCGCCGGATCGGAGACGCCGAGGGTCGCGAGGTACTGCGGGAAGAGCACGATGAAGAAGCCGACGGTGTAGCGGTCGGCGAACTGAAAGAGGTACGGCAGGAGCAGCTTCGGGCAGCGGGCGAGGGTCCGCGCCATGTCGCCGAGCCCCAGCGGGCGGGAGGTCGCTACGTTCTTGGGGATCAGAAAGGCGCCGGCGGCGAGCACCAAAAATAGCACCCCGGCGACGGTGAGCGGCGCTCGGGTTCCGAGCTCTCGGCTGATGTATCCGCCGATGGGGGCGCCGATTGAGATACCGAAGATCAACCCGGCGCCCATGATGCCCATGTTGCGACCGCGCCGCTCTTCGTCGGGATGGTCGGAGACCATCGCCATCAGGGTCGACCAGCCCATCACCGAGAAGGCGCCTTGGGCAAAGCGCAGCATCAGCAGCTGGTTAAGGTCGTTGATCGAGGTGTAGGCCAGGTAGCAGAGGCCGCTGGCGAAGAAGCCGAAAGCGACGAAGGGCCGGCGCAGCCGCCAGCGATCTGAGAGCAGCCCCCAGAGCGGCGCAAAAAGGATGTACGCCAGCATCTCGATCGAGAAGAAAAGACTGGCGTCGGCGGTGGTCCCACCGAGGTCGTCGATCATCAGCTCCTTGAGGCCGGCGACGATCAAGGTGAGATTGAACATCGCCACCATCAAGAAGAGGGATGGCAGAACGACTGCGCGCAGGGTGTCACCCCGGGCCGAAGCGTCGGCGGTGGGCGGTCGATCTGGCGGGGTCTTCATGACACGCGAATCTCCGCAGCGCGGTGGGGGAGAGCGCGCCTGCCCGCCAATAGTGGCAGAGCCCCACCCCACCGACAAGCACGTCGACGATTCGAGAGACTTTAGATCTGAAAAAGGGGCCCTGCGGCCCCTCGATCTGCGCATCGCCGACGCGTCGAATCGGCGGATTCGCTTCGGTAGCGCCTAGGCGCTACCGAGTCAGTACCGAGCTTCGATTACAGCACCCGCCGTGTCGAGGCGGCCGGACGACAGCACGTGGTCCCACAGATGGGATTGGTAGTCCGTTCCGACCAGCGCATGGAGCCGGACCAGATCGTGGGTCGGCGCGTTGTAGCTCGAGTAGTAGTTGCGGATCAAGGCGAGGGTGCCGGCGACCAGCGGCGTCGAGAACGACGTGCCCCAGCCCGTGGCGTAGAGGCCGCCGGGGAAAAGGGTCACGACGCCCGACCCGGGGGCGGTCAAGGCGGCGTTGGACAGACCGTAGTTGGAGAACTCGGTGAGCTCGTCGCCGAGGTCCGTCGCCGCCACGCCAATCGTCGGGTCATAGCCCGCGGGGAAGATCTGGGTCGTGGCGCCGTCATTGCCCGCCGCCGCCACGGTCATGACGCCCTTGCGCCGTGCGCGGCGCAGGGCTTCGAGCAGCTCGGGGGTGGCTTCACTGATGCTGAAGCTCATGTTGATGATGTCGGCGCCGTTGTCTACGGCGTAGTCGATGGCGCGGACGATGTCGAACGGGTGGCCGACGCCCCCGTCGTCAAAGGCTTCCAGCGGCATGATCTTGGCCGCGGGCGCGGAGAGTCGGATCAGGCCGGCGACCATGGTGCCGTGGCCGTAGAACGGGCCCGTGGTGGCCAGTTCGGCGAGCACGTCGGCGTCTTCCTCGTCGCCCCCCATGATGACGGCGGACGCGTCGAGCATGGAGATCGAGCCCTGGCCGCCGCGCACGAGGACGTTGGTGCTCTCGACGATGGCGCGGGTTTTGGTGTCAAGGGCCGTCGTTTGCGTTGCGTCGGGGCCGGAGGTGTCCTGGATGAAGTCGTGGCCGGGGACCATGGCCTCCGCGAGCAGGGGATGCTGGGCGTCGATGGCGGTGTCGATCACGGCGACGGTCATGCCGAAGCCGCACCAGTAGCCGTCGATGAGCTGGCCAAGGTGGAGATTCGTCTTCTGCACAGCCCGCTGGTCCGCGTAGCCGCGCCAGACGCCGGTGGCGTCGATCAGCGCGAGGCAGGGGGAAATCACGTCGCCGACCATGGCGAGGTCGGCGGACGTCTCCTGCTCGGCGACGGCGGCGGCCAGGGTCATCGCCGGCAGGCTGGCGAGGGCCACCGTCGACGCCGATTTCACCTGGGTGTCGCGGCCGAGCGCTGCGACCAGCTTGGCGGCAGCTTTCGTGCTACGGGTGGCGACTAGCCACAGCGGTCCGTCGGAGGTCTGGTGCTTCTCGAGGATCTCGAGATCGAATTGCTCAGCGACGGCGTCGACCTGCTCGGCGCGCAGCAAAAGCTGTCGACCGTCGAGATTCCGACGATCGAAGGATCGACCTTCGCGGGCGAAGGCCGGCGCTGTGATCAGCACAATGAGCAAAGAGACGCTGAACCAGGTGGCCGAACGCGGTCGATGGCTATTCATGGGGAGATCCTCCGAGACGTTTTAGCGATCGTTCTGCGGTAGCGGCACCTCGAGGCACGAATGCTCGAGCAAGAAAAAGAAATGGAGATCTTCTGCGGGCAGCTGGTCTGCCTGAAACTCGCCGAGCGGCCCGGTGGATAGCCGGGTGATGATCTGATCACCGCTGGCGGCGAGGACTTCGACGCCGGATAGCGGTTGGGGCTCATCACCGAGACGGACCAGCTGGCCGACCACCACGCCGCCGCTGCGGTGCGGCTCGTGGCGAAGCTCGACGGCGACATCGTCGAGCTCATAAAAGAGTTGGCGATTCAGTGACTGGGCGTCGCGGACGCCGGCCATGGCGGGGGCCATGGCGCTGTCAAAGGAGAGAGACATGACGCTGCGGCGGAGGCCTTCGAGAAACGTCTCTGCCGCCGGCTGGTCGCCGGCCCGCCGGGTGCCCGATAGCGCGTAGACCGAATGCAGAACGCCGTCCGGAATCTCGAGATCGAGATCCTTGCGGGCGACATCGGAGACGCGCCGGAGCGCTTCAACCGTGTGCCGGGCGCGGTCGTCGCGCTCGAGCTGTGCTTCCATCTTCGACTTGGTGTGTCCGTCCACTAAGTCTCGAACGTAGTCTGACCAGTGGGTGATATCAAAGGGGCCCATCGAGCGTCCTCCAAGACGGGGCGGGTCATCTCCCGCCCACACTTCCCTAGGGTCTCTAGCTGGCGAAAAAAATATACCTGCGAGGAAAAATCCTCCAACGGACTCAATTCGGTTGACCGACGAGCACGAAGGGGGCCCAGTAGTAGGGCTGGGGGAAGTCCTCGCGATGGGACCGCATGGCGGCGCGGAGCGCCTCTGCGGGCCCGGCGCCAGTGGCCAGGTGGCCGTAGAGTCGGCGCATCAATTCAGCGGTGCTGCGGTCGTGGACGTCCCAGAGCGTCACCAAAACCGCGCGGGCCCCCGCGTAGAGGAGACCGCGCGTCAGGCCGACGAGCTCGTCGGCGCCTTCGACGGCATTCAGGCCGGTGCCGCAGCCCGAAAGCACCACCAATTGTGCGCTGAGACGCAGATTATAGAGGTCGAAGAGACTCAATCGGCTGGTGCCCAGTTGAATGGCCGAAAACATCGGATTGTCGGGCCTAAAAAGACCATGGGTAGCGATGTGCAGGTAGCGGCAGGAGGCTCCGTGGAGACGGAGAGCTTCTTCGCTGGCCTCGTCCCCTTCGAGCAAGGTGGCGTCGCCGAGGGCCGCTCGGACGGCGCGGACTTCCCCGAGGATGTGCGGGGCGCGCTCATCGGCGACACCGAGCACCAGCGAGCGCTCCCCCGCCGCCGGTGGTTTCTGGGCGCACAGGTGATAGACGCCGAGGCTCGGGGCATAAGAGATCGTCAATCGGTCGATGAGCCAATCGTCGCCGGTGTGCAGCGCGTGGAAAGGCACGTAGTGCAGGAAGCCGTGGGGGGCGATGACCAGGCGGGGATGCACCAGAAGATCTTCCAACGGTTCGAGCAGCAGCCCGTAGAGCTCGCGGAGATGGGAGTGGGTGGTGCGTTCGATGAGACCATGGAGGTGGGCCGGTCGAGCGGTCGGCGGCATCGCCATGCGGGAGAGCTGAAATTGCAGCAGGCGGTGCAGCTCGCGGGCGCGCTGTGGACTCCCCAAGTCCACGACTTCGAGTCGTCGCTGATCGAGCACGAAGGCAAAGAGGCGGTCACCGGCGAGGTAGTACTCCACCAGCTGGGCGTCCTCCGGCAGCGAGCGGCGAGAGGTCGCGAGGTCGAGGTCGCGGGCGACCTGGAGCGACCCGAGCTCGCGATCTTCGACGTCGAGCTCTCGCTGGGTGCGCAGCAGCTGGTCTTCGGTCTCCCGCGCCCGACGCCGCAGCGACTTCAGGTCGGCGGCGCCTTCGCCGAGTTGCTGCAGGTCCATCTGTCGATAAAGCGAGCTCAAGGCGTCGCGCTGCTTGCGGGCGCGCTCCGCGACTTCGCCGCCGGAGCGGGTGCGCGGACGCAGCTGGCCGCCGCGGGCCAGGAGGTCGGCGAGTCCCCGGGACTTGGCCTTTTCCGCGTAGCCGAGGGCGGCCTCGAGGCGCCGGGGGTGGCGGCGATCGGAGAGCGTGAGGTGGACGAGGCTGTCGTAGACCGACTGCTTATCGCTCAGGAATGCGATCTTCAAGTCTTCGCCGCGGAGCTGGTCGCGCAGGCGTTCGAGCCACTCGTCGCATTCTCGGTAGGCTAGGAGTGCGGCCTCGGGGTAGCCCCTCGCCTCTTCGATATGGCCGAGCACCAGGTAGGCCCGCTGATTGAGAGCAGGCATGGCCAGGTCCTGCAGGCGGCGAAGGGCGCGCACGGCGTAAGTGCGGGCGAATTCGGGGTCGCCGGTGCGCAGCTCCAAGCGGGCGAGCAGCAGCTCCGTCATGACCGCGCGGGAGTCCAGGTCCCGATCGAGGAACGCGGCGAGGGCCATATCGGCGGCGTCTTTCGCGTCCTCCAGGGCGCCGCTCCGGGCGAGCACCAAGGCGCGGTAGAAATCGATGATGGCCGGCCAATGTCGATTGTCTTCGTGGACGAAGATCACCCGGGCGCGGCGGAGCAGCTCGAGGGCTTGGTCACTTTCGGTGCCCCGACTGGCGGCGATCGCCCGGTTCGTGAGGGCTTTGGCGGCCTCGTACGGCATTTTTAGGCGATCGAAGCCGTCAAATGCGCTCTCGGCGAGCTCGGCGGCGTCGTCGACCATATTCAGCTCGAGATACATCTCCGAAAGGTCGAGGTCGCAGAGGGCCCGCTGGTGGATATCGTCCTGGGCCTCGGCGGCGCGGCGGGCCAACCGGTAGTGGTGGATCGCCGGGGTGTACTCCGCCTGCAGGTAGCCGACGTAGCCCAGGTGGTAGTCGATCTCCATCACCACGTGGGTCAGACCTTCTTGCTCGCAATAATCGCGGTTGCGGCGATAGATATCGAGGGCTTCTTCGACGTGGTGCAGGTCGAGGTGGCAGGCCGCGGCGTTGTTGAGGCATACGGCCGCGTCCTCGGCGCGGTCCAGGCCTTCGAATTCGAGGTGGGCCGCGGTGTATCGCTCAAGCGCCTCCGTCCACCGCGCCTGGCGATGCAGCACATTGGCCAAGTTGTGGTCGACGATCGCCAGGCGCAGCCGGTCGCCGCGTCGGACGAAAACTCGGCGGGCCTCGGCGGCCCAGGCGTAGGCGAGCTCGTAGTCTCCGAGGTAGCCCAGGTTGTGGAGCGCGCTCGACCGGGTGACGGCGGCGGAGACGTCGTCACCGAGGACGATGAAGGCCTCGAGGGCCCGGCCGTACAGCTCCTGGGCCAAGCGGTAGTCGCCGGAGAAGTGGTAAGCATTCGCGGCCGCCCTTGACGCGAGGGCCCGGGATTCGCCGTCGTCGAGGTGCTCGGCGATGAAGCGAGCCGCGGCGGCGAGCTCGAGGGCTTTCTCGGCGTCGATTTGGACCTGGCGCGCGACCTCGGTGCACACCCGGCGCACTTGCTCGACGGTGAGGAGCTCGGGCTTTAACTCGAAAAAGCGGCGGCGCTCGTCGTCGCCCACGAGCTGGGCGATGTGCTCGAGGTCGTGCTCGAAGTCCGCGGGGCCACCGCCTTCGGAAGGCGCCGTCATATCGCGTCGAGTTCCTCGAGGCGCTTCTGGAGCTTGCGCAGGCAGCGACCCCGGATAAAGCCGATCGAGCCGGTGGCCAGTCCGAGCTTTTCGGCGACCTCTTTATACGGCAAGGGGGGTTGGGCGAAGAAGAGGAGATGGATGAGTTCCTGGCAGCGGTCCCCGAGCCGTTCGATCGCTTCTCGGACGAGCTGGTCGCGTAGCAGCTCGTCGGCGAAGTCCGCCTCGACGACCGCCTGCATCTCGAGGTCATCGGGTTCCTCACCGAGGACTTCGTGGTCCTGGATGCGGGACTGTTTGCGCTTCCAGTGGAAACACTTGTTGCGCACGATGGCCATCAGCCACGGCTTGACCGCGTCGCGGTCACGCAGCGTCGGGAGGTCGTTGTAGACGTCGAGCCACACCGCTTGGAAGAGGTCCGCCGCCGCCTCTGATCCGGGGCGGTACTTCATGATCACCGCGTAGACCAGTTTCTGGTAGCGATCGACCAGATCCCGCCACGCGCGGTCGGAACCGTTGAGGCAACGCTCGACCAAGCGTCGATCGGAGAGGGGGGGCGTGGCCATCGGGAATTAGGGCTCACGCCAGAAAAGACGGTCGGCATTCCAGGCGGCGGAGGGCGCCGCGGCGACGGGTGCGAAGTTTCCGAGTTCGGATTTAGCCCCGACCAGGACGTTCGGGGCGACCAGGAAAACGAAAGGGGACTGCTCGGCGATCATCCGCTGGATGTCGCTGAGCAAGACCCGACGCCGACCTTCGTCGAGTTCGGTCATCTGCTCGAGCAGCAGGGCGTCGAGCCGCTCCTGCCACGGAGAGTCGGGGCCGTCGCCGTTGAGGCGCCATAGGTGGGAGTCGCCCGTGGAAAGCCAGACGTTGAGCGATGAGTTCGGATCGAGGCCGCCGCGTCCGAGGCCGAGCAGGCCAATTTCGTAGTCGAAATTGTCGTAGACCCGGTCGAGCAGCGCGCCGAAATCGAGCGGCACCACCCGCAGGTCGATGCCGAGGCGCCGCAGGTCCTCTTGAATCACGGTCGCCGTTTCGACCCGCTTCGAGTTGCTGGAATTGGTCACCAGCGTCAGGATGACCGGCTCGCCCTCGGGGTCGTGCAAGCGTTCATCGATCCAGCGAAAACCGGCTCCTTGCAGAGCCTGCCGGGCGTCGCCGAGGGACACCTGCGGCGCCGTGACGGTGGGGTCGTGGAAACGGTGGTTGGCCGGCGTGATGTGTCCGCCCACCGGCGTCGCCCGTCCGCGGTAGACCAGTTGGGCGATGGCACCCCGGTCCACTGCGAGTGAGAGTGCGCGGCGGAAGGCGGGATTTCGAAACCAAACCTGCTTCTTCTGCAGATCCGGGGAGTCGACGTCATTCAGGTTGAAGAATAGGAATTCGTAGACCAGCCCAGGGCCAAGGTCGCGCAGCTGCCGCGAGTCGCCGAATCGGCTGATCAGGCTCTCGAAGGCTTCAGCGCCCAGGCCGCCCGCCAAGTCGCTTTCGCCGGCTTCGAATCGGAGCACCTCCGACTCACGGGAGGCGGCGAACTCGATGACGACCTCGTCGAGGTAGGGCAATGAGACGCCCGCGGAATCCTCACGCCAGTAGTGGGGGTTCCTCTCGAGTATTAAGCGTTCCCCCGGACGATACTCCCGCAGCCGGTAGGGCCCGAGGCCGACGATCTCCGAAGGGTCTCCCCCGGGCGCCCACGCCTCGTCGAGCTCGCGGGCGGCGACGGCGGGGGCGAGTCGCCCCTCGGGCACGATGTAGACGCCTTCAAAGAGGCTCTCGCCGCCGGCGTGGGCGCGGGGCAACTGGACCTCGAGGCTCGAAGGGCCGCTTTGCCGCAGCGCGGGGGGCTGGCCGTCGAGCAGCAGACTCTCACGCTGGGGCGTTTCGAGCTCGGGATCCAAGAGCGTGCGAAAAGTGAAGAGCACGTCGGCGACGGTGAGCGGTTCACCGTCTGAGAAGACGAGGCCTGGCCGCAGGTGGATTTGATACGTCAGCCCGTCGGGGGACCTCTCGAGCCGCTCCGCCAGCGCCGGGACAACCGCCTGGGTCCGCGGGTCGACGTGGGCGAGGTCCGCGTTGAGGAACTCGAGCACGCTGAGCGAAGGGTTGTCGAAGGCGGTCAGCGGATTGAAAGTCTGGGGTTCCGCGCGCATCGTCAGCACCAGCCGCCCGCCCCGGCGGCCGAGCTCTTCGCCGGCACTGGCGGAGGGGCCGGTCGTCGGCGTTTCCGCGCCCTGCGTTGTCTCGCTGGGACGGGGCGCTTCGGAGGAGGGAGCGCACGCCGCTAGTAAGACCGTGACAAGCAGAATCAACCGGACGGTCGGAAGTCCGAAAATGCGGAAGCGCGACCGGTAGGAAGGATTTTTCAGGACGAAGGCGTTCGCTAACATCAAGGGCCGTGACGGCGCCGTGTGACGGACCGAAGGACGGAGACCCAGGGCAGCAGCGTGCTTAGAAGTCGGCTAGCGGAACAGTTGTTGAATCAACTGCGGCCCACGTCTCGCGACTGCAGGGCTTGTGACACCTGATGATAGCTCAGGACGAGCGCTGCGAGCGCGGGAAAGGGCAAGAGTTGCCACGGCCGCAGCGAGATGGCTGAGAGATCTTGCGCTTCCGCCAGCAAGGAGCCGAGGCTCGCGCGGGGTTCGGCGACTCCCAGGCCAAAAAAAGACAGCGTCACTTCGGCGAGCACGCAGGCCGGGATGAGGAGTGTGAGTTGGGTGAGCGCGGTGCCGCTGACCTGCGGCAGCACGTGCCGGGCGAGGATGTGGCGGTGCGTGGCTATGTCAGAAGGAAGTCACAGTGAGTGGACGACTTTCTGCTGATGGATGGAGACAGTGCGCACAACGCGGAAATGAGGAAGGAAACGAGTGAGAGCTTGGTGATGAGAGAAGGGTACTTCGCCGTCGGCGATGTCGACGACGTGGTCTTCTAGAGAATTAAGGCGCAGGTGGCGTAGCACTCGGCGCTCGCGAGAACCGCGTCAGGCCCCCGGACGTTGCAGCGCTGCTCCGGGAAGTTCTGGACCCACGCGCAGTCCTTCGAGGGATCGCCATTCTTGAACTGCGGAGGGCGTCGGTGAGAAGACAACCAAGAGAATGAAGGACGACACCGACGGAGACGAACACGAACATAGCAGGAACTCACCCAGCTCGCGGAATCGCCGCAGCGGGTTCCGCAGGCGACAGGGCAGGCGTAGGATGCGTCCGTCTTGTCGAAGCCTTTCGCGTCGCAGCGCTCGGGAACGAACGCCGCAACCCAATCGCACGTCTTGCTCGGATCGTCAGTCTTGTACCACGTCGTGGAATCCGTGCAGTCGAAGGTCGTGCCCGGCAGAAGAATATCGTCGATGATATGGATGACGCCGCCCAGAGCCTCGTTGTCGGCGTTGCTGACCATGATGCCGTTGATCGTCACCATGTCGGACACGCCGAACGTGACGTTGCCACCTT
>JBCDKB010000041.1:0-29438 GCA_038747035.1 Acidobacteriota bacterium | reverse complement strand
GAAGACGACCCGGACACCGCCGGCGAAGCCCTCGTCCACGCCTTCTTCGAGGCCATCGGCCGAGAGCCGGTGGCGCCGCGTCATCGAGTCGCCCATCGCTGGCGCTTCGCCCGGCCGGCGGAACCCGCCGGCGAGGTCTTCTGGGACCCGCGGCGCTCCCTCGGCGCCGGCGGCGATTGGAGCTATGCCGCCCGCGTAGAGGGCGCATTCCTCGCCGGCCACGCCTTAGCCGGTCGCCTGCTCGGCCAGCTCGCGGCGGACGCGGAGTCCACCGACTTCACCGCCGGCGACGCCGCCCACCCCGGTGACGGACAGCTCGCGCTGGAGCTCGTTTAGCCGATGGCGGCGGCCGGCGGTCAGAGCTCGGTAAAAGCCGCGGAACCAGCGATTCCCCGGTGTTAACCTGCGGTTGATGTTGAATTCTTTGCCGCGAGCTCGCCGATTCCTCCCCCGCCTCCTGGCGACGGCACTCTGCCTGGCGCTCGGCGCCTCGACAGCGGCCTGGGGCCATTCCTTCGAACGCTCTTTTGCTTCGGCGCGCTACGCCGAGCGCCTCGACGACCAAACCCTCGAAGTCCTGGTCGTCGTCGAGCTGCCGTCCCTCGACGTGCTCGGCGACTTCAGGCGCTACCTGCGCGACCACCCGAAGGCCTCCGACGCCGAGAATAACGAGGGATTCCTCAAACAGCAGCTCGACCTGATCTCGTCCAGTTTCGACCTGAGCATCAACGGCCAAGTCGTCGACGCCGCGTGGCAACCCGTCGAACACGCCGCCAACGGCCTCGGCAATACGGACTTCTTCATCTACATGATCGAACACCGGCGACCGACCCCGGAAGGCCCGAGCGTCGAGCTGGAGCTCGAAAATCGACTCAACCCGGCGAAGGTCGTTTTCATGACCAGCCGCGCCGAAGCGAGCGGCGGCTGGCGGGTCGACGAAGACTCGGCGGCGCCGCTGCTGGCCGACGGCATGGAGGGCGAGGTCGTGGGCCCGGACGTGGAGGAGGCGGCGTCCGGCAAGTGGAGCTCGAGCGAGGCCATGCGTCAGGTGCGTGTCGTCTTTGCGCGGGCACATCAGGCCTCCAGCCGCGAATGAATACGACACCGACCCTGCTCGCCGAGGGCCTGCGCTTCGCCTACCGCAGCGCCCGCCACGGCGGCCGCCCTTTCCGGCTGTCGATCGACCGCTGGCAGGTCCGGCCCGGAGAAGACGTCGCCCTCTATGGCCCGTCCGGCTGTGGCAAGTCGACCCTGCTGGCGCTGCTCGCCGGCGTGCTCACGCCGGAGGCCGGCCGGGTCGTGGTCGACGGCGTGGAGCTTTCGAGTCTCGGCGAAGACGCCCGCCGGTCGCTGCGCATCCGGCGCCTCGGCTTCGTCTTCCAGGAATCGCCCCTCGTCGACTACCTCGACGCGTTGGAGAACGTGCTCTTCCCCTTCCGGCTGAACCGCGCCCTCCGTCTCGACGACGCCGCCCGCAGCCGCGCCCGCGATCTGCTGGCCGAGCTCGGGCTCGGCGACAAAGAACGACGGAGGCCCGCGGAGCTCTCCCAAGGTGAACGGCAGCGCGTCGCCATCGCCCGCGCGCTGGTCACCGAACCGGCCGTGCTGCTCGCCGACGAGCCGACCTCCGGGCTCGATCCGGAGAGCTCGGAACGGGCCGTCGACCTGCTGCAGCGCCTGGGCTCGGAACGCGGCTTGACGCGGCTCGTGGTCACCCACGACCCGGCGGTACGGCGACGGTTCAGCGCGTCCTACGACGTCGGCGCCTGGTCGGCCGCGTCCGGGGAAGACGGCGGGCCGGCTCGGGGGGAGGGCCCATGAGCGCCGCCGGCGACGCCCTCTTCCTGGCCACCAAATCCCTGCGCGCTTCAAAGTGGCGCAGCGCCATCTTGATCTTCGGCACGGCGGTGGCGGCCTTCTTGCCGCTCTTCACCTTTAAAGCCGCGGCTCTCTTGGAAAAAACGCTGCTCGCCCGGGCCGCCGCGTCGCCGGTGGTCATCGGGCAGAAGGGTGATGAATTCGACCTGACGATGAACGCCCTCTACTTCCGCGGGCAAGTCGCCGAGTCCATCCCCTTCGGCGAGCGCAAAGGGCTGGCGGAATACGGCCTGGCGCTGCCGCTCTACGTCGCCTACTCGATCTCCGGCACGCCGCTGGTCGGCACGTCGGTGGAGTATTTCGACGCCCGCGGACTCGAAGTGGCGGAAGGTCGCTTGCCGGCGCTGCTGGGCGAAGTCGTCGCCGGCGCCGACGTGGCGGCGGAGCTCGAGCTCGAGCCTGGGGACCGGATGCGCTCCGACCTGACCAATCTCTATAACCTCGCCGGCTCATACCCCCTGCTGCTGGACGTGGTGGGCGTGCTCCGCCCGCGCGGCACGCCGGACGACGGGGCCTTCTTCGCCGACGTCAAGACCGCTTGGATGCTCGACGGACGCCTCCACGGCCACGAGGAGGTCACGCCCGAGCTCGCCGAAACCGCCTACGGCGACCCCGACGTCGACGCCCTGCTCGGCGACGACGCGTCGGGCGACGACGGCGATCCAATCGGTGCGCCGGAGACCGACCCGCCGGACGACGCGCCGGCTGAAGAAGCCGCCGGGGAGGTCGAAGAGGACGAGGGCGAAGAGGATCACATCGAAGCGACGGCGGCGATCTTTCTTTTCGCCGAAATCACGGCTGAAAATCGCAACGACTTCCACATGCACGGCTCGGTCGACGACGCCCCGGTCGGCAGCTTCTTGGTGCTCCCCAGGAGCGTCAAACGCCACGACCAGCTGCTCGGAGAGATGGCCCTCCACGAGAAATACCAGGCCGTGCGGCCGGTCACCGTCATCGAAACGGTGCTCGAGATCGTGCTCCGCCTGCGGGACGGGTTGTCCGCCTACTTCGCCCTCGTGGCGTTCTCGACCCTCGCTTTTTTCGGCCTCGCCCTGACGCTTTCCCTACGCCTGCGCCGCGACGAGATGATGCTCATGCGGCGCATCGGCTGCGGTCGATTCCGCATCGCCGCGCTGATCGGTACGGAGGTCGCACTGGTGGTGGTCGCCGCCGTGGTGACCGCCGTGCTCGCTTCCGAGCTGGGACTTTGGCTGCTCGACGCCGCGCTCCGCGGCTAACCCTCTTTCCTTGAGGTGACGACCATGAAGCTTCGCTCCGCCGCTACCGTTTTCGCCGCCCTCGCCATCCTGCTGGGCGCCGCCGCGTGCTCCGCTCCAGAAGAAGGGGCCGCGCCGGCGGCGGCGGGTGCGACCGCCCCGACTCCGTCCGGCGACGGGCAGCCCGCCCTTGAAGCTCCGGCGGAACCGGTGCTGCGCGTGGCGACACTGTCGAATCCCGCGGACTGGCTCGTCCAGCGCCTCGGCGCCGGCCGCATCGCCGCTGAACAAGCCATGCCCGCAGACGCCCGCCCCGCCACCTGGCGTCCGACGGCCGACGCGGTGGTGGCGCTCCAGCAGGTGGACCTGCTGGTCATGAACGGCGCCGGCTATGAAGCCTGGACCGACCAGACGAATCTGCCGCTCTCGAAGCTGCTCGACACCTCCGCCGAGCTCGACCGCATCGAAATCCAAGGACGCACCCACTCCCACGGTGACGGCGGCGAGCACTCCCACGCCGGTTTCGCGGCGGAGCTTTGGCTTGACCCCGACCTCTACTTGGCCCAGGCCCGGAGCATCCACGACGCCTTCGTCGAGCTCGACGCCGACGGCGCCGAAGCCTACGGCGCGGCCCTGGCGGCCCTCGAGACCGAGCTTACGGGCCTCTCCGCCGAGCTGGCGGCGACGCTCGAACCGCTGCGAGGGATCCAGTGGATCGCCGACCATCCGTCCTTCCACTACTTCGCGCGCCGCTTCGGCTTGACGATCGAAGCCCTCGATATCGACGCCGCGGCGCCGCCGTCCGCCGAGCTGCTCTCGGCGCTCGCCGAAAAGTCCGCCGCGGGAAACGACGCGAGTGTCGCCGTCTTGCTGACGTCCAAGCCCCACCCGGACCTGGAAGCGGCGCTCCGGGACGGCCCGGCCCACCTCGTGGTCGATACGCTGGAAGTCCCCGCGGACGGCGGCGACTACGATTACCTCGCGCAGATGCGCGCCAATCGGGATCTCTTCGCCGGGTTGAGCCCGTAATGAACGGGAAGCACCCTCGCGAACGGCCACAGCGCCTTTCGCTCAGCGGATGAGCCCGTCAGCGGGACCAGCGGCCCGGTAGGTAGGCCCGGACCATTCTCTCGGGCTGCAGGACTCCGACCTCGGCGAGGGTGCGGTCGGCGGCCTCCACCTCCCGGGCGACGCCGCCCAGCAGCCCGCGGCAGCGGTGGGCGAAGGCGGCGTGGACCTTCATGTCGGCGGCTTCAAAGGCCGTCTCCGCCACCGCCAGCTCGTCGAGGGCACGGCTTCTTTCGCCCGACACCGTGGCGATGCCGGCGCGCAGGGCGGCGCCGAGTCCGAGCGCCCAGGTGGAGCCGGCGCGCTCGAGGCGCCGCGCGTCGCTTTCCGCGAGTCGTAGGTAGCGGCCCGGGGAGCCGTCGACGCTCTCGACCGCGCACGCCACCGCCGTGCGGCCGCGCAGGTCGTGGCTTTGGATCAGCACCAGCTCGATGCGCTGGATCATCGACCCCGTCAGCTCGGACCAGCGCTGATTGACCAGCTCAAAGGCGTAGCGCGGCCGTCCGCGGTAGAGCGCGACCCGCGCCTGGGCCACGAGCTGGCTGAAGTGCTGGTAGTGGAAGCCGCTCTGGGACCACTGCTCGAGGCCCCTGCTGGCGTCCTCCGCGGCGTCGACGTCGTCGCCGGCGAGGTCGCGCAGGCTCTGGACCCAGTGCTGAAGGTGGGTCTGGAGATAAAGATCTTCCTGGTCGCGGGCGAGATCCAGCAGATCCGGGAGCTCGGTGAATATTTCGCGCCAGCGCCCCAGATAAACCTGGGCGACCGAGCGGAATTGACGCACCGTATCGAGCTCCCAGGTGACGCCGCGGCGGTTCTCCTTGAGGTACATCTCGGCCCGCGTCAAGCGCCTGAAGGCGTCGTCCCACTCGCCTTTCGAGCACGCCAACATGCCCGCCGCCATCTCGGTCAGGCTCGCGGCGTAGCGGCCCTCCACCCGGCCCGCCAGATCGCGGGCGCGCTCGAGCACGGAACGCCCCGTCGCCCCCTCCATGGCGCCGAAGAACACCTCCATCGCCAGGCCGCGCGCCACCCGCTGGGGCTCCCCGGCTTCGAGGGCGAGCAGCAGGTGGCGGGCGTGGAACTCGGAGGCGTGGAGCACGTCGACCAGGCACAGTCCGATCTCGACGGACCAGCAGACGTCAATGCGCCGGAGCACCTCCGGATCGATTTTGTCCTCGGGCCTCTCGACGAATTCGAAGCCGCGAAGGCGCAGGCGAAGGCGAAGCCACCACAGGTGGAGCAAGGAGCGCCAGGCCCGGGGCTCGAGCTCCATGTCGACGGTGCGCAGCACGTGCCGCAGCACCGCCATGCCGCGGTCGATATGGCCGCTGATCAGGAGCTTCTCCGCGGCGAAGCGCTGAACCTCCAGCGGATCCGCGCGGCCCGCGGCGCCGACCGCGTTGAGCAGGGTCTCCGCCGCGTCGTGGCTGCGTCCGGCGTTGCCGAGGGCTTCACCGAGCTGGACCTGGAGGGCGTAGCGCCGGTCGCCGCCTTCGGGCAGCAGGTCGAGGGCGAGCTGGTAGAGCCGCGCCGCGCGTTCGAAAGCCAGCGTCTCCTCGGCCCGCTCCGCTGCGGAGACGGCGTAGCTGTGGGCGCGTTCATCTTCTTCGGTGGCCTGGAAATGCACCGCCAGCGTTTCCGGGTCGGCGCTGCCGGTGGCTTCGAGGGTCAGGGCGAGGCGACGGTGCATGTCGCGCAGGCGTTTCGGCGCCAAGCCTTCGGTGACCACCTCGCGAATGCGGTCGTGGTACGGCTCGATTTCCTCGCGCCCCTCGACGTCCGAAATCCGCACGAAGCGACCGGTGCGCAGCTCCGCCAGCGCCGACACGCCGCCGGAGTCGAGCTTCGCCGCGCGCCGCAGCAGCGGCAGCTCGAGCGGTCGGCCGGCGACGGAAAGGACCTCCAGCAGCTGCTGGGCGGCGTCGCTCAAGCTCGCGACTCGGGCGCGGATGAGATTTCGCACGTGCAGCGCCGCCGTATCCCGGCCCGCGGGCCGCGAGGTCGGCGGCAAGACGGGGCGGGGCGCATCGACGCGGGGCGAATTTTCAACCGTCGGAACGCCTGACTCGGACGCTCCGGCCCCCGGGCCGACGGCGGCGCGGGCGAGCTCGGAAAGGAAGAGCGGACTGCCCGCCGCGTCGGCGACGATGTCGTCCACCCCGGCCCCCGCGTCCGAGGCGAGGCGACGGACCAGCTGGCGCGCGTCGCCGGCGGACAGCTCCCCGACCTCGATGTCGCGCACGTCGATATCGCGCCATCCGAGCGCTTCGCGCTGCTCGGCGAAGGCCCGCAGGAACGGGCTCGAGCCTTCGTTTTCGCTGCGGTAGCTGCCGACGAAGAGCACCGGCAGCGGGTCCGCCGCCTTCAGCATCTCGTCGATCAAGACGAAAGAATCGAGGTCGCCCCACTGCAGGTCGTCGATGATCAATATCAACGTCCGGCGCACGGCGAGGCGCGCCAGCAGCTCGCGCAGGGCCCCGAAGGCTCGACGGCGCAGGATCTGGGGATCCGCGGGCTCGGCGTCGCGGGTGGTCGGCGCAGCGTCGACGGCGGGCACGCGGCGCAGCACGGGGAAGAGACGGGCGAGGGCGGCGATGCGCGTCGGCAGCAGGACTTCGGCGTCGTGCCGCGGCAGGCTCAGCAAGAAACGGGACAGGGCATCGATCAGACTGTCGAGGGCCTTATAGGGCACCGCCTCCTGGACGTAGCAGCGCCCCCGCAGGACCACGGCGTCTTCGTCGATGGCTTCGACCTGGGACGCGAAGTGGTCGAGCAAGGCCGACTTGCCCATCCCCGACACGCCTTTTAGGTGGACGAGCACCGTGCTTTGGCGGCTGGCGGTGAGCGCCTCGTCGAGCTGCTGGAGCTGTGCCCGGCGGCCGACGAAATCCCCGCGGCCGAACCGGTGGATATCCACCCGGCTGTCGTCGCGCTCGAGGGCCGCCAGGGCCTCGGGGCCGGTCAAACGCTTCTCCGGTTCTGTCTCGAGCAGGCCTAGACATAACCTCTCGAGGTCGACCGGCACGTCCGGCACCCTGTCGCGCAGCTGACCGGGCTCGAGGCCGCGCTGCTTGCGCGTCAGGACTTCTAGCAGCGAACCCTCAAACGGCAAGCTGCCGGTCAGGCACTGGTAGAGCATCACGCCGACGCTGTACCAATCCCCCCGCGGATGACCGCTGTCGCCGTTCGCCTGCTCCGGCGACATGTAGGCCGGGGTTCCGACCATCGCCGCTTCGCCGCTCGCGAGCCGGCTCGGCCCGAGCTCGGCGACCAGGCCGAAATCCAGCAGTTTGACCTGATCATCCGGCGTCACCAGTACGTTCGGCGGCTTGATGTCACGGTGCAGCATGCCGTGGAGGTGGACCTCATGGAGGCCGAGGGAGAGCTGCAGAATGATGCGCCGCACGCGCTCGAAATCGACCGAGCCGGAGCCGAGCTCCAGCGCTTCGGTCATTTCACGCCCCGGGATCAACTCCATCGAGAAGAACCACATGCCTTCGTGGTTCATCAATTCATAGAACGACACCAAATTCGGGTGCCGCAGGTCGGCCAGGGAGCGGAAGCCCTTCTTGAACCGGTAAAGCGCGTCGGCCTCGGCATGGCGCAGCACCTTGAGCGCGACCAGCGCCTGCTCCCGGCGATCGTAGGCCTCGTACACCACGCCGAAGGCCCCGGCGCCCAAGCGCCGCTGCACCAAAAAGCGGTCCGTGCCGACGAAGTGGTCGGCATTTAGGCTCTTTCCGCTCGACGAACTCGCCGAAGCGCGGCCGTTCGTAGTGACGTCGACGGGGGTGATCACTCTCCTCCAGTGCGCACAGCTCACGGCGACCCTCGGCGCCGGTCAGCGTCGGAAGGGTCGCCCCGTTCTCATCGTAACGTCACTTTTTACGCAGAGGCATCGTCAAGGTTCATTCAATCAAGTCCTACGACCTTTGGTAGGCGCCGTGCTGACGCCGCCGGTCGCTGACGAATTCTTCCGCCGTATCTTCCGCCACCACCTCGTAGAGCACGGCCCGCTTGCCCTCGGCGCGGCGCAGAATGCGCCCCAGGCGCTGCACGTGCTCCCGGACGCTGCCGCTGCCCGACAGCACGACGCCGACGCTGGCGGCGGGCACGTCGACGCCTTCGTTGAGCACCCGCGACGTGACCAGGAACGGATAGCGGCCTTCGTTGAATCCGGAGAGCGCGTCGTGGCGCTCTTTGACCTTGGTCTGGTGGGTGATGGCGGGGATGAGGAAGCGCCGGGAGATCTTGTAGACCGTGTCGTTATCGCTGGTGAAGATCAGCACCCGGTCCTGTCGATGGCGAGCCAGCAAGGTCTCGAGCAGGCGGAGCTTGGCTTCGGAAGCCTGCGCAATGGCCTTTTGCGCGCGATAGGCGAGGAAAGCCCGCCGGCCGCGCTCGGTGCGCGACGTCGCCTGGAGGAAGCGCTGCCAGCCGCCGGCGCTGCCGAGGCGGAGCCCCTCCTCGTTGACGAAATTGCGGTACACCTCGCGCTGCCGCCAATACTCCTCGGCCTCCGCCTCCGAGAGCCGGACCCGCAGCCGCACGGTTTCGTATTCCGCGAGGAACTCGCCGGCGAGCTCGCCGATCTCCCGGCGGTAAACGATCGGACCGATCAGGCGATCCAAGCGGCGTTCCCCGCCGTCTTCCCGCTCCGGCGTCGCCGTCAAGCCGAGGCGGAAGGGCGCCAGCGACATCTCCGCCGCCAGCGAGTACGTGGGCCCCGGCAGGTGGTGGGCTTCGTCAAAGACCAGCAGGCCGTAGCGATCCCCGAGGCGCTCCATGTGGATATAGGCCGAGTCATAGGTCGTGACGGTGACGTCGCGGACGTCGTAGGCGCCGCCGCCGAGCAGCCCCACCTCGATGTCGAAGGCGGTGCCGAGCACGCCGTACCACTGCTGCATCAGGTCGATCGTCGGCGTCACCACCAGGGTCGACCGCCCGAGGCGCTGGAGAATCATGAGCGCGGTGAAAGTCTTGCCGGCGCCGGTCGGCAGCACGACGGTGCCGCGCCTGCCGGCTTTGAACCACGCCTCCACCGCCTCCCGCTGGTAGGGAAAAGGTTCGCGCTCGTCCCGCGCCCGCAGGTCGAGCTCGGCGAAGCCCCCAGCCTCGTTCTCGTACTCGACGCCGGCGCGGTGCAGCACCGTCAAGATCTCGCGGTAGCGGTGGGCCTCGGCGCGGAAGCGGCCGACCCGGCGGTCGTAGACGGTCCCCGGCAAGCCTTCGGCGGGGACGTCCTCGGGGCTGCCGTCGATCAAGAGGGTGCCGCGGTCAAAACGGAGGCGCAACATCAAACGCAATTTACCAGCGTCGGCCCCCGCTATCCGCCCGGTCGGTCTTCCGGCCCGGGGTCTGCGGGTTTATTCAGCGTCGTCGAAGTGGATCGCGCCGGTGGCGGCCTCCACCAGATCGGCCTTGACGGCGTCGACGTCGGCCACCGGCACCGCCAGCTCGAGGCGCACGCGGGTGCCGTAGTCGGACGCCACGGGCTCGAGGCCATGGGCGGTCAAGACACCCTGGACCGGGCCGGAGACGCCGTAGCCGAATCGGAAGGCGAGGCGCTCGACCACCGGCCGCTCGACGATGCCCGCGGCGTCGAGCCCCGCCGCCGCCGAGGCGCCGTACGCCCTCACCAAACCGCCGGGTCCGAGCTTGGTGCCGCCGTAGTAGCGGGTCACTACCACCGCCACGTCGGTGACGCCGCGGCCGTCGATCTCTTGAAGAATCGGACGCCCCGCCGTGCCCGACGGTTCGCCGTCGTCGGCGTAGCGCCAGTGGTCGCGGCCGAGGCCGAGCCGCCAGGCGTAGCAATTGTGGGTGGCGTCTCGGAATTCTCCGCGCATGGCGCTGAGGAAGGCGTCGACCTCGGACTCCGACGAGCACGGCTCGACGGTCGCAATGAATCGGGACCCCTTGACCTTGTCGATCTCGAACCGACGGCGGGCGGCGACGCTACGCACCACCGCCGGGTCGGCGACCGGGGCGACGCCGGGCGTCTTGCCGGAGCGCGACGCCACGTCAGCCGGGCAGGGACGCCACCAGGTCCCGCGGGTCGGGATGGTCCCCGGCCGCCCCCGAAACGTAGCGGAAAAGCACCTCATCCCCCGGCGCGATCACGAAAGCGCCGCCCTGCTGCCACGGGTCGCCCTCGACCTTGCCCTGGCGATGGCCGCTGCTCAACGTCTTCTTGGCGTTCTTGAGGATGCCGAGGTTGAACGTGGACTTGATGTCGCGACGGAAGCCCGCGGCTTTGTAGGTCCGCCGACCGGGGTCGGTCAGCAGGGGAAAGTCGAGGTCACGCTCTTCGGCGAAGGCCTTCGCCTGGTCGGGTGTGCCGTTGCCGATCACGATCAGCTCGGCGCCTTTTTCACGAATTTGGGGGACGACGTCACGCAACTGCGCGACCTGCTCGCGGCAGAACATTCACCCAAAGTGGCGCACGAAGACCAGCACCGCCGGTCGATCGCGCCACAGGGCTCCGAGCTCTTGCGGCTGGCCGTCAAAGTCGAGGGCCGTGAGGGAACTGAGGGTCGTAGCGATCGTCATGGATTCATCTCCTCGGGGTCGAGCGGCGGCCGATCCGTCGGCAGGGACGCTTGCTCGCAGCACAGCCGCCACAGGCCGTGCCGTACGGTGTCAGATTCTCGGGTCCAGGGGAAGGCGTGGGTCGGCGCCGGGCGGCGGTCGAAGTACAGCCGGCCGCTCGTCGCCCGGAGGCCCGGCGCCACCGATAGGTAGACGATGGTGTCCGCCCCTTCCCGCGGCGTCCGCAGCCGGTCTTTGGTGAATCGGTAGAAGCGAGGCAGCGCTTCGCGGACCGCCGGGGTGTCCGCCCAGCCCGGGTGCATGGAGTGCACTTGGATGCCCGAACCGGCGAATCGATCGGCCCACAGCTCGGTCAAAATCACTTCCGCGCGCTTGGTTTGGGCGTACGCCTCGACGCCGTCGAACTCACGGCGAGTCCAGTTGACGTCGTCGAGGTTCATCTTCTGGGTGTACATGCCGCCGGAGGTTACGTTGATCACCCGCGCTTCGCCGCGCGCTTGCGCGGCGCGACGCAGATTGGGGGCGAGGCGCCAGGTCATCAGAAACGGACCGGTGACGTTGGTCGCCCAGGTGGACTCCAGGCCGTCGCCGGTCTCTCGCCTTTCAGACGGCAGAATGCCCGCGTTGTGGACCAGGGCGTCGACGGCGACCTCGCGGTGGCGGGCGCAGAATTCTTCAACCGACCGGAGGTCGGAGACGTCGACCAACTCCAGACGCAAGGCATTGTTGCCGCTCGAGAGCTTCAGGTCTTCGAGGGCGCGCTCGCCGCGTTCTTGACTGCGGCACAGCAGCCAGACCTCGGCGCCGAGGTGGGCCAGTCGGAGCGCCGCGGCTCGGCCGAGGCCGGAATTGGCGCCGGTCACCCAGATCCGCCGGCCTTCGACGGAGACGTCGAGGTCGGCGGGATCAAAACGTCGGCTATGGCGCTTGAAGCCCGATCGATCGAAGGAAAAGTAGATCGAGGCGTCGAGGGCGCGATCGAGGAGGCCGCGGCGATTCCACATATGGCTTAGTCCGCCGAATCGCCGCGGCTGGATGAGCTGACGTTCCGCTACTTTTTGGCGGACGCGCGCAGGGCGTCGAGCACCTCGTCGTTTGACGGACGGGTCACCACGCCTTCGTCGATCCGCAGGTAGCTGATCACGCCGTCGGGCTCGACGATCAGGGTCGTCGGATGCGGCAGGTCGCCCTTGCCGTTCACCAGGCCGAGGGCCTTGGTCGCCTCGAGCTCAGGGTCGAGCAGGAGGGGAATTTTGAGCTCTTCGTCGGTGCGCATCTTTTCGAGGCGCTCGACCGAGTCCGGGCTGATGGCCCACACTTCCGCGTTGAGCTCGTTAAAGGTCTTCAGATCTTTTTGCAGCTCGACCAGCTGCGTGCGGCAGTACGGTCACCACGAGCCGCGGAAAAAGACCAGGACCAGGCGCTTATCGCCCGACAGGACCTGGCTCGAGGCGTAGTCTTGGCCGTCGGAGGACTGGGCTGCGATCTCCGCGGCCTGCTGTCCGACGGCCGCAGGCCCGGCGTCGACGCCGTCACTTTCACTAGCCATGGCCGGGCCGGCCCCGAGCAGTCCGAAGACCGCGAGGCCAAGCAGTAATTTTTTCATCATTCGTCGTCTCCTTGCGGACGGCTCCACGGCGGAACCACCCGGTTCGTACGGGCATAGGCAATCAAGTTGCCCAAGTGCTCGTGATTGTGGCCCACCACAATCATGAAGACACCGCGCAGGCTACGGGTGCCGCCGAAGAGCTCGACCTCTTCGCCGAGGTCCGCCTTGGCTTGCTTGTCACGGGCTTTGCGGACCTGGTCTTGGGACCGCGCCAGCAGTGCCATGACATCTTTTTTGGCGGTGACCTTGGCCTGCGCCTCTTGGCCGAGGGCGGCCACGTCTTCGGGCATGGGAACGCCGAGGGCTTGGCAGAGGAAGAAATTGGCCATGGCGACATGCACCAAGGACTCGCTGACCGTGAAAACTTCATCAGTCGGCGCCCAGCCGAACTTATCCGCCGGGATGGCGTCGGCGAGGTCGTTCATTTTCTTGGTGACGCCGTCGAAATCGGCGGTGAAATCGTCCAGGTAGTCGCCGCCGAAGGCCGGCATAGCCGCCAGGGCGAGGACCAAGAACATCGTCACCATTCGAGATGGGGACAATCTCGACATGTAGAACCTCCGGGCACGCGCGCGTGCCGTCAATGGATGGATGGGTACCCCAATATATACGGGCCCGGAACGGGGGTGGTTCGCCAGTCACCAAGCCCAGACGCACGAAGACCCCCGGGCGCCAGAGCGCTGCGGGGGTCCTCGGGAAGTCGCTAGCGAAGGGCGTCAGCTGGCCTTCGCCGGCTTCTTGTCGTCGTCTTCACTGCCGGTCCAGCGTTCCCACAGCAGGGCGAAGGGACTGGCGACGAAAATCGACGAGTAGGTGCCGATGATGATGCCGATCATGAGCACGAACGAGAACGGACGCAGCACGTCGCCGCCGGCGAAGAAGAGGCTGCCGACCACGAGCAAGGTGGTGCTCGAGGTCAAAACCGTGCGCGACAGCGTCTGGTTGATCGACAAGTTCATCAGATCTTCGAGCGGCCGACGGCGGAAGCGCCGCATGTTTTCGCGCACGCGGTCGAAAATCACCACGGTGTCATTCACGGAGTAACCCACCAGGGTCAGAAACGCCGCGATCGTCGACAGGTTGAATTCGAAATCGATGAGCGCGAAAAGACCGAGGGTGATCAGGAAGTCATGGAAGACCGCGACCAGGGCGCCGATGCCAAAACGCAGCTCGAAGCGGTACCAGATGTACATCAGCATGCCGATCAGCGACAGGATCACGGCGAGGTAACCCTTGGTCCGCAGCACGGAGCCGATCTGCGGACCGCCGCTCTCGTTCGAGCGGATCAGGAAGCTGCCGATATAGCCCTGGCTTTCGAGCAACGACGCGGCGGCGGGCGAAACACCTTCGGCCGACGTCACCTGGTCCATGCTGGTGAAGATCGTATTCGCCTGGCGGGCGGTGACCACGGCGCCGCCGACCGCGTCGTAGTGGGCGGTCGAGGCGGTGAGACCTTCGCCGGCCTTGCCGTCCGGATCGGCGGTCTGCAGCAGCGAGGCAATATCGTTACGGCCGCGCTGGTTGAGGTCGAGTTTGGCGCCCCGATCGCCGTTGAACGCCACGTCGAGGGCGTCGATAACTTCGTTGGAGCTGCCTTCTTCGCTGCCTTCCTTGATCGGCGTCTTGATCAGAGCTTCATTCGCCCCCGCTTCGCCGTAGGTCTGGATCTGCACCTCGCGCAGGCCCGCGTCGGACAGCGCGTTGCGCAGGTCGTCGACCGAGATCTCATCGCGCATCTTCACGGTCAGCTGGGTGCCGCCCGTGAAGTCGATGCCGAAGTTGATGCCGCCCAAGATGAAGAGCTCCGCCACGGTGACGAGCAGCAAAGCCGCCGAGACCCAGACGAAGACGCTTCGGTACTTGAGGAAGGGAATCTTGGAATTGGTAAGAAATTGCATGGCTAAATTTCCGTAAGCTGGTGCGCTTCGAGGTCTTCTCGCGGTCTCGAGCGGTTAGATCGAGAGCTCGTCCACGCGCTGGTTGCTGGCGTGGCGCAGGTCGAAGAGGAAGCGGCTGACGAAGACCGCGGTGAAGACCGAGCAGAAAATGCCGACCGAAAGCGTCACGGCGAAGCCGCGGATCGGACCGGTGCCGAACATGAAGAGGAAGATCGCGGCGATCAGCGTCGTGAAATTCGCGTCGAGGATCGAGGACAGGGCCTTGGAGAAGCCCGCCGCCACGGACGACTTCACGGTTCGCCCGCTGCGTAACTCTTCTCGAATTCTTTCGAAGATCAGCACGTTGGCGTCCACCGCCATGCCGATGGTCAACACGATGCCGGCGATGCCCGGCAGCGTCAGCGTCGCCCCGAAGGAGGAGAGAGCGCCAAAGACCAGGATGATGTTGAGCAGCAGGACGGACACGGCGTTGACGCCGGTCAGGCGATAAACCAAGAGCATGGCGATGACCACCATGATCGAGCCGATCATGCCGGCGCGCTGCCCCTTGTTGATCGAGTCGCGGCCGAGGGTCGGTCCGACGGTGCGCTCTTCAAGGATCTCGAGGCCGGCGGGCAAGGCGCCGGAGCGCAAGACGGTGGCGAGGTCATTCACCTCTTGGAAGGTGAAGGAGCCGTGGATCACGCCCTGGTCGCGAATGCGGTCGCGGATCGTGGCGACCGACTGGACTTTGTTGTCGAGCACCACCGCCAGGCCGCGGCCGATATTGGCGCCGGTCACTTCGGCGAATTTCTCGCCACCCTCGCGGGTCAGAATGAACGACACCGCCGGCTCACCGAAATCACCCTGGGTGGTCAAGGCGGTCTTGAGGTCGCGGCCGGTGATGACACGGCGCTTCTCGAGCAGCCACCACTGTTCACCGATCGCCTGCCTGTCGGCGTTGCGGAGCTCTTCGCGGAAGGCCTCGATGTCGTCGTTCAAGCCACCGACCTGGGCAATCGCCTCCTCGCGCGTCGGCGCCGGGCCGGTGCCGGAAACGCTCAGACGCAACTCGAGGAAAGCCGTCGACTTGAGCAGATCCTTGACGCGCTCGGGGTCATCGACACCCGGGAGCTGGACGACGATACGATCACTGCCGAGGCCTTCACCGTGGATGATCGGCTCGGCGACGCCGAATTCGTCGACGCGGTTACGCAGCGTCTCTTGCGCCTGATTGACGGAAAGCTGCCGGATATTCGACGCCTCCGTCGAGGTCAGGCTGAAGACCAGCCGGTCGCCTTCGCGGTCCATCCGCCAGCCGGGCAGGTAGGCCTCGACGACGTCTCCCCGCAGCTCGACGTCTTTATCGGCGGGCACGCCGGTGATCGAGAAGCTGCGGTCATCGATACGGGTGGTGCTGGTGCCGGTGAGACTCCGGGTCGTCAGCTCGCCTTCGATGGTGTCGATGGTGTTGTCGGTCTCGGCGCCGATCGCGTCGTCCGTGATCACGCGCAGCACCAGATGCATGCCGCCCTGGAGATCGAGGCCCAGGTTGACTTTCTCCGAAGGCGGCGTGGCGAACCACGCCGCGAGTGCCGCGACGGCCAAGATCATGAGGCCGCGAGATAGCAGGTTGCGTTCCATGTCACTGTCCCCTGTTGGCGGCGCCTTCCTGCTCGAGGCCGCCGATGGCGCGTCGGGTGACGCGCACTCTGACGTTATCGGCGAGCTCGAGTACTACGATCTCACCTTCTGCTTTGACAACTTTGCCGTAGAGGCCGCCGTTGGTGATGACTTTGTCGCCTTTCGACAAATTCGCGAGGAGCTCGTCGAGCGCTTTCTGCTTCTTCTTCAACGGCAGAAACCAGATCACGTAGAAGACGAGAAAGATGAGGATCATCGGCGTCAGCTGGACCAGCATGGACGGCTGGCCCGCCGTGTTGGCGAGCAGCTGCGCCGGAAGATCTAGAAAAGCGAACGACCAAGTCATCGAGGGTCCTCGTGGCGGGATGGGCGGGCGAAAATCGAGTGACCGCGAATTCGGAAAACCAGCTCAAGCAGACCGCTTCCGGCGTACGGAGTTCCTCGGCGCACCGCTCTATCGGAATAAGGCGGCATCTCGAGAAATATTGGACCAGAGTGTCGAGGGCTGGGGTGGGACGAGCTCGCGGGGAGAAACGTGGCCGGGTGGCTGCCTCACGCTCCGCTGGCGGAGCCCGGGGTGGCTTCACTCGAGCCGTAGCGGCGGCCGATTTCTACGGCCAAATCCGCCAGCGTTCCGGACTCGGCACACTCTCGCAACTCGGCCATGAAGTCAAGATAGAAGCGGATGTTGACCAGGGTCGCCAGCACCGAGGCGGTGATCTCGCGCGCCTTGAAGAGATGGTGGAAGAAAGCGCGGCTGTAGCGACCGGCCAGGGGCCACGAGCTATGGGGGTCGATCGGCGTCGGATCGTCCCGGTAGCGCGCGTTCTTGATCTTGAGCACCCCGTCGCGGGTGAAGATCGCGCCGTGGCGGGCGTGGCGGGACGGCATCACGCAGTCGAAGAGGTCGACGCCGTGCATGACGCCGTGGAGCAGATCGAGGGGCGTGCCCAGACCCATCAAGTAGCGTGGTTTGTGCTCGGGCAGCACCGGCGCCGTCCACTCCACCGCCCGGCGACGCGCCTCGAGTCCTTCGCCGACGCTGACGCCGCCGATGGCGTAGCCGTCGAAGTCGAGGGCGGCGAGGTCTGAAGCCGCACGCACCCGCAGCTTCTCAAAGCTCGAGCCCTGGGCGATGCCGAAGAGTCCGCCCGTCGCGTCTTTCGGCCAGGCCGCGCGCGCCCGCTCCGCCCAGTGCTGGGTGAGGGCGAGGGAAGCGGCCGCTTCTTTCTCGGAGATCGAGTGCGGCGGACACTCGTCCAGCATCATGGCGATATCAACGCCCATCCGCGCCTGGGATTCGACGACGCTCTCCGGGGTAAATCGCACCGTGGAGCCGTCGAGGTGGCTCTTGAAGGTCACGCCGCCGCGGTCGATCTTGCGCAGCGGCGACAGGCTCCACACCTGGTAGCCGCCGGAATCGGTGAGGATCGGCCGCGTCCAGCCGGTGAAGGCGTGGATGCCGCCCAAGCCCTCGATGACATCGATGCCGGGGCGGAGCGTCAGGTGGTAGAGGTTGGCCAACATCACCGAGGCGCCTGCGTCTTCGAGCTCCTGCACCGTCAGACCCTTGACGGCGCCGAGCGTGCCGACCGGCATAAAGGCGGGCGTCTCGATGACGCCGTGGGCGGTGGTCAGGCGTCCGCGGCGGGCTTCGCCGCAGCGCGCGAGCACTTCAAATGAAGGTCCCATCTTTTAATCCCGGCCGGTCCTAGCGCATCAAGGCCGATTAGGACCCGGCCCCGAGCTCGACGGCCCGGACCTCGACATCCGAAGGCAGCTCGAGGTCGAACACGCCGACCTCCAGCTCGACATTCTTCTCGACATCGCGGAAATGAAATTCCGTCTGGTCGCCGCCGGGCTCCACATACTTCACGTAGACCGGGAAATAGCCCTGCCGATCGAGGTGGATCTGCATCGCCTCCAGGCGCTTGCGCACCCGTCGGAAGCGGGGCTTCAGGTCGAGGCGGTAAGGGGCGCTCACGTCCTTCGGGAAGACAACCTGGAGGTGGAAGTAGCGCCGGAGGGTTTCGAGGGAGTTCGTCGCTGAGAGGTACTCCATGACCCGGTCCGCTTTGCCGCCGACGTCGACCTTCTCGGCCGTACCCTGATTCTTGAACCACGTCAGCATGGTGCCGCCGCTGACCACGACCTGGGTCTCGTCTGGCTCGGCGAAATCCCAGCGGATGGCGTCCGGCGACTGAAACCAGAAGCGCCCTTTGGACACCTCCGGCTCGAGGAGCAGCTCGCTTTCCTTGCGCTGTTCGAAGTCCGAGCGGAGCGTTTCGAGCCGCGCCTGTTCATATTCGATGCGCGTGATCAAAGCCTCGATCCGCTCACCGGCCGACAGGTCCGCCGCTTCGGGGTCAGGCGGGGTGTCTTCGGCCGAGGCGGGGATCGCGCCAGCGAGAACGACGGCGAGGAAGCACAGCGCAACGGTCGCCGCTTGAAGCGAAAACCGTCGATTTTCAGAAACCTGGATCCAAGCTCCAGATCTACCGTATATGTCTCTGGCCGCTAGGCGGCTAAGTCTAGTCATCACCATAGGCGTCGATGGTACCGCCGCGTCCCTGAGCCAGCAAGCGAGGTGGCGCCGCGTCGAATGAAGGCAAATCCGGGAGAAAACGACCTTGACAGGCCGAGATCGCCGTTGCTACCTTCGCCCGCCGCGGCCGTTTCTGCGCCTGAATCGTGGCTAATTCCCGCCACCAACACGATTCTTAGACGTCAAGAGGAGGAACGTCATCGTGGCGAATAAGAAGCTGGGCAATAAGTGGGATTGTTTATCCTGCGGCGCCAAATTTTACGATTTTGGCAAGTCTGTGGTCATTTGCCCGCAGTGCGGACTCGATCCGAACGATCCTGGCGATCCGAAAAACTCGCCCTCCCTGGAGGATGAGCCAGAGCCCCAGGACGACGATCTTGAGCTCGAAGATGAGAACGAGGCCGACGAGCTCGAAGACGACGAAGAGCCAGAGATCGAAGACGAGCGCGGCCCCCTCGGGCTCGGCGGCGACGACGACGATCTCGAAGACGACGAGGAAGAAGACGACGGAGACGACCAAGACGAACAGGACGGCCAGGACGACTTCGACAGCTACGACTGAGCTGCCGCCGGGTCCGCTTTACCTGGGCCTCGGCGCCAACCTCGGTGACCGCGAGCGCAGTCTGCGCTGGGCACTCTCCGAGCTTCGCCGGAGCTATTCCGGGCTGCAGGTCGCCGGCCTCTACCGGAGCGCCCCCGTCGTCGCCCCGTCCTCCGACGGCGGCCTGTCGGAGCAGCCCGACTTTCTCAATACGGCCGCCGTCGTCCACCTCGGACGGTCGACGCCGGCGCGAACCGTGCTCCACGGGCTCAAAGCCCTAGAGAGACAAGCCGGTCGACGCTTCGACGGCCCGCGCGACGGGCCGCGCCCCCTCGATATCGACCTGCTCTTGGCGGGCTCCACGGTGCTTAGCCTCGGGGCCGAAGCGCCTGCGGTCGGCAGTCGGAGCGATCCCGGCCGCGGCGCCGGCGGCCTGTGGCCGGGATCCCTCGTGGTGCCCCACCCGCGACTCAGCGAGCGGCGATTCGTGCTCCGTCCGCTCTCAGACCTCGCCCCCGAGCTGGTCGTGCCGACCCACGGCACGACCGTCCGGATGCTGCTCGCGGCGCTCGAAAACCGTGACAGCTCACAGGCGGTGACGGCGGTGCCGTGGAGCCTCGGCCCGCCCTAGGCCCGCTGCACCGCCCCGCTGAAACGTTGCGGGCGGAGGACACCATCGAGCGCAGCCCCACGCCGGCCGGCGTTCAAGGCACCAGAGATTTCTCGATACGGTGTAGCATCCAGCCGACCTTTCTGCTGAATTTCTGCTGCTGAACGACTGTTCATCGAGTTCCCCGTTCTTCGAATCTCCCAAGCACGAGGCGGCCCCGCGATGTATTCGATCCGCGATCCAATCCACGGCTTCATCCGCGTCGATCCGCTCGAAGCGGCCCTGCTCGACTCGCGCCCGATGCAAAGGTTGCGTTTCATCCACCAACTCGGCCTGACCTTTCTTGTCTTCCCCGGGGCTGAACACAGTCGATTCAGCCACGCCCTGGGCACCATGCACCTCGCGGGCCGTGTGTACGACGCCGTCGCCGACAAAAGCCGAGGTGAACTGCCGATCGGCTCGATGGCTCGGGAACGCCGTCTGGTGCGCGCCGCCGCGCTGCTCCACGACATCGGGCACGCGCCCTTTAGCCACTCCGCGGAAGATCTCTTCGAGGGTGGCATCGACCACGAAGATATGACCGGCCTACTGCTCGAGTCGGAAGAGATGCAGGACGTCTTCCGCCGCCACGGCGACGGCCTGACGTCCCAAGACGTGCACCGGGTGCTCTCCAAGTCCGGCACCGGATTCGACCATCTGCTGTCGCAGATCGTGACCTCGGAGCTCGACGTCGACAAGATGGACTACCTGCTGCGGGACAGCCTCTACTGCGGAGTGCAATACGGCAGCTACGACCTCGAGCGCTTGATCGAGATGGTGGAGCCCGTGCTCGACCCCAATGACAACCGCTGGCGGGTCGGCTTCGCCCACGGCGGCGTGCACGCCCTCGAAGCGCTGGTGATGGCTCGCTACTACATGTTCACCCAGGTCTACTTCAACGAGACCAGCAAGGTGATGGAGCTCCACTTCGCCGAATGGCTGCGGCGTCGCGGCATCGAATGGCCGAGCGATCCGGAGGCTTTCCTCGAGCACGACGACCTCAAGGTGCTCACGGACATGCGCCAGTCCGATGACCCCCACGCCCGGGCCATCGTGCACCGCGAGCGTTTCTCCCTCGCCCACGAGACGGCGGAGCACCTCGGACCTGAAGACCGCCAGCGCTTCCTCGACCTGGTGCCGACGTTGCGCGAAGAATTCGGCGACCAGCTGCTCATCGACAACTCGGCTAAAGACCCGCACCGGCTCGAAAAGAACCGCGTCTGGGTCCGTCGCTTCGACGGCTCTTTACAGCCGATTTCCGAAGCCAGCGACTTCATCGGCAAGCTCAGTCGTATCGAGTGCTTCCGGGTCTACTCCCCCAAGGCCCTCCGCGACCAGGTCCACCGCCGGGTTGAAAGCCTGCTCGGGGGCTGACCTCGAGGATTCTTGCGTCCGTCGACGGCGACCCCAACTAAGAGACTACGCCGAGAGCAGCTCCCGGCGGCGCTCCGACGGTAGCCGGATACCGGCGACCAGGCCGAAGGCGCCGGCGGCGAGCGCTGCGCACAGCACGAAGTGTCCGCCGAACCCGAGGGCGGCGACGCTGAAGCCGGAAAGCCCGGTGCCCACCACCGGCCCGATGGCGCAAAGCGACTGCTGGATCGTGAAGTCCGTGCCGGCGCTGTCCTCTTCGCTCGCGTCCATCATCGCGGTGTAGAGCGCCGCCGTCGACGCGCCGCCGGCGAAGGACACGGCGAGCAGCGAACCCGTGAGCACGCCGAGGCCGGCGTCGCCGCCGGCCGGCACGAGATAGCTCAGAATGGCCGCCGACTGCAGTGCCGCTAGACTCAAGAGAGCCGGCCGGCGTCCGACGCGCGCCACCAGTAAGCCGCCGGCGAGCGAGCCGGTCAGCGCGCCGACGGCGTAGACCAAGCCGGCCAAGAGGCCGATTTCGGCGAGTCCCAAGCCGAGCTCGAGCAGCATCTGGTTGAAGCTGAAGGTCGCCATCGTCTCGCCGCTCCGGAACAGCAGCAGCAGAACCACCCAGCCGGCGGTCCCGGGTCGCGAGAAGAATCGCCGGAAGGCCCCGTACCCCACCGTCGGCCGCTCGGCCAGCGGCGTCGTCTCCGGCTCCCTGAACCGCAAGACCCACGGCATCGGCATGAGCAGCAGCACCGCCATCACCCAAAAGACCGGCGACCAGCCGAGGCTGTCGAAGAGCCATAGCAGCAAGCCGCCGCCGAGCACCTGGCCGAGGTAGTAGCCGCCGACCTGGAGGCCGTTGCCCGGGCCGCGCTCGTCCTCGGTCAAGGCGCGGACGGAAAGGCCGTCGGTGGCGATGTCCTGGGTCGCCGAGAGCAGCATGAAGACCGCCGCCAGGCCCACGATCCACGTCAGATGGCTCCCCAGGTCGAGGGCCGACAGACCGAGCACCGTGATCGCGGCGAAGACCTGGAGCGGCAGGATCCACGCCAAATAGTGTCCGCGGGCGCCGAATCGAGCCGACCAGGCCGGCCGATATCGGTCGATCAACGGCGCCCAGAGGAACTTGAGCAGCCACGGGGCGGCGGTCACGCTAAATAGACCGACGTACTCGAGGGGAAGCCCCTCGGACCGCAGAATGACCGGCATCGCGGTGATGAAGAAGCCGAGCGGAATGGCCTGGGCGACGTAGAGCGTCGCGATCAAAACGTATTTCGTCGCCCGGGAGTCGGCCGCGGACGGCGACCTGCGGGCGGAGGCGGGATTCGTCATAGCAACCTCGGGAGGCGGAGCGGAGGGTCAATGGAGAGGGGATCGTTCGGAAGGCTTGGCTCCGAGCGCACGCCGGCACCGGCGTGGTTTCTGTGCGGCCAGCCGCTCCTACTCTTTCGAATGGCGGCGGCGAAAGGTTCGTAGTGTCTCGTGGATTCGATGCCGGCCTTTGCCTTGCACGTCCAACGGATAGACTGCGGCATCCACAGAAAACGGAGATCTCGATGGGTTTATTGAGCGGCCTCGTCAACAGCATGATCAAAGAATCCACGGGCTACGACGCTCGCAAAATCACGCGGCTCGTCGGTGGAAAGAACCTCATGATGCTCGCCGGCGGGGCCGCCCTGGCCGGCGGCGTCGCGAGCGCCATGCAGCCCGCCGGCGGCGGTACCGGCGCCAGCGCTCCTGGCGTCAGCCAGTGGGACGCGCCCCGCGGACCGGCGCCCCAGGCCCCCCCTGCCCCGCCGATGCCGGCCGCCCCGGTTCCCGCGCCGGTCGCTGTGTCGCCGCGGCCGCCGGTCCCCGGGGCCGCGCCTCCGGCGGTGGGCCCAGCGATGGCTCCGCCCGCGATCCCCATGCCGTCGCCGCCGCCAGCGGCCCCACCGGCTGTCCCCCCGGCCGCCCCACCGACCATCGCCACGGTGGAGCCCGAGGCCGACATCGCGGACTCGGAGCCGGAGCTCCCCGCCGAACTGACTTTCGCCATCGTGCGCGCCATGGTCGCCGCCAGCCTCGCCGACGGCCGTCTCGACGAGGCTGAAAAAAAACTCGTTCTCGAACGCATCGAAGACTCCGGCCTGCCCCTCGAAAACAAGCAGCAGGTCCACCGCGACCTCGTGCTGCCGCCGAGCCCGGCCGACATCGCCGCCATGGTCCCGGAGGCCCAAGGCCGTGAGGCGATCTATCGAATGGCGGGCGTCGTGGTCCTCGCCGACGGTGAGGTGAGCGACTTGGAGCGCGGTTTCCTCGACCGCCTCGCCCGAGCTTTGGACTTTGACGACGCCGCCAAGGCCGAGCTTGAAGCGCAGATCTTCGCCTAAACGCTGGGATGTGATTTGATGGCCCTCCCCGGCCATAACGCCTAGGCCCAGGCCCTCAACCGCCGAACCTCGGACGAGGACAACCGACGGAGATCCGGATGAAAGCGAGCAACTATTCCGACCTCACCGAGGTGTTGGCACAATCTGTCGCCGAACACCAACATCGCAACGCCTTCGGAACCAAGCGCGACGGCGTTTGGGAGTGGACCACCTACGGAGAACTCGGACGACGGGTCGACGCATTCCGCGGCGGACTCGCCCAGCTCGGCGTCGGCCACGGCGACACCGTCGCCATCGTTTCAGCGAATCGGGTCGAGTGGGCGATTGCCGCCTACGCCACCTACGGCCTCGGTGCGCGCTTCTGTCCGATGTACGAGACCCAGAAGCCCAAAGAGTGGCAGTACATCGTCGAAGACTCGGGCGCTAAGGTCCTGCTCGCGTCCACCTACGCCATCTACGAAGCCTGCCGGGACTGGCCGCGGGATCTCGATCAGCTCGAAAACGTCTTCTGCATGGCCCTGCCGGATGAAGACGTGGCGAGCTTCAAGTCCGTCGAGCAACGCGGCCTCGAAAACCCGGCCGACGTCGCGGAGATCGACAGCGAATCGATCTGCGGCTTCATCTACACCTCGGGCACGACCGGCAAGCCCAAGGGCGTCTTGCTCTCGCACTCGAATATCTGCTCCAACATCAACGGCGTGTCGGAGTTCTTCCCCATCGACCACTCCGACATCAGCGTTTCGTTCCTGCCGTGGGCGCACTCCTTCGGCCAGACCTGCGAGCTGCATAGCTTGATCTCGCGCGGCGCCGCCATCGCCATCGCGGAGTCCGTCGAGAAGCTGGTCGACAACTTCGCCGAAGTGCGGCCGACCATGATGTACGCCGTGCCGCGTATCTTCAACCGCATCTACGACGGTGTGCACAAGAAGATGGCCGCCGGCGGCGGCCTGAAGAAAACGCTCTTCGACGCCGCCATGGCCAACGCCGAGAAGCGCAAGCAGCTCAAGGCCGAAGGCCGCACGTCCGGCCTCGTCGAAGCAAAGCACAAGGTGCTCGACAAACTCGTGCTGTCGAAGATCCGTGCGCTTTTCGGAGGCCGCGTCCGCTACGCGCTCTCCGGCGGCGCCGCCCTTTCCCCCGAGGTTGGGCAGTTCATCGACAACCTCGGCATCCTGGTTTGCGAGGGCTACGGTCTGACGGAGACCAGCCCGATCGCCACCGCCAACCGCCCGGGCGCGGTCAAGATCGGCTCGGTCGGCCAAGCGATTCCTCGGGTCGAGATCATCATCGACACGAGCGTGGTCGACGATCCCGATTCGGTCGACGGCGAGATTCTGGTCAAGGGCCCGAACGTGATGAAGGGGTACCACAACCTGCCGGAGAAGACCGCCGAAGTCATTCGCGAGGACGGCGCCTTCCGCACGGGTGACCTCGGGCGCCTCGACGCCGACGGCTTTCTCTTCATCACCGGCCGGATCAAAGAGCAATTCAAGCTCGAAAACGGCAAGTACGTGGTGCCTGGACCGCTGGAAGAGAGCCTCCAACTCTCTCCGCATATCGCCCAGGTCTTCATCCACGGCTTCAACAAACCCCACCTCGTGGCGCTCCTGATTCCGGACCGCGTGTCGCTCGAAGGCTTCGCCCAAGAAAACGGCATCAAGGGCGACTACGCCGACGTGCTCCGTCATCCGAAGGTCAAACGCCTTTTCGAAGAGCAGATCGGAGCCAACTCGAAGAACTTCAAGGGTTACGAGCGGGTCCGCAACTTCACCTTGGTGGCTGAGGAGTTCACGGTCGAAAACGGCCTCTTGACCCCCAAGATGTCGGTGAAGCGGAACCAGGTGATGGATCGCTACGAGAAGGAGCTCGAGGCCCTCTACGCGTGAGCCCGAAGCCTTCGCGACACCGTCGACTGAGTCACCGCGGACTTTCCGCCTGGTCCATCCTGCCCGCCGTCGCCGCCCTGCTCGCGTGCGGCGGCCCGGAGGACCGGGCCGAATCCCCGCCCACCGCGCCGATTGAGGAGCCCGCCGCCGCGCGGGCTTCCGCCGTTCCGGAAGACTCCGTTCTGCGCGACATCACCGCCGAGACCGGCCTCGACTTCGAGCACTGGAACGGCCGCACCGGCGGCTACTTCTATTCCGAGATGATGGGCGCCGGCGGCGCCCTGGTCGACGTGGACCTCGACGGCGACCTGGACCTCTTCCTAATCCAAGGCGTCCAGCTCGACCCCGACGGCACCCCCGAGGTGCCCGAGCCCGCCCACGGCCTCGGCGATCGCCTCTACCGCAACGACCTCGAGGTCGGCGACGACGGCGAGCCCCGGATCCGATTCGTCGACATCACGGAGCAGGCGGGGCTCAACGCCGTTGACCGGGGCTACGGCATGGGCGTTACGGTCACGGACGTCGACGGCGACGGCTATCCGGACCTCTACGTCACCCGCGCCGGAGCCAACCAGCTGCTGCGCCACCGCGGCGGCGCCGAGCCGGCCTACGAAGACTGGACCGATAGCGTGACCGGCATAACCCGCTGGGGCGTTCCGGCGGTGAGCTTCGATCTAGAAGGCGACGGCGACCTCGACCTTTTCATAGGCCACTACGTCGACTACTCGACCGCCGTCGATAAGAGCTGTACCGACGCCCTCGGCCAGGCCAATTATTGCGGCCCCCTGGCTTATCCGTCGGTGATCGACGAGCTCCTGATCAACCTCGGCCCCGGCCCGGACGGTCGTCCGCGCTTCGAGCTCGGCGGCGGCCGCGCCGGCTTCGCCCAAGCCTACGGCCCGGCGCTCGGCGCCACCCTCGTGGACCTCGAGCTCGACGGCCTGCTCGATATCTTCGTCGCCAACGACGGCAACGAGAATCAGCTCTGGCACAACCGGGGCGACGGCACCTTCGGCGACCGCGCCCTCGAGCTCGGCGTCGCCGTCAACGGCCAAGGCCACGCCGAGGCCGGCATGGGCGTCGCCGGCGGCGACGTCGACAACGACGGCGACGAAGACCTGCTGGTCACCCACCTGACCCGAGAGACCCACACGCTCTACGTCCGTGATGCCGCCCCCAAAGTGGGCGCCGTTCCCGGCTACGTCGATAGGACCCGCGAATCGGGCCTGGCCAAGGCGACCTTCGCCGCCACCGGCTTCGGCGCCGGACTAGTTGATTTCGACCACGACGGCCAACTCGATGCGGTGGCCGTCTCCGGCGCAGTGAAGGTGATCAAGGAGCTCGCCCTGCGGGGCGATCCGTATCCGCTGCATCAGAAGAACCTGCTGTTGCGCGGCGTCGGCGGCGGACGGTTCGAGCCGTGGCCTTCGCCGAGCTTCGAAGCGTCCCGCGTGAGCCGCGGCGCGCTCTTCGGCGACCTCGACAATGACGGCGACGTCGATCTTGTGATCACCAATAACTCGGGGCCGGCGCGGGTGCTCGCCAACCGGGTACGGCAGAATCCGCAGACGGCCGGGCGACCGTGGCTCGGCCTCGCCCTCGTCGACGGGGCGGGCTCAGCCGTGCCGGGCGCCTACGCGGAGCTGATCCTCACCGACGGCCGACGCCTCGTGCGCCGGGTGGGCGCCAACGCCAGCTACGCTTCGTCCGGGGACCCCCGCCTCCACTTCACCTTTCCCGACACAGCCGGCGATGCCGGCGACGGCGTCCCCACCCCAGAGACCCTTGACGTCCTGTGGCCCGGCGGCCGCTGGGAGCGCTACCCCGCCCCCGCCCTCAACACCTACACCGAACTCCGGCGCGGCGGCGGCGAGCCCCGCAGTGGAGACGCCCGTGGAGACGCCCGATGAAGCACCGTCGGCGGGCCTGGACCAGAGCCCTGCTCGTGGCCACCGCTTGCTCCCTCGTTGCCGCCTGTGGCCCCGAGTTGCCGCCCCTCGACGACATCGAAGCGCCCGACCTCTCGAGTGTCGAGTCGACGGTCCGGGGGCAGGTCGAGGACGCCCGGTCGAGAGTCGAAACGTCGAAGCGACGCGGCGACCTGCGCACCGTCGCCGACGCCTACGGCGGCCTCGGCGAGATTTACCACGCCTACGGACTTACGGCCGCCGCGGACACCGCCTATAAGAACGCCGAAACGCTCGACGGCGCCGCATTCCCCTGGCCCTATTACCGGGCGCTCTTGGCCCAGGATCGCGGTGACTTTGAAACCGCCCGCGGTCACTTCGAACGCGCCCTTAGCCTGCGCAGCACGAGCGTCCCCACCCGCCTACGACTCGGCGAAGTCCTTCTCTCCCTCGGCGACGGCGACGCCGCAGCGCCCCACTTCGAAGCGGCCGTAGACCGGGCCCCCGGCGCCGCCGCCTACGGATTGGGCCGCATCGCCGCCTCCACAGGCGACCTGCAGCTCGCCAAGACCGAGCTGCAAAAGGCCGTCGCTTCGGCGCCCACCAGCGGCGCCGCCGCCTTCGCCCTCGCCGACGTCAAGCGCCGACTCGGGGAGGAGACCCCGACCGCCGTGCCCGGGTCGACGCCGCCGGCTTTCGAAGATCCGCTCGCCGAGCGCCTCGACGGCTTGGCGATTAGCGGCGGCGCGCTGCTGCGGCGCGGCAACCAAGCCTTGATGGCGGGCCAGCTCGGCGCGGCGGCGGATCTCTTTGCCCGCGGCGTCGAGACGGACCCGGAAAACCTCGAATTGCGCCTGAACCTCGCCACCGCGTTCGTCCGCGCCAACCGGCTCACGGAAGCCGCCGAGGGGCTCCGTCAAGCGCTCGACGACGACATCGGCGAGGGCCCGTCGGATCGAGCTCGCCTGCACCACGACCTCGGAAACGTATTGCTCGCCAGCGGCGACGCGGACGGCGCCGTCGTCGAGCTCGAGCGCGCCGCCGAGCTCGAGCCCGACTACCTCGACGCCCATTTCAACCTCGCCAACGTCTACGGGCAACTCGAACGCTGGGACGACGTCGAGAAAGCGGCCGGCCGCGTCGTCGAGCTCGACGCCGGGCACGCCCGCGCGCGCTACCTCCAAGCCATGGCCCGCTTCAACGGCGGGCGGCGCAACGTCGCCGAGGCCGAGCTGCGCCAGCTGGTGGCCCAGCGTCCGGACGAGCCCGCCTTCCGCGAAGGGCTCGCCCAGGTCCTCGCCCAGACCCGGCGGACCGGCGAAGCGGCGGCGGTCCTGCGGCTCGAGAATCCCGCCGCCGAGCTCGACATCCCGACCCAGGTGCGCTTGCTGCGCTTTGGCGCTCCGCTGCTCTGGCGACGCGCCGACCGCAATCGTGCCATCGAGCTCTGGCGACAGGCCGCGGAGCTCGAGCCGTCGAGCCAGTCCTTCACCGACCTGGCGAACGGCCTGCAGCTCACCGGCGAACGCCAGGAGGCGCGGCAGCTCTTCGGCCGCGCCGCCGACCTCGAGCCGCAAAACGCGACCGCCTGGCTCTCCGAGGCGAGCCTGCTTATCCTCGAGGGTCAGTTGTCCCTCGCCTCACAGCGACTCGCCCAGGCCATGTCCCACCACCCGCAGGATCCGGGTTTGGCTAACGTCTACGCCCGCCTGCTGGCGACGGCGCCGGACCCCGGATTGCGGGACGGGCGCCTCGCCGTCCAGCTCGCGCGCATCGCCTACGGCGTTGAGCTCTCGGTGGAATACGGCGAAACCCTCGCCATGGCGCTGGCGGAATTCGGCAACTTCGAGCAGGCCATCGGTATCCAGCGCCGGATCGCCCAGCAGGCGCAAATCGCCGGCGACCGGGCGACCCTCCGGCGGCTCGTCACCAACCTCAAACGCTACGAAAAAAGACTTCCCGTGCGCCTCGCCGGCGCTGAATGACCGCGACGCGGGACGTCCAAAGGACCCAGCCATGTCCCCACAGCTCCTGCCTTTCCACCTGGCTTTTCCGGTCCGCGACCTCGACGCGACACGCCATTTCTTCGTCGAATTGCTCGGCTGTCGCGAGGGCCGGAGCGCCGAGCGCTGGGTGGACTTCGACTTCCACGGCCACCAAATCAGCGCCCACCTCAAAGACGATGGCGATCCCGTCGCCGCGTCGAATCCAGTGGACGGGCACCAGGTCCCGGTCCCGCACTTCGGACTGGTTCTGCCGTGGGATCGCTGGCAGGCCCTCGCCGACAAGCTCAAGGACTCGGGCACGGCTTTCGTCATCGAGCCCTACGTT
>JBCDKB010000040.1:0-29476 GCA_038747035.1 Acidobacteriota bacterium | reverse complement strand
CGTTCAGGTCCACCCGCAGCAGCCCCGGCCACCCGGAGACCCAGAGGACTCCGGAGGCCTCTTCGAGGAACACCCGCGGGTGAGTGACCCCTTTGAACTGCACACGGTCCGCAAAGGACTCGACCGCGCCCGCGGCGCCGATCCGGAAGAGGTCCTCCGCCGTCGAAACCCACAGAGCGCCCTTTGAGTCCCCCCACAGACCGGTGATCCAGGCCTCGGCCAACGCCCGTGGCTCCCCGCGGAACGGGCCGATCTCCCCGGTCTGTGGGTTCAGGCGAGTCAGGCCCCGCTGGGTCCCGATCCACATCAAGCCGTCTCGGGTCTGGGTCAGGACCACCACCCGGTCGTCGGCGAGACTCTCCGGGTCCTGCGGATCATGGCGGTAGGTCAAAAAGCGATCGAGGGAGCGATCCCACCTCGCCACGCCGGAGCTCCGGGTGCCGAACCACAGGACGTCATCGCGGTCTTCGAGGATCGACATGACTTCGTTGCCCGGCAACGACGTCGGATCGCCCCGGCGGTGGCGGTAGACCTTGAATTCGAATCCGTCGAAACGATTGAGGCCGTCACCCGTCGCCACCCAAAGGAAACCGCGACGGTCCTGGTGGAGTTCTCGAATCGTGATCTGCGAGAGCCCGTCGCGGACCGTGAATTGCCCGATCGAATCCGCGGTTTGCAGGGATTCTGAGCACACCGGGGGTGCCAATAGAACGCAGAGAAGGACAACGACGGAGGCACGACGTCGAGCGAAACCTCGACGCACACGCCACCGCCGCCGGCCGCTGGCCAATCCGTATCCCCACCGGAGCCGCACCATCGATTCGTCCCTCTTCTGTTCAGTCCTCCTTCCCATCGTATCGAAAGCTGGCGTGGTCTTCTTCTATCGGCCCCCGCCCGAGCCCGGGTAAGGTGGATCGCCCCGGATATCCATGTCGCGCGGCGTTTGCTAACCTCACCCGGTCCCCACCGTTCGCTTGCCCGCCCGCCAGCCTGCTCCATATTTTGAGGAAGACCATGCCCACCAGCCGCCTTGCCCGATTGACTGCCCTCGGTCTCTTGACGCTCGCTTTCTCGAGCCCCGCCTTCGCCCAACCGGGCTTCTCCAAGGTCTTCCAGCCGAGCTCGATCGCCGCCGGCGGACACAGTCAGCTCGTCTTCACGATCACCAACGGCGCCGCCTCCCCCGCCGTCGACTTGGCGTTCACCGATACTTTCCCGGCGGCGATCACGATCGCGACGCCGGCGAGCGCGTCGACCGACTGCGGCCTCGCCGCAACCCTCACCGCGCCCGACGGCGGCGGCACGATCAGCCTCGCGGGCGGTACCCTGCCCGCTTTCGGTACCTGCACGGTCGTGGTGGACGTGGTGAGCAGCACGGCGGGCGTCCACACCAATCTCTCGGGCGACCTGACCTCGAGCCTCGGCAATAGCGGCACGGCGACCGACGACCTCGAGGTGGTGACGAATAGGGCCGTCTTCACCAAGAGCTTCGCGACCTCGCCGATCAGCCTCGGCGACCGCTCGACCCTGACTTTCAGTTTCGACAATTCGGCCAACGCCGGCTTCGCCTTCAGCGGCAATTTCAACGATCGTCTGCCGACGGGCCTCGTCGTCGCAGACCCGGCGAACCTCAGCACCGACTGCCTCGGTGCGGCGTTCACCGCCGTCGCCGGCACCGATGAAATCTTCGCGTTCACCATCAACTTGAGCGGCAACCAAGCGTGTACGGCCTCCGTGGACGTCCGAGGGGAGGCGCTCGGCAGCTTCAGCAATCGTTCCGGAGAGTTCTTCGCGACGCCGGGCGGTCCGCTCGTCTCGTCCGGCTTCGCGGTCGCCGGCCTGGACGTCGTCGAAAGCGGCCCGCTCATCGCCCGAAAGTCCTTCACCAATGACCCGGTCAACCCCGGTAACACCGTCGAACTCGAGTTCACCGTCCAGAACCTCGACCGCTTCAGCGCGGCGACCGACCTCACCTTCACGGATGACCTCGACGCGGTGCTCTCAGGGCTGGTGGCGACGGGCCTTCCGGCCTCCGATGTGTGCGGCGCCGGCTCGACGCTGAGCGGCTCGAGCGTTTTGTCGCTCACCGGCGGCAACCTCCCCGCCGGCGGCGCCTGCACCTTTTCGGTGACGCTGGCCGTGCCCATGGGCGCCACGGCGGGTGCGTATCCGAATGTCACCAGCGCGATGTCGGCGATGATCGGGGGTTCGCCCGCCGCCGGCGACCCGGCCAGCGAGACGCTTTTCGTGAACGACGCGCCGGCGGTGACCAAGACGTTCCTCACCAACCCCGTCGGCGCCGGCGACACGGTCCAGCTCGAGTTCACGGTCACTAACACCAGCGCGACCTCGACGGCGACGAATATCTCTCTCCAAGACAATCTGTCCGCGTTTCTATCCGGCGCGCAGCTCACCTCCGCGCCCACCGCCCCCTGCGGAGCTGGGTCGTGGATTTTCCCCCAGGTCATCAGCGGCGATGATTTCCTCGTTCTGTCAAGCGGCAACCTGGCGACTTCCGCGTCGTGCACTTTCACGGTGGATCTCCAAATCCCGAGCGGTGTCCCCGCCGGCGACTACCTGAACGTCACCGACGCCATCTCCGCGACCGTCGACGGCGTGACGCAAACCGGCGGAACGGCCTCCGACACCCTGACGATCGTGGGCGCCCCTCGACTTGCGAAGGACTTCACCGACGATCCGGTGGCGCCGGGCGGTACCGTCACCCTCGAGTTCACCCTAGAACACAGCGCCGCCGCTTCCGCGGACGCAACGAATATCGGCTTCACCGACGACCTCAACGCCGTGATCGCAGGCCTCGCCGCCACGGGCCTGCCTTTGACCGACGTCTGCGGAGTCGGGTCGTCGATTTCGGGGACGACCAGCCTCACTTTCTCAGGCGGCACGCTCTCCCCTGGCGGGAGCTGCACCTTTTCCGTACCGGTGCTCGTCCCCGGCGGAGCGTTCCCCGGGACGTACACCAACGTCACTTCAGACCTGACGGCGACGGTCGGCGGCGTCTCGACAACGGCGAATGGGGCCTCGGCCCCCTTGGAAGTGAGCGGCCTCGAGTTCACCAAGGAATTCATCGACAACCCCATGCTCCCCGGCAGCGCGGGAACTCTGCGCTTTACCGTCAATAATACGAGCGCCATCGATGTCAGCGGCGGTGTGTTCACCGACACCCTGTCGGCCACGCTAACCGGTCTCACCGCCGTGGCTCCGCTGCCGACCGACCCCTGCGGGGCCGGCTCCACCCTCTCCGGCACGACTTTTCTCGTCGGCATCAACCTCAATCTCACCGCCGGCACGTCCTGCACGTTCGACGTCCCGATTCAACTGCCCGGCGGCGTCGCCAACGGTTCCTATCCGAACACGACGTCCGACCTAGTCTTCACGACACCGGCCTTCTCCGTCGGCGCAGCGACCGATGTCTTGGTCATCGACGACGAAATCCTCGAGACCTCTAAGACGTTCACCAACAATCCGGTGGCGGCCGGCGGCACGGCTTTCCTCGAGATCACGGTCCTCAATACGAGTACGACCGAAACGGTCACGAGCCTCACGCTCACCGACAATCTCGAAGCGATGCTCACCGGCGCCACCGCCCTAGGCTTGCCCCTGTCTGATGTCTGCGGCGCCGGATCGGACCTTTCTGGCGCCGGTCTGGTCACGCTCACCGGCGGCACCCTAGCGCCGACGGCGTCCTGCACCTTCACTTTCGCCGTGCAGATTCCGGCCTCGGCTTTGGACGGCACCTATTCAAACGTGACGAGCCAGCCCACCGGCCTCGCCAGCGCCGGCGGCGTCAGCGGCAGCGCCGGCACCGCCGACCTGCAGGTGCGTTCGCTGACTTTCTCGAAGGCGTTCCAGTCAAGCCCCGAGCCCGGACAGACCGTCGACCTCCGATTCGAGATCGAGAACCCAGGCGCGGCGCCGGTCGGCCAGCTCGCCTTCTCGGACGACCTGAGCGCCGTCATCCCGGGCCTCGTAGCGACTGGATTACCCCAGAACGACATCTGCGGCTCGGGCTCGTCGATCAGCGGCACCGGCACTCTTCTCTTTACCGCCGGCACCCTCGGCGGCACGGAAACCTGCACCTTCACCGTGACCCTCCAGGTCCCGTTGACCGCGACGGTGGGCTCTTTCCCCAATACGACCACCGACCTCACCTCCGCCGGCCTCACGGTCGCCAACCCGGCGACAGACTCCCTCACGATCACGGCGCCGGCGACCGTCGATGCGACCCTCGCGAAGGCCTTCCAATCGACGCCGGTGCTCCGCGACCAGTCCGTGGTGCTCCAGTACACGATCACCAATAGCTCGCCGCTGCCGATCTCGGACGTCGGCTTCACCGACGACTTCAACGCCGCCCTGACGGGTCTCGTCGCCACCGGGCTGCCGGCGTCGAACGTGTGCGGTGCGGGCTCGACCCTCACCGGCACCGGCACCGTCGCCTTGGCCGGCGGCAGCCTCGCGCCGGGCGCCATGTGCCAGTTCAGCGTCACCCTCGACCTGCCGGCCACCGCGGCGGTGGGCACCGTCACCAGCACCAGCGGCAACCTGAACTTCAACGCCGCCGGCGCGCCCTTCTCAAACGCCGCCGCCGCCGACACCTTTGACGTCGCTCTGCTCGGCTTCGCGAAGGCCTTCCAGGCGACGGGCGTGCTGCCGGGCGCCACGGTCGACCTCACTTACACCGTGACCAACCCGGATCCGGCGAATGCGGTGTCCGGCGTGACCTTCACCGACGACTTCGGCGCCGTCATCACCGGCCTCGCCACCTCGGCGCTGCCGGCCACCGGCTTCTGCGGCGCCGGCTCGACGGCGACCGGCACCGGCGTCTTGACCGCGGCGAATCTCACCGTCCCAGCCTCCGGCTCGTGCGTCTTCACGGTGACGCTCCAGGTCCCCGTCGACGCCGTCGAAGGCACCTTCCCGAGCACGGCGAGCGTACTGACATCCGGCGCCACGGTCCTGAGCTTGACCGCCGCGGACAACCTGGTCATCGCCGCGCCGACCACCGTCGACGCGACGCTCGCCAGGCTTTCCAAGCCTCCCCCGTCGTCCCGGGCCAGTCGATCGACGTGCAATACACCGTCACCAACTCGTCGGTCTTCCCGATCTCGAACGTCGCCTTCAGCGACGACCTCGACGCGGCGCTCACCGGCCTGGTCGCCACGGGCCTGCCCCAGTCCAACGTCTGCGGCACCGGTTCGACGCTCTCCGGCACGTCCACCGTCAGCCTGGCCGCCGGCACCCTCGCCCCGGGCGCGTCGTGCCAGTTCACGGTCACGCTCGACGTGCCGACGACGGCGACCGCGGGGACGGTCACCAGCACCACCGGCACCCTCGACTTCACGGCGGCCGGGTCGTCGTTCTCGAACGCCGCCGCCGCGGACACCTTCGACGTCGCGCTGCTGACCTTCACCAAGGCCTTCCAGTCGAACCCGGTACCCGGCGACACGGTCGACCTGCTCTTCACGATCACCAACCCGGATCCGGCGAACGCCATCGCGGCTCTCACCTTCACCGACGACCTGGACGCCACGCTCACCGGCCTCGTCGCCACCGGCCTGCCGGCGACCGACCCCTGCGGCGTGGGCTCAACGGTGAGCGGCACGTCAACGATTTCGCTGGCGGGCGGCGCCGTCCCCGCGGGCGGCAGCTGCAGCTTCACCGTCACCCTGCAGGTGCCGGTCAAGGCGGCGGTGGGCACCTACCCGAATACCACCGGCGACCTGCTCTCCTCGGGCAACGTCGTCGGCGCGCCGGCCACAGACGACCTCGAGGTCCTGGCGCCCGGCAGTATCGACGCGACGCTGGCCAAGGCCTTCCAGTCGACGCCGGTGGTGCCGGGCCAGTCCGTCGACGTGCAATACACCATCAACAACGCGTCGGCGGTGACGCTGATGTCGGTGGCGTTCAGCGACGACCTGGACAGCGCACTCACCGGCCTCGTCGCCACCGGGCTGCCCCAGTCCGACGTCTGCGGCGCCGGATCGACTGTCTCCGGCACGTCGACCCTCGCACTCGCCGGCGGCACCCTGGCGCCGGGCGCCATGTGCCAGTTCACCGTCACCCTCAGCGTGCCGACGGGCGCCGCGGCGGGCACGGTCACGGGCACGACGGGGACCCTCGACTTCACCGCCAACGGCGTGGCTTTCTCAAACGCCGCCGCCACCGATACCTTCGACGTCGCCCTGATGGGCTTCACGAAGACCTTCCTCGCGGACCCGGTGGCGCCGGGCGACTCGGTGGACCTGCAGTTCACGATCACCAACCCGGATCCGGTCAACGCGATCCCGTCGCTGTCCTTCACCGACGACCTCGACGCCGTGATCACCGGCTTGGCGGCCACCGGGCTGCCCCAGTCCGACGTCTGTGGCGCGGGCTCGACGATCAGCGGCACCTCGACCCTGGCGCTGGCCGATGGCTCCGTGGCCGCGGGCGGATCGTGCACCTTCACCGTCACGCTCCAGGTTCCGACCGCCGCCGTCGTCGGCGCCTTCCCCAACGCCACGGGCGACCTGCTGTCCTCCGGCTCGATCGTCGGGGCGCCGGCCACCGACGACCTCGACATCAGCGCTCCGACGAGCGTCGACGCCTCGGTCACGAAAGCTTTCGTTTCGAGCCCGGTGGTGCGCGACCAAAGCGTCGCCGTGACCTACACCGTGACCAACTCGTCTCCGTTCGCGATCAGCGACATCGGCCTCACCGACGACTACGACTCCGCGCTGGCCGGCTTGGTGGCCACAGACCTGCCGCAGGCCGATATCTGCGGCGCCGGCTCCAGTCTCACCGGCACGGACACGATGACCCTCGCCGGCGGCTCCCTCGCCCCGGGCGCGTTCTGCTCCTTCACCGTCACCCTCGACCTGCCGCCGACGGCGGCCGTGGGTCCGGTGACCGGCGCGACCGGCACCCTGGACTTCACCGCCGCCGGCGCTCCGTACTCGAACGCGGGCGCCGTCGCCTCCTTCGACGTGGCCCTGCTCGACTTTAGCAAGGCCTTCGTGGGCGACCCGGCCGAGCCCGCCGAGACGGTGGACGTGACCTTTACGATCACCAACCCGGACCCGGCGAACGCGATCTCCGGGCTGACCTTCCAGGACGACTTCGACGCCGCCCTCGCGGGCCTGTCGGTCGTCACCCTGCCCGCCGACGGATTCTGCGGCGCCGGCTCCACGGCGACGGGGGCCGGGCTGCTGACCGTCGCGGGCGCCGAAGTGCCCGCCGGAGGCGTCTGCACGGTGACCGTGACGGCGCAGGTGCCGGCGAATGCCGTCGCCGGGACCTATACGAACACCACCACCGAGCTCACCGCCGGCGGCGTCACATTGGGCCTGCCGGCCGCCGACGACCTCATCGTCGAGGCGCCGTCGACCGTCGACGTGACGATCGAGAAGTCCTTCCTCACCTCGCCGGTGCTGCCGGGCGGCGACGTGGTCTTGAGCTACACCATCACCAACGCGTCGCCGGTGGCCATCACCGACCTCGCCTTCGACGACAACCTCGACGCGGCGCTCACCGGCCTGGCGGCCACGGGCTTGCCGCTCGCCGACGTCTGTGGCGCGGGCTCCACGCTCTCCGGAACGGGGACGGTGTCGCTCACCGGCGGCGGCCTCGGGCGGAGCGGATCCTGCACCTTCGACGTCACCCTCACGGTGCCGCCGACCGCACCGCTCGGTCCGGTGACCAGCACCACCGACGCGCTCACCTATAGCGCCGGCGGCGCCCCGTTCACCGGCGGCACCGCCACCGGCAGCTTCGACGTCGCTTTCCTCGGCTTCGCCAAGGTCTTCGATACCAGCCCGGTGGTGCCCGGAGAGACCATCGGCCTGACCTTCATGGTCGACAACCCGGATCCGGCCAATGCGGCGGCCGGCTTGGCCTTCACCGACGACCTCGAAGCGGTCCTGCCGGGCCTGGTGGCCGTCGGGACGCCGCTCGCGGACGTCTGCGGGGCTGGCTCCACGGTCACCGGCACGTCGATCATCGCGCTCGCCGACGGCAGCCTCGGCGCCGGCGGGTCCTGCACCTTCACCGTCGACGTGCTGGTGCCGCCGGCCAACGACGGGGTGGTGGTCAACATCACCAGCGCGCTCACCGCCGAAGTCGGCGGCTCGGCGGTGGTCGGCGACCCGGCGGACGCCGCCACCGCCGACTTGACGATCGCCAACCTGGTGACCGAGATTCCGACCGCCAGCGCCTGGGGTCTCTTGGCCCTGGCGGCCCTGCTCGCGATGCTCGCCATTCGCCGGCTTCGCCTCGGCTAGCCTGGTCCATGGTGCCGCGCCTCGGGGCTGCGTTCACACCCTCCGTGGCGTGAACGCAGCCCCGGCCTGGGCCACGTTCCGAGACGCAGAAAGAGCCGACCGGTTCACCCGCTCGGCTCTAGTCAAGGCGTGGGCGTCTGACGCCGTTCAGTCGGCGGCGAGGTCGCCGAGCTTGAAGACCCGCCGGGCGTTGCCCCAGAGGAAGTCCGCCTTCGCCTCGTCACCGAGCTCGAGGGAGTCGAGCGCTTCCAGGCACGCCCCTGCGGTCAGCATCGGGTAGTTGGTGCCAAAGAGCACCTTCTTCGAACCGTGCCGGCGCATGAATTCGACGATCTCGCGCGGATAGCGCGAGGTCTTATAAGCCGACGTGTCGATATAGACATTCGGAAACTTGGTGGCCAGCGACATCATCTCGTGGGTCCACGGCGCACCGATATGGCCGGCGACGATGCGCAGCTCGGGGAATTCGAGGGCCACGTGTTCCAAGTACGGAATCGGTCGCCCGGTCTCCGACGTCAGCAGCGGGCCGGTGTGGCCGACCTGGAGGCAGAAGGGAATATCGAGCTCCACACACTCCGCGTAGAGCGGGTAGTAGCGCCGATCGTCCGGCGGCAGCCCCCACAGCCACGGCACGATGCGCAGCGCGCGGAAGCCGAGCTCGCGCACGCATCGGCGCAGCTCCCGCACGCCGTCCATCGGCCGCGCGAGGTCCACCGACGCGACCCCGACGAGGCGGTCCGGATGGGCGGCGACCCACGACGCCACTTCGTCATTGGAGATCAGCGCCCCCTGCGGCCCCCACCAGGCGGCGGTCAGTCCGAGACCGACGCTGGCCTGGTCCATGGCGGCCATCGTCGCCTGAAGAGGAACGTCCGGAATTTCCCCCTGCTTGGTCCACCGCCGCAGTGACTCGAAAAAGGGCTGTTCTAGGAAACGGCGGGTCGGGTGCTGCATCCAAGCGTCAATGATCTTCATAGGATCCGGGGGGCCTCAGCTGGTCAACGGAGAGGGATCGGCGACTCCGTCGGATGATAGCGCGGGGCGCAGGCCCGTCCTCGGCAAACCTGCCTTCGGCCGTGTCGCCGGTTCCCGTCACCAGTCCCCGGGGACATGTTTTGCTTTATTGGAGAAATAGTTCTTCATGCCGACCATCGTCGACGCGCCTTTGAGATAGATGGCTCCGCTGGCGATCATGCGCAGCGGGACCAAGAGAATCGGCACCACGAGGAGGCCGAGTCCTGCGGTCACGACTCCAATGATCATCACCGCCAGCAGGTACGCGGCCCACAGGGTTTTCTCGGCGAGGTAGATCCGAGCCAAAGTCGCGAAATGAAGCTTCGCGAGCTGGGCATTGCGGCGAAGCTGCAGAAAAACCCGCCAGTCATCCTCCATCGCGTACCGAATCATCGCCCCGCGGAAGAAAGGCCATAACGCCGCCGGGTACGCCAGGAATACCATCGTTTCAATCCCGTAGCGAAGGGCGCCGCCGACGAGGATATCTCCGAGGGATTTGGCGTGGGTAGAGCCGACCAGCGCCTCGAGGGCCCACCAGACCAACGCGACCGACGTCTCGAGCCACGAGAATTTCGTGAGGGCCATCACGAAAACCTGCGGTAGCAGGTAGAGGATGTAGAAGGCCCAGAGGAGCAAGCCGTCGGCCATGTGACGTCCCAACTGATCTCTCTTGGGGAAAGAGCCGCCGACCGCGACCGAGCGCATCAAATCGATCCGCCAGCCGCGGTTGATGATCACGCCGGCTAGCGGCAGAAATTGGAGCACCACAAACCAAGACAGCCGGTCGACCACCTTGCCCTGGCGTTCAAAAAGTGACGTGATGAGCGCCACCAGGTCCCTCCAGGACCAGCGCGTTCCGTCCCCGTCGCCCTGTCGGAGGGCCCGCAACCACGCTTTACCCGACGTCGCCCAGATCTGCCCGAGCGCCGTTTTCGCACGGAGCTGCCGGCGGATGTCTCGGACCCCTTCGCCGCACTTTTCCAGGAACGAGAGCTCGGGAGCCACCGCCGGCGGCGCTTCTTCGGGCGCCGTCAGCTCCAGCCGACGATTCCACTCCCGCCAGTCGGCGGCCCGCTCCCAACGCCACAGTCCCGGCGACCAGATCAAGGCGTCCTCCGGCAGCGGTATCGGGCCGACGCTCTCGTGGACCTGGAGCGGTTCGGGCCCGCGCCCGGGGACGGCGACCCACCACTTCGCGCTCACAGCGCGCCCTCCCCTTTATCCTCAGGGTCCGTCTCGATCCTCCGTTCACCGAACCACTGCTCGGAGTCGTCGAGCCACCCCAGGTGCACCATCGCCCGTCGGAAAATCAATCCCGACGCCAGGATCCGCCACGGCCCGAGGACAGCGGGGATAAGCACACCGCCGACCACGGTCACCGCCAGCAGGCCCGAGGCGAAAAGCGCCACCACGATCAACAGCTTGGCTTGGATATAGCTGCCGAGCAACGCGCAGCGGTGCTCCCACGCGATCCTCATATTGCTCTTGAGTTGGAAGAGGGCCGACGCCCGACCTTCGACGGCGTAGCGCATCATGCCGACCCGCAGCACCGGCCACGAAGCCACCGAATAGAAGACCACGAAGGTCGTCGTCAGCAGGAATCCGACCAAAACATCCGTCACGAAGACGCCGAATCCCTGGGCGGGTGTCCCCGCCGAAAGCGCGCCGGCGATGTACTTGAGGATCTTCCACAGGTCGAAGAACCATGAGAAGCCGCTGGCGGCGTGGACAAAGAGATTGGGCAGCAAGAAGAGCCCGTAGACCGCCCACAGCAAGAGACCGTCCGCCACGATCCGCGGCAGCTTGCCGAGCTCGGGATAGCCGGAGGGCGTCGGCTGGGCCAGGTAGGAAAGCCGCCAGCCGCGGTTCAGAATACTGCCGAAGACCGGCACAAATTGCAGGGCGCTAAGCCATAGAAGCGGCCGCTTCGCGTGGCGCCACGGAAAGAGGATCGCCTTCGCGAGCGCAGCGAGCGGATCGTCGAGCTTCCCTCCCCACGGCAGGGCCGGCGGCGACCGATCGTCATCAAAATAGGGCCGGAGCGTCGGCAGGGTCGAGGCCGGCTGCCAACTGCGCAAACCGGGCGTCCAAACCCACGTGCTCTTCAGCGGCTGCGCGGCTTCGGGATCAAAAGGTGCCGGAGATTCTCCGGGCCTCGCGAGAAACCATGGACGTCCCATAAGTGCCAAGTCCTCCTCGAGCGATGCGTTCGATGGGCTTACTTCCCATCGCGCGAGGACTCGGCCAAATGTCGCAGCCGCAGTCTGCCTTTTCGATTACTCTGCCGGTGCGGAGCCGACCAGATCGGGCGAGCTGTCCGGCCCCTCAGCCGTCCAGCCGGTCGTCGGCCGCGTCGTAGTCCCACCGCACGCGGTCGAGGAGCGTCGCGACGCTCGATTCGACGCTTGCTTCGATCCGCCCGCCGCCGGGCCGACGCGCGCCCCTCAAAAGACAACTCGTGGATAATGAAGTCATGGGCGACACGACGAGCCTCAAAGACATCCCCCCCGCCTGCCTCGCCATGCGGGTGCGCAAGGCGAGTCGGGTGTTGACTCGCCACTACGAAGAGGCCCTGCGTCCCCTGGGCCTCACCGCGGCACAATTCACGCTCCTGGTGCACCTCGTGGAGGGCGCCGGTCGCTCGATCTCGTTCCTCGCCGAGGTTATGCGCGTCGACCGAACGACCTTGACGAGAAATCTCCGCATCCTCGAGCGGGCCGGACTGGCGGCGGTCGGCACTGAGGGCTTCCGCCGACAGCGCCCGATCGAGATCACGCCGGCCGGTCGCGACGTGCTGGAACGGGGCTTGCCGCTATGGGACGAGGCGCAAAGCGCCGTGGAGCGGCACCTCGGAGGCGACCGCGACGAAGCGCGGCGACTCCTCGAGCGACTCGCCGACCTCGGTCCTTAGGCGACCGCGCCCCTCCGCACAAAAAGTCTCATCCGAAGCCGGGGCCATCGCGAAGGCCGCAGAGAATGACATGTGTATCTACACTTTTACGACACACTTCGTCCAACTCCGTGGACCGATCCCCCTGAGGAGCCGCCGATGATCGCTGCCCGTCACCCCCGACCGCTGAACGCGCGAAGCGTCCCCCGCCGACCCTGGAACTCGAGGCGCCCGGCGATTTTGACCCTGCCGCTGATCGTCGCGACCGTGCTTGCAGTCCCGATCTCCGCAACGGCATCCGGCGACGCGGAGGCCAGGGAGCGGTCGGGATTCTTCGTCGCCGGCGTCGCCGAGCTGCCGGAATACCAAGGCGCCGACGACGGTCGCCTGGTGCCGTTCTTTGTCGGCCAGTTTGAACTTGACCGCGGAACGGTCGAGCTCGAAGGTCTCGAGGCCAGACTGGACCTCATCGACGGCCCGTGGCGCGGGGGGCCGAGCCTATCGGTGGGCCTGCCGCGGGACGAGGACTTCGTCGATGAGCCGACGATTCAGCTCCTGCCGGAGGTCGACGTCGCCCTCGAGCTGGGGGGCTTCGTCGGCCTCGACGTCCCCCTCGGACGCAGCGTCGAGGACCGACTCCGACTCGACCTCGCCGTGCGCCACGACGTGCTCGACGCCCACGGCGGCTTGACCGCCAAATTCAAGGTCGAGTACTTCTTCAAGGTCTCGCGCATGCTCCGGATCGGCCTGGCGGCGAATTCAACGTGGGCCGACGGCGGTTACCACGAAACCTATTTCTCCATCGCGCCCGAGGCGGCCCAGGACGCGGGCCTGGCGATCTATGACGCAGGGGCGGGCTTCAGGGACTTCGGATTCGAGGTCTACGCCATCACGTCGTTCAGCGAATCCTGGGGGGTCTTTACCCGGTTCGCTTGGAACCGCCTCGTGGACGACGCCGCCGAAAGTCCGCTGGTGCGCGACCTCGGGTCGAGGGACCAGCGCTTCTTCGGCGCCGGAGCCTTCTATCGCTGGTGAAGCCTTGGAGGTCGACGCTCCGGCGTTCACGAGCCGTCTTCGGTGGCGCTGTCCGCCGGATTCGCCGAGTCCGAAGCCGCCGACCCCGCTGAAGACGCGCCCCCCTCCTCGAGCTCATCGAGAAACTGGAGGGCGCAGTCCGGGCAAAGCCCGTGACTGAACTGGACCGCGGCCCGGGACGAGACGAATTCCTCGACCTGGAGCCAAAATCCTTCATCATCGCGGATCTTCTTGCAGGTCGGGCACATCGGAAGCAACCCGCGGAGCGTCTTGACACGCTCGGCGGCCTCCACCAGCGAGTTTCTCCGGTCCAGGAGGACTTCGACGTTCCTCCGCCGGGAAGACTCCAGGCCGAAGCTAAAGAGCGTCACGACGGTGAACGTGACGCAGAACCGCCACAGGATCTCCCCGGAATACTCCGCGCCGATCGGACCTAGGAGCCAGGGGAAAGTCAGACAGACCGTCGCCATGATCCACAGTCCACCTTCCCTCTTCCCGAAGAGGATCAGCGCGGTCCCCGGCAAGACGTAGATCCACAGGAAAGCGTATCCGCCCGCCGCCCCCGTCGCCACGGCCACCGTCAAGATGGCCACGATCGCAGCGAAAAGCCACCGTAAGCCCCGACCTCGGCGCGTCAGTCCGGGTGGGGCCCAGGCCGACTTAGACGCCACGCGGCATAGCCCCTTCCACGCAGCTCGGACACATGGCGGATTCGAGCGCCGCCGTCGTATGGTCGCCGAGGTAAGCCTCGATCCGATGCCAATACCCGTCGTCATCCCGCACGCTCTTGCACTGGGCGCAAATCGGAATCAGATCCTGGAGCGTCTCCTCCATGGCCAAAGTCCGCTCGAGGTTCGCAGTCTCCGCCTGCACTTCGGCGATCAAGCGGCGGCGTGACGCCTCGAGCAGGTATCCGATGACGCTGAGGGCGAGGAAGCTGGACAGGAAGACCGGCAAGAAGGCCGGATCATAGGCGTGGCTTCCGGTCAGGTCCAGGAGCAAGACCGTCGCGATGGTGCCGCCGCTGACGACCCAGAAGGCGCCTTCACGGGCGCCGAGCAGGAAGAACACGGCGATCGGCTGGACGATCAGCCACTGCAGCACCAATGCATCGTCCAGTTTAGTGGTCACCTCGTAGACCAGCGTGACCTGGCCGAGCCCGAAACCGAACCGCGCAATCCCCTTCAGGCTGCCGCCCAGGCGCAGATAAACGAGACTCGCGCTCATCATCGCTACGAACGCCAGGTTGCTCAGGGCTTCCCCGCCCCGGTTGTCTAAGACGTCCGCCACGCCCACGCCTAAGAGCGCCAGCAGCAGGGCGCCGACGCTGACGGCGTAATACGCCCGCTGGCGACGTTCGCGCACCGGCGTCTCGGCGACGCTGAAGGCGCCTTCAGCCCATGTGAAGAGAAATCGCAGACTGTCTCGCATCCCTAGGCATAGTAAACCAAGCGCTGCGTTGCGGATCAGGTCTTAGACGAGTCGTCGGGGGACGCCCCCCGCGGGCTCCCCCCGCTAGCTGCGAAGAAGCTCGCGCAGGGATTCGGAGAGCTCCGTGAGCGCCTCCCCCAGATCCCGGTCCAGGCCCGTTTGCCCGCGGGCGCCGACCTGGGCCAAGGCGCGCAAGACCGCGGCGGCGTGTCGGGCTTTGGCGTCGTCGGCCACGAGCAGCTCCTGGACCAGGGGCGACCCGAGATTGATGAAGAGCCGAGCGAGCTCTCGACTTTCGATCGAGGCGGTAAATTGGCGCGCCAGGCCGAGGAGGCCGGCGCTGATTCGCCGGTCGGCCCGGTCGTCTTCGATGCGCTGCTTGAGCGCCGCTTCGCGGTCGGGGACCCACAGCAGAGGCAGGGTCGCGGGCTCGAAATGGGACGCCGAAATGCCGAGGCCGGCGTCGCCGAAGAGGGCCCCCAGCCGACGGTCGCGGTCCGGGTCCTTTTCAGCGGGCCTGAAGACTTCCTCGTTACCGCTCTGCGTGCCGAGGGTGATGAGCTTCTTGCCGTTCGCTTCGCACCAAATCCGCGCAAAGGCCGCGACGCCGAAGAGGTGGCCCGTCAGGACCGGCTGCGACAGCGCGCGATGAATTAACGTCTCGTAGCCGTCGCCGTCTCCGACCGTCAGGAAAAGGCGCCCGGGCGTCGCTTTCTCGACCTCCCGCAGTCGCATCGGTCCCTCGCTGGTCGGCAGCTGCAGCTGGTTTTCCAGAAGATCAAAAAGCGCCGGCTCCACCAGGGTCGCCGCCCGCAGCGCTTCGTTGTGCCTCGCGACGACGCGCCGCCAGGCTTCGGGCTGGGTCCGCGCGACGTGGACCAAGCCTTTGACCGTCGCTTGCCGCAGGTGTTCGACCAGCTGGTCCCACGCTTTGTCGCGCTGGACCGCTTCGCGGCTTGCGGTCGGCGTCAGGTCGTTACATTCGATCGCCGCGCCGGCGAAACCGGCCCATTCCGGCAGCGCCCTCGGCGCGTCGTCGTCGACCAGCATGCCGCGCACGAAGATCGACACCCGTCGGGTATCCGACGTCGCCCAGCTGCCGCCGTCCTGGAGCCACACAATGCCACGCACCTCGAACTCCGGCGCCGGCTCAACCTCCCACACGCACAGGGGCTCGAAGTGACGCTCGAAGCGCCGGGCGGTTTCGAGGTGGAGCTTGCGGCGACGCAGCTCCGGCAGATCCTCGGAAACCCGCCAGCTCGGCGGCGTGCCGTTGATCGCCGCGGGGGCATAAATCGGCGTCGGCAGCAGGCAGCAATAGCGTTCCAAGACGCGGGCGACGTAGTCCGGCCCGCCGAGCTGGCTGTGGCTCGCTTTGAGGGTCAAGCGGACGCGCGTGCCCACGGGCGCCGACGGCGCCTCGGACAGGCTGTAGCGCAGACCGTCCCGCGATCGGAAAAGCAGCGTCGTGCCCGGATCTTGGTAGCTGGTGGTGGTCACTTCAACGAGATCAGAGATCACGTAGGCCGAGAGGAAACCCAAGCCGAAGGCGCCCACCAGCTCGCTATCACCGCTCGACCGGCGGAGGATGCGGGTGTAGCCGGCGCCGAGCGTCGCGAGATATCGCTCGACCTCCTCGCGGGTCAGGCCGGCGCCGGTGTCGAGGATCGTCAGCGTGCCGCCGGGGTCGGCGGTGACGTCGATGCGCGGCGGCGCCGCGTCGGGCGCCTTGTCCTCCAGCCGGCGGCGGACGCACGAGTCATGGGCGTTTTGCACCAGCTCCCGCACCGCCACTTCGGGGGTGCTGTAGAGATTCTGGCCCAGCACCTGGAGCAGCCCGCCGGTGTCGACCCCGGTCTGCTTGAGTTCGGTGATCATTCCATTCCCCAGGCTTCGAGCAGCTCCCGCTGCTTCTCGGCCCCGTCGGACTCACCCAAAGCGTCGAGCAGGTCGGGCCACAGGGCGAGACCTTCATCCATCGAATCCGCCAGTTCGGCGAAAACGGTGCGGAGCTCTTCGCGAACGCGTCTGAGCGGCACGGTCGTTTTGACGTACATCGCCGGGATTTCCTTCGACGTCTCGGGATCGACCTGCTCGTACTGATCACCGGAAGCTACGAAGGCGGCGCCGCCGAAGGCCCGGAGCTTGTCCAGGAAGGACTCGACGGCGTCATCCTCGGGCCTAGGACCGTCCCACGTGAAGCACTCGAAATCGCCATCGGCGAGCATCGCCACGATCGGGAAGAGCGGCGGCGGAGAAGATTCCCCGTCGTCGCCGCTGGGCGGCTCGAGGGGAGCGGGATCAAAGACCACCACGTCTCCGTATCGCTCAGGCTCCTCCGGCCCGGTGACCGAGTAAACCCGGGCGGTCACCGGTCCGGTCCGCGTCGCCCACAGGATCCGGGTCGATGCCGTCTGGAGACGCAGCCGGCCCCAGTTCTCGTCGATCGGCCCCTCCGTCGTGGAGAGCTCGAGGCCGAGTCGGGCCGCTGAATCGCGGACGACGTCCCAACGGCCGAGGCGGGTGGCGCAGACCATGCGATCCCAGTCCCAGTTGCCGCCTTCTTCAGTCGCCGCCACCGCTTCGGACCACAGCGGTAAGGCCGCCTCGGGGTCCCCCGAACGGTCCTTCAAAGAGGCGAGCTTGGCGACGATGCCCGCCGGACACTCCGCCCTTTCCCGCGCGTAGATCTCGTGCAGGAAGCCTTGGGCCGCCTTCAAGTCGCCGCTCCGGCGCTCTGCCAAGAGCGACCGGAACCACAGCGCCGCTCGGGCCATGTTCCCGTCGGCGTTGGCCGGGACGTCGTCGAGCGTCTGCTCCAGTTGCGCCCAGTCCTGGCTTTCAAGGAGCGTGCGGCAGAGCCCCTTGAAGAGGGCGGCGTCGCCCGGCTGATTCCTCCACGCCTCGACGTAAAGCTCCGTCGCTTCGGCGAAGAATCCGCCGCGCCGCCAGTGGTCGGCGACCTCCGCCACCAGATCGACCTCGGGCGCCCCGACGGCGAAGCCGGCGGTGACCTGGGAGATCAGGACCAGCTCGGCGCCGTAGTCCGCGTCGGCGAGCGCCGACTGAAGCTGGACGAGCGTCCCGCCGTAGGGCTCGGGCCGGCGCGACTCCAGCGTCTGCGTCAGCTCGCCGAGGGCGCCGTCAGCCCGCGACGGATCCCGCAGCTTCGCAGCGGCCCGGCGGACCCGATTGCGGAGCGCCACGCCCAGGGCCCACGCCTCGGGCCGGACCTCCAGCGCCAGGCGGCACCAAAGCTCGGCTGTCTTATAAAGGTAACCCCACGTCCCCTGTTGCTCGAGAGTCTCGAGCTGATGCGCCACGCGCCTCGAGATCTCCACGTCCCACGGCACGGTCCCACGCCGGATCAAAACGTTAAAGGTGTCGCTGTAGTCCCAGAAGAGCCGAGCCGACTTCGCGACCTCTGGCCACGCCGGAAGGGCCTTCAAGGCTTCCTCCCCGCGGCCGAGGTAGGCCAGACAGCGGGCCCGGCACACGGCCTTATACAGCCGGCCGTGCTCCCCCGCACCGAGGACTTCCCGCGCCTCGACGCTGGCCAGCGCTTCTTCGGGCCTTCCGAGCTGGAGGAGCGCCTCTAAGTTGACGTAGTCATCGGTGTCACCGCCCGCGAGCTCTGCCTGCTCGCGCTGACGGCCGAGGTACGCGAGCGCTTCTTCGGGCTCCCCTTGATCGACCAAGCTCTGTCCGTATTCGATCGAAAGGCAGTGCCAGCACGGCCAGGTCGGATCGATCCGATCCAAGGTCTCCCGGGCCGCCGCCCGACGCTCCGCGGCGAAGCCCGGGCCGTCGACGGCGCCGTAGGCGATGCACAGATTCTGCGCGGCGCAGATGCTTTGCGGACAGCCTTCAGCCTCCGGCCGGTGCGCTAGGTCGAGCAGCGACACCGCCTCGGCCAAGGATTCCTTCACCTCGAAGCGACGGGCGACCGTGCTCTGGAGCCCCCAGTGGCGCACGAAGATCTCGAGCCACACATGGCCGCGCTGTCGGGCGGCGGCCACCAGCTCCGGAATCACGGCGTCGACGTAGGCGTGTTCGTCGTCACACACGCGCGTCGGTAAGTCGTCAAGCTTCCTCGCTAAGTCCGGCTCAGAGTCCCAAAGGGACGCGATCTCCCGCTCACACCAATCCCAAATATTCACACCGGACTCCTTTTCGTCCCTTGCCGGGGCCAGTCCCCGAATCATACCGGCAGGCCGCCCTTTCGACGCCGAGAATGCGGCGTCCTGCGCGCGTCAGAGCCCATGGCAAAATGGGCACTATGGTCTCCCCTCGCCCCGCTTCGAGCGTCCCTGGTTTCTTTCGACTTCCCTCGCGCTCGCAGGCGCGCACCGGCTCAACCGGTAGCCGCCTCCGCAAGGCGGCCTTCCCACGGATCATCGCCGCCCTCGTAGGGTTTTTTTTCGTCGCGGCCTCCTCCGCCGAAGACCCGGCGACCCGGCGGGCCCGCGACCTCGGAATCCCCTTCGACGGCACGCCCGGTGAGCACAACGCGATCACGGACGTGGCGGGCGTCGAGGTGGGCTACGCGACGCTGATCCGCGGGCACGGCAAGCTCGTGGTGGGAAAGGGCCCGGTGCGAACCGGCGTGACCGCGATCCATCCCCGCGGCCGGCACGCAACAGCCGGCGTCTTTGCGGCGCGCTTCACGATGAACGGCGACGGCGAAATGACCGGCACCCATTGGATCGACGAATTCGGCACGCTCTACGGGCCGATCCTGCTGACCAATACCGTCAGCGTCGGCGACGTGCACGCCGCCGCCATCGAGTGGATGCGCCGCCACCGCCCGCGGGACATGACCCATCTGCCGGTGGTCGGCGAAACCTGGGACGGCGGCTTCAACGACCTCTACGGTCGCCACGTGAAGGAAAAGCACGTCTTCGCGGCCCTCGACTCCGCAAGCGGCGGCGCCATCGCCGAAGGCAATGTCGGCGGCGGCACGGGCATGACCGCCCACGGCTTTAAGGCGGGGACCGGCACCAGCTCCCGCCGGGTCGGACCGTATACGGTCGGCGTGCTGGTCCAGGCCAACCACGGTTTGCCGTGGCGGCTGACCGTCGCGGGCGTGCCGGTGGGGCAAGTCCTGAATCCGGACACTACCGGGCATTTCGGTGACCCGCCCCAGGCCGGCAGCTCGATCCTGGTGATCGTCGCCACCGACGCCCCGCTGCTGCCGATGCAGCTCGAGCGCTTGGCCAAGCGGGCGACGATCGGCGTCGGCGCGGTCGGAGGCATCGCCGAACGGACCTCCGGCGAGATTTCCCTCGCCTTCTCCACCGCCAACGCGGCGCCCCCGACCCGGGGCGAAGTGCAAACGCTCGAGGCCTTGAGCGACGACGCCGTCTACACGCTCGACTACCTTTATGAAGCGGTGATCCAAGCGACGGAGGAAGCCATTCTCAACTCGCTGATCGCTGCGGAGACCCTCGAGGGCGCCGACGGCGTGCGCGTCGAAGCGATCGATCACGACGCCCTGCGTCGAATTCTGCGCCAGCACGGACGCCTGGTGGACGAAGTTTCCCAAGTCGGCGGCGGCTAGTCGGCTTTCCCGGGCCACGCTCGCCACCGGCTCCCCGGCGGATCGAAGCTCGTCCACGTTCGGTTCAAGCCCCCAAGCGCGAATCCGCCAAACCCGGCGATTCGAAAGATTTACCAAGCCCAAACGCGGGGTCCACCCCGCCCATGGCAGCATGCTGCGCTGACACCGAACGGCTTGGACGTCCCCTGACAGAGTCCGCCCCCCTTCCTTCGCCTGACAGAACCCGCACCCCTCCGAGGACCCCACCGTGATCCGATCCTCGTCTCCAGTGAAGCAGCTCCCCCTGCGCCCCCTCCCTCTCTCGCTCGCCCTCGTCATCGTGGCCGTCGGCTGCGGCGCCCCTGACGTCGAGCTCACCAGCGACCTCGCCGCCGAGGCGCCGCCCGTGGAAGCCGTCGAGGCCCGGGCGGGCTCGCTGCCGCTCGAAGAGCGCCTTTCCGGAACCGTGAGGGCCTCGAATCAAGTCATCATCCGCCCGGAGATCGACGCCTCGGTGACCGACGTCTTGGTCGAAAGCGGCGAGCGGGTCGACAAGGGCCAACTGCTCGTGAGGCTCGACGATACGTCGCTGCGCGATCAGCTGCGCCAGGCCGAAGCCAGCGTCCGCCTCGCCGAGGCGCAGGCCCGCGAAGCGATGGCGCGGGTCGGCGAGCTCGAAGCCCAGGCCAAACGGTGGCGCCAACTCGCCGACGAGGAGGTCGTTAGCCGACTCGACCTCGAAACCCTCGAGGCCCGCCTCGCAGCGGCCCAAGCAAGCGCCGACTCGGCGGACGCCCGCGTTGACCAGAGCCGGGCCACCGCCGACGAGCGCCGCACCCGCCTGGCGTTCGCGGAGATCCGCTCACCGATCTCAGGACGCGTCGGCCAGCGCCTCGCCGAACCCGGCCTGCGGGTCACCAGCAGCACCGAGCTCTTCGTGGTCGGCGCCCTCGACACCGTGCAGGTCGAAGTGCCGCTCACCGAGTCGATGCTCGGCAAGCTGGAGCAAGGCATGCCGGTCCGCCTCCACGCCGACACCCTCGACGCGGCCGTCGAGGCGACGCTCACCCGCATCTCGCCCTTCCTCTCCGAAGGCAGCTTCTCCACCGTCGGCGAGATCGTGGTCGACAATCCCGAAGGACGGCTCCGACCCGGCATGTTCGTCACCGTCGACGTGCTCTACGGCCAGAGCGAGCGGGCGACGCTGGTGCCGGCGAGCGCCCTGTGGGAAGACCCGCGCACCGGCGAAGCGGTGGTCTTCGTGGTGGACACTTCGGCGGGTCCGCCGCCGGAAGCGCTCGGCGACTCGGCCCTGGCGGTCGAACGCCGTCGCGCCGTCGTCGAGGCCGAGGGCCGCGAGACCTTGGGCCTCTCCGGGGTCGAACCCGGGGAGTGGGTGATCACCGTCGGCCACCAGCTGCTCGAAGGTGACGAGCTCGAAGCCCGCGTCCGCGCCGCCGCCTGGGGTCGGGTGCTCACCCTCCAGGGCCTCCAGCAAGAGGATCTGCTCGAGACGTTCCTCGAGAAGCAGCAGCGACTTGCCCAGACCGTCGGCGTCGAGCCGCCGTCCACGGACGACTTCGCGGCCTCCGCCCAACAAAGCTCGACGCAGGGCGCCGCCGACGGCCAGAATCCGAGCGCGGATCGCGTCCCCACCACCGGCCCCGGCGCCGCCGCCGACTGACGGAGCGACGAGATGGCATCGATCACCAAGCTCTCAATCGGCCGTCCGGTGGCGACGGCGATGCTCTACCTGATCCTCATCACCGTCGGGCTGGTTTCCTTCCGCAGCCTGCCGGTGGACCTTTTGCCGTCCGTCGAGTTTACCCAGCTGACGGTGAGCACCACCTACGCCAACGTCGGCCCGCAGGAAATCGAAAAGCTCATCACCGACCCGATCGAAAACGCCGTCTCGGGTCTGCCCAACCTCGAGTCGGTCACGTCGCGGTCGTCGGAGGGGCGCAGCCGGGTCCGCCTGACCTTCGGCCAGGGCAGCGACATCGACGAAGCCGCCAACGACCTGCGGGCGGCGCTCGACCGCATCCGCGACGAGCTGCCCGTGGAAGCGGAGCCGCCGCGGATCTGGAAGCTCGACCTCGACAACATCGAAGTCGTGAGTTTGAGCGTCACCTCGACCCGCGACCTCGAGGAGACGACGCGCATCCTCGAGAATGACCTATCCCGCCGCTTCGAGCAGATCGCCGGCGTCGGCGCCATCGAGCTCCGCGGCTCGATCTCGAGGCAGATCCGCGTCGAGCTCGACCGGGACCGCCTCGCCGCGACGGGCTTGACGGCGCTCGATGTGCGCGACGCGCTGGCCCGGGAGAACGTCACTCTGCCCGGCGGCAACGTCAAGCGCGGCATGGGCGACCTCTACGTGCGCTCGATGGGTGAATACCAGCACCCCGACGAAGTCGCCGCCACCGTCGTCGGCGAGCGGGGCGGGCTGCCGATCCGCGTGCGCGACATCGCCGAGGTCCGCGACGACTACGAGGACGTCACCTACCTCTCCGAGATCAACGGCATGCCGGCGATCGAAATGCGCCTGCAAAAGCAGAGCGGCGCCAATACGGTCGAGGTGGCGCGCAAAATCCGCGAAGAAGTCACCCGCGTCAACGCCGAGCGGGAAGACCTGCACCTCACGGTGGTGATCGACCAGAGCGAGTTCATCAACCAGTCGATCGCCAGCGTCCAGACCTCGGCGCTTTGGGGTTCCCTGCTCGCGGTACTGGTGCTCTACCTCTACCTGCGCAACCGCTCGAGCACGGTGATCATCGCGTTTTCGATCCCCATCTCGGTGATTTCGAGCTTCAGCCTGCTCTATTTCGGCGGCTTGACGCTTAATCAGATGACCTTCGGCGGCCTCGCCCTGGGCGTGGGATTGATCGTCGACAACGCCATCGTGGTGCTCGAGAGCATCGTGCGCAAGCGGGAGGAAAGCGGCGACGATCCGTTCACCGCGGCCGAAGTCGGCGCCCGGGAGGTGGCCGGCGCCATCGTCGCCTCGACGCTCACCACCTGCGTGATCTTCCTGCCGGTGGTCTTCACCAGCACCACCAGCGGGCGGCTCTTCCAGAGCCTGGCGCTGGTCGTGGTTTTCGCCCTCGCCTGCTCGCTCCTCGTCGCGCTCACTCTCGTCCCCATGCTCTCCGCCCGCTACCTCCAGGTCACCGAGGTGAGCGAGCGAGACAAGGAGCGCCAGCTCTTCTCCGCCGTCGAGCGCTGGTACGTCGCCCGGCTGCGCAGCGCCGCACGGCACCGCGGCCGGGTCTTCCTGGCCACCGGCGCGGCCCTCGCCGTGGCGCTCTTTTTGTGGCCCAGCATCCCGGTCGAGCTATCGCCCCAAACCGACGCCGACGAGATCGACGTCGAGATCGAGATGGCCCAGGGCACGAACATCGCGGTCGTCCGCGAGTATCTGACCGAGCTCGAGACGATCACCCGGGAAGTGTTGCCGCCGGGGGCGGTGAAGGCGATTTCGAGCAAGGTCCGAGGCGGCAATGCGGAGGTCGAGATGAAGCTCGTCTCCCAAGACCAGCGGTCGATGACAAGCGCCGAGCTCGCCGACTTGCTGCGGCGCTCGGTGACGGGCCGGATTCCGGGCGCCGAGATCGAGATCGACGCCCAGCCCGGGCTCTGGGTCCTGCGCCGCATCTTCAGCTCGGGCGGCGGCGACTCGGCGGTCGAGATCGAGCTCCGGGGCTACAGCATCGAACGCTCCGACGCCATCGCCGCCGATGTGCGCCGGCGCATGGAGACCGTGCCCGGCATCGCCGACGTGCGGGTCAGTCGGCGGGAAGGCCGCCCCGAAGAGCGGCTCTACTTCGACCGCGAGCGCATCGCCGAGCTCGGGCTCACCGTCGCCGACGTGGCGCGCACGGTGCAGGCCAATGTCGGCGGCCTCGAAGCCGGCCGATTCCGCGAAGACGGCGATGAGTTCCCGATCCTGGTGCGTCTGCGTCCGGAGGATCGTCTGGTCGGCCAGGACCTGTCGAATATCAGCCTGCGCACGCCCGGGGGCGACACCGTGCCGCTCACCGCCGTGGTGCGCCGCGAGCGCGGCCGCGGTCCGAGCGAGATCGAGCGCGTCGACTCGCAGCGCGTGACCTATATCCGCGCCAACCTCGAGAGCGGACAAGCCCTCGGCGACGCCGTCGAGCGGGTGCGGACCGAGCTCGCCGGGCTGGACCTGCCGGCCGGCTACGCCCTCGTTTTCGGCGGCCAGTACCAAGAGCAGATCCGCGCCCAGCGCGACTTCGGCATCGCCATTCTCATGGCGCTGGCGCTCGTCTACATGCTGATGGCGGCCCAATTCGAGCGCTTCCTCGACCCGTTGATCGTCATGGTCTCGGTGCCGATGGCGCTGATCGGCGTCGTGCCGACCCTGCTATTCACCGGCACGACCTTGAACTTGCAGAGCGTCATGGGCCTGGTGATGCTGGTCGGCATCGTGGTGAATAACGCCATCGTGCTGGTCGATACGATTAATCTCCTGCGCCGAGAGACTCAGCGTTCGACCCTGGACGCCGTGCTCGAAGCCGCCCGCCTGCGGCTGCGGCCGATCCTCATGACCACCACGACCACCGTCCTGGGCCTTCTGCCGCTCGCCCTCGGCCTCGGCGCCGGCGCCGAGATCCAGGCGGCCCTCGCCCGCGTGGTGATCGGCGGCCTGCTCGCCTCGACGCTGGTGACGCTGCTCATCATCCCGGTGACCTACATCACGCTCACCGGCATGAGGGCCAGGAAGCAGGTCCGGAAGTGGCAATCCACGGAGGCGATCTCCGACGTCGCCGCCTAGCTTCTTCCTCACGGCACAGCTCCCCCAGGCCGAATCCGTCTCTCTCGGACCGAAGAAGATCGGGGCCCGCGCGTAGACCTACCAGCCTCAAGCGCCCTACGAACCGCCAAGTCATCACCGTCGGCCACGACGCCTCCGCCCTCGACGCCATCGAGCTGATGCGCAGACACCGCATCGTCCGTCTGCCGGTGGTCGAGCAAGGGCGCTTGGCCGGCATCGTCACGGAGCGCGACTTCATGACGATCGCGGACCATCTGCTCGAAGACTTCCTGCGCGGCGATGAAGCCGACGCGCCGTCATCGCCACCGGAACTCCCCTCTCCCGCTGACGCCGGCGAGGTGGAATCGGCGGGCGCGTGTGAAGGAGCGACGGAGGATCGGGCCGTCGATCCGTGGCGTCATCAGCCGCCGGCATGACCCTTTTCGACTCGACTCACGGGGCAGTCCTAGCCCCGGAGTCGCGGGGCGGATCGGTTAGGCTAAGGACCTCCCTCACCGGCTTTTCTCCGCTTCCGATGACCGATCGCCTCGGGCCCAGACCGCGGGTCGACGAAGGAGTCTCTCCATGACCAGTTGGCTTCAGAATCCCCTTCGCACGTTGGCCGATGTCGAGCGCTTCGAGAATGAGGTGCCCGTCGGCGAGCGCCTGCCGGGCGACGGCATCTACGACGTCTTTGTGCACGCCGAAAAGGCGCACCGCGACCGGACCGCCATCACGATGGTGATGACCGGCGCCGATGACGAGCAGGCCCGGCGGGTGACCTACGGCGAGCTCGCCGGCTTGGTGCGCCGGGCGGCGAACTTCTTCCAAGGCCTCGGCGGCGACGGGGTCGGCGTCGCCTATATGCTGCCGACGCTGGTGGAAACCCACGCCGTCCTGTGGGGCGCCGAGATCGCCGGCTACGCCGTGCCGATCAATTTTCTGCTGCAGCCGGACGCAATCCGGGAGCTTGTGGAGGCGTCTGAAGCCAAGGTGCTGGTCACCCTCGGGCCGCACCCGCAGCTCGATATCTGGGAGAAGGCGCTCGAGCTCAAGCGCCTGAAGCCCGACTTGACCCTGGTGCGGGTCTCGCCCCCGGGCACGCCGGAGCATCCGGACGCCCTCGACTTCGGCGCCGGCCTGATGGCCCAGCCCGGCGACCGCCTGACCTTCGAGGCGGTGCGCCGCGGCGGCGACATCGCCGCTTATTTCCACACCGGTGGCACCACCGGCTACCCCAAGCTCGCCGGCCATAGCCACCGGGGGCAGATGACCGCCGCCTTCGGCTGCGTCGCTTTGATGAACCTCGGCCCCGACGACGTCGTGGTCGGCGCGCTGCCGATGTTCCACGTCGCGGGCACGATCTTGCTGGGCCTCGGTCTTTTCCTGTGCGGCGCGGAGCTGGTGATCTTGTCCCCCGCCGGCTTGCGCAATCCAGTCATGGTGCGCCGATTTTGGAAGATTTGCGAACGCTATCGAATCACCGTCGCCGGCGGCGTCCCGACCTCGATCGGCGCTTTGACGGAGGTGCCCCTGGACGGCGCTGACCTGAGCACGGTCCGGGCCTCGCTGACCGGTTCGGCGTCACTGCCGACGGCGGTCCGCGAGGCTTTCGAAGAGCTGACCGGCACACCGCTCAAGGAGATCTACGGCATGACCGAGGCCTCGGGCCTGATCGCCTGCAACCCGTTCGAAGGCGAAGGCGGCGACGGCTCGGTGGGGCTGCGGCTGCCATATACCGAGCTGACCGTGCGGCGCATCGAGCCCGACGGTTCGCCCGGCGAGCCTTGTGGCCCCGACGAGGTCGGTATCGTCACCATCGGCGGGCCCACCGTGTCCCCGGGCTACCGGGCCGGTCACCACGACGCCGGCACGTTTCAAGACGGCGTGCTCAACAGCGGCGACCTCGGCTACCTGGACGCAGAAGGACGCCTCCACATCACGGGTCGCTCGAAGGACCTGATCATCCGCAGCGGGCACAATATTGACCCGCTGATGATCGAAAACGCCCTCCAGCGCCACCCCGCGGTGGCGATGGCCGCCGCCGTCGGCCTGCCGGACGCCTACGCCGGCGAGCTGCCCATGTGCTACGTCCAGCTACTCCCCGGCGCCCGGGCCTCCGAAGCCGAGCTCCGCAGCTTCGCGGAATCGACGATCGACGAACGGCCGGCCTGGCCGAAGGCGCTCAAGATCGTGGATGAGATCCCGATCACGGCGGTCGGCAAGATCTTCAAGCCCGCGCTCCGCGAAGACGCAGCCCGCACCAAAGTCCTGTCGATCCTCGAAGGGCATGGACTCGCGGGGAAAGTCGAAGCCACGACCGGAGGCCGACGCCGGATTCACGTCGACGTCACCCTGGAGACGGCTCAAGCCGAGGACGTCGAGCGCCTCGAACAGGCCCTCGGCGCCTTTCTCTTCGAGTCGACGGTGACGCGTCTCTCGGCCGGTTAGTCAGCACCCCCGCGGGGCCTTGGCAGACGCCGGGTATTGACAAACAGGACTGCGGCGGTACATTTTCAGGCCTTCGAAAACGCTCCATCCAGAAGAATCACGCCAGCGTCAACTCGACGGGTCAGCACTCCGCTCCGGAAGTCCACCGGCGCGGTCCGCTCCCGCCGGTCGAGTCGCCGGCCGACTTAGAGGTCTCCCCCATGCGTACATTCCACTGGCTCCTGACCCTCGCCCTGCTGGCGGCGCTGACCGCCTGCGCCCCGGCGTCCGACTCCGATGCCCCCGACGGCGACGCCCAGACCGCCGAGGCCGCGCCGCCGGAAGCGGAGGCCCCCGAAGCCGACGCCGGCGACGCCGAGATGACCCCCGGCGAAAAAGCCAACGCAGAGTTTGAAGACAAGGCCGCCGGCGCCGATCTGCTGGCCGCGCTCCAGGCGGGCGGTCACATCATCTACTTCCGCCACACCCAAACCGAGCGCGACTACGCCGACCAGGCGGACCCGAATATGAGCCTCGACGATTGCGAATCGCAGCGCAAGCTCAGTGAAGTCGGTATCCAAGACGCCAAGGACATCGGCGCCGCCTTCACCGCCAAGGCCATCCCCGTCGGCCAGGTGATTTCCAGTGAGTATTGCCGCGCCTGGCAGACCGCCGAGCTCGCCTTCGGCCGCTACGAGAAGAATCCGAAGCTCAATTTCCTGCCCTTCGAGGAATACACGCCGGAGCAGGTCGAAGAGATGAAAGCGAACGTGATGCCGCTGCTCACCGCCATCCCCGAGGACGGCACCAACACCGTCCTCGTCGGCCACGACGACATCTTCGAGTCGGCCACCGGCATCTACCCGGATCCGCAGGGCATCGCCTACGTCTTGACCCCGAGCGCCGAGGGCACCTTCGAGCTGGTCGCCAATATGCTGCCCGCGGAGTGGGCCGGCCTCTAAGACGTCCCCCGAGACCCGCGCGGCGTCAGCCCCCTGAGCGGGCACTGGCCCGCGCGGTGTTCCGGTTAGGAGAATGATCCATGTCGAAACCGCTTGACGGGCAGACCGTCCTTGTCACCGGCGGCGGCCGCGGCCTCGGAGCCGCCATCGTCCGCGCGTTCGCCCGTGAAGGGTCGCGGGTCGCCATCAACTATTTCCGCAGCGCCGACAAAGCCGAAGCCCTGGCCGAAGAGCTCGGAGAGCGCTCCTTCGCCGTGCAAGGCGACGTGCGGTCGAAGGACTCGATCCGCGCCATGCTCGACCGGGTCGGCGATCACTTCGGGGCCCCGACGACCCTCGTCCATAACGCCATCGCCGACTACAGCTTCAACGGCGACGCCCGGGATTCGCTGTCGACCCTGTCGACGGACTCCCTCGACGCGCAATTCCACACCGCCGTGCACGGAGCGCTGAACCTGACGCAGGCCGTTGCACCCGCGATGGCCGACGCGGGATTCGGCCGCATTGTGCACATCGGCACCAATCTGATGCAAAACCCGGTGGTGCCCTACCACGACTACGTGGCCGCAAAAGGTGCGCTGCTCGCGCTGACGCGCACGTCGGCGGCCGAGTTGGGGCCCCAGGGGATCAGCGTCAATATGGTCTCGGGCGGACTCCTGCGCACCACCGACGCGAGCGCCGCGACGCCGGACGCCGTCTTCGACTTCATCGCCGAAGGCACGCCCCTGCGCTCGGTCACGACCCCGGAAGAGGCCGCCGACGCGGTGCTTTTCTTCGCCAGCCCGTGGGCGCGGGCGGTCACGGGTCAGAACCTGATCGTCGACGGTGGCCTGGTCTACGGCTAGCCGATGACCCTGGACACCGGGCCCACGTTCCGGTGATCGGCAGCCAGTCCCCATCATGACGCGCCCGCGGAGGTCAGAGCCGTGCTCCGAACATCCTTGGTAGGCCTCGCCGCCATCCTCCTGACGCTGCTCGTCGCCGGGCTGCTTTACTCCGCCGTCTCCACCTCGAGGGACCGCGCCCGCCACCCGCCGCCGGGCCAGCCCATAGACGTCGGCGGCCACAGCCTCCACCTGCGATGCGCCGGCGACGGCGGCCCCGCGGTCTTCCTCGAGGCCG